>CAYSUY010000236.1:0-5192 GCA_964434345.1 uncultured Acetobacteraceae bacterium
CCCCGCCGGCACCGGAACCACCGCCGGAACCGCGCGTCCCGGAAGGCGCCGCGGCCCCGCTGCCACCTTCCTGGATCCGGCCGACGAGATCCGCCGGGCTGGGCAGATCGGCCGCATAGGCGAGCCGGATCAGCAGCATCTCGAGCGCGGCGAGCGGCTGCGGCGCGGTCTGCACCTCGCCCAGACCCTTGAGCAGCATGGTCCAGCTCCGCGCCAGCGTCGCCACGCCGAGCCCCTCCGCGAGGCTCTTGCCGCGCTCGCGTTCCGTCTGCGGCAGGCCGACCTCGTCGGCGAGCGACGGCGCCGCCTGCAACCGGGTCAGCTGGTGGACGAGCTCGAGCAGGTCCTGGACCACGACGGCCGGATCGGCACCGACGCGATACATGGCCTGGAGATGCTCGAGCGCCGCGGCCGGCTGGCCCCGCATGACGGTCTCGAAGAGATCGAAGATCTGCGCCCGGTCCGCGAGGCCGAGCAGCTCGGCGACCGATCGCTCGTCGACCTCGCCGGGATGATGCGCGAGGGCGCGGTCGAGCAGCGACAGGCCGTCGCGCGCCGAGCCGTCGGCGGCCCGCGCCAGGAGCCGCGCCGCGCCCGCGTCGATCGCACGGCCCTCCTTGCCCGCGACATCGGTCAGCATCGCCGCCAGCGTCGCCTGCTCGAAGCGCCGCAGGTCGAAGCGCTGACAGCGCGAGAGCACGGTGACCGGCACCTTGCGGATCTCGGTGGTCGCGAAGATGAACTTCACGTGCTCCGGCGGCTCCTCCAGCGTCTTGAGCAGCGCGTTGAACGCGCTGTTCGAGAGCATGTGGACCTCGTCCACGATGTAGACCTTGTAGCGGGCGGAGACGGGGCGGTAGCCGACGCCGTCGATGAGGCCGCGCATGTTGGCCACGCCGGTGTTCGACGCGGCGTCCATCTCCACCACGTCCATGTGGCGGTCCTCGGCGATCGCGACGCATTGCTCGCAGGTGCCGCAGGGATCCGGGGTCGGGCCGCCCTTGCCGTCGGGGCCGACGCAGTTGAGCGCGCGCGCGATGATGCGCGCCGTGGTCGTCTTGCCGACGCCGCGCACCCCGGTCAGCACGAAGGCATGGGCGATGCGCCCGGACTCGATCGCGTTGGTGAGGGTGCGGACCAGGGCGTCCTGGCCGAGCAGGTCGCCGAGGCGGGTCGGGCGGTACTTGCGCGCGAGGACGCGATAGGCGGAAGACGGTTCGGTCATCTCGCGGCCCGGTGCATCGGCGTGGAGGCGGGAGGTGGGAGGCTGGAACGACGACCCGGACCGGAACTCGTTACGGTTGCTTCCTCTCGGACCTGGCCGGGTTGGCGAGGAGTCCGTCCGCCGCCAACCTCCCGCGCGATATATGACCCGCAGACCCGGCGGACGCAAGCCGCCCGGCGACGCGCCCCCGCGAGGGGGCCCCTGCGAGCGTGCCCCCGCGAGCGTGCCCCCGCGCGAGCGTGCCCCCGCGCGAGCGTGCCCCCGCGAGCGCGATTGACCCGCCCCCCTTCGCGACTATTATGCGCGCCTTCCGAGCCGGTGCCCCACTGGCGGAACGGTAGACGCGGCAGACTCAAAATCTGTTGTTCGCAAGAACGTGCTGGTTCGAGTCCGGCGTGGGGCACCAAGCGCCAGCGGCCGAACCGGCCGAATGCAACAAACTGAAACAATCGTTGAATCGTATTGTCGGGATCTGTAGGGTCGCGGTTCACTTCGAGGCCGCCCCGGATGATGACGAATCCCCGACCGACCCCGATCCACCGCCTGCGCGCACGGATCCTGAACGCTGCAACCGGCGCAGTGCTGTTCTGCGCGCTGGCCCTGCCGGCCCTGGCATCCGCCGCCGAGCGTGCCCCGACACCGCCGCCGCCGCCCGCACCGCCGGTCCGCGCCACGACCGCCCAGGTGGCGAGCGTGCCCGCCGCCGTCCGCGCCGGACAGCAGCAGCGCAAGACCGAGTCCGCCGCGACGACCGCCCAGGCCCGCAAGAAGGCGGCCAAGCGCCAACAGGCCACGCGGCAGCAGGCCGGGGCCGCGCGGCTGCCCTGCGTCCAGTTCGTCCGGCAGACCACCGATTTCCGTCTGAGCGGCAATGCCCATCTCTGGTGGTCGCGCGCCGCCGGCGTGCATGCGCGCGGCAGCGTCCCCGAAGCCGGCAGCATCCTGTCCTTCAAGTCCATCAAGTCCATGCCGATGGGCCATATCGCCGTCGTCAGCCAGGTGATCAGCAGCCGCGAGATCAGGATCGACCACTCGAACTGGGTGCATGGCGGCGTCGTCCGCGGCGCCGAGGTCGTCGACGTCTCGCCGCGCAACGACTGGACCGCCGTGCGTGTTTCGCTCAAGCCGGGCGCCGCCGCCTATGGCAGCATCTACCCGACCAACGGCTTCATCCACGCGCGCCCGCATGGATCGGACGTCGCGAACCTGGCGGAGCGCCCGGTCGACATGGGCTTGCCGCGGCTGGGCCCCGCCCCGCGCGACCTGCGGCCCCAGGCCGAGCGCTCGACCCGCGCCCCGGGCTGATCGCCCGACCCGCGCGCCGTCGCTTCCGGCGCGACGCGCGCCGGCGAATGGCGCACGACAACCCGGCCACGCGGCGCCTATGATCTGGCGAGGACGGCACGGGGAGGCCTCGGCATGAGGATCGTTGTTCTCGGCGGCGGGATCGTGGGCGTCACCACCGCCTACGCACTCGCGCGAGACGGCCATGAGGTCGTCGTGGTCGATCGCCAGCCTTTGGCGGCGAATGAAACCAGCTTTTCAAATGCCGGCATGGTCGCGCCCGGGCACGCCTATACCTGGGCGAGCCCGCGCGCGCCGAAGATCCTGCTCACGTCGCTGTGGCGCGACGATACCGCCCTGCGATTCAAGTTCTCCACCGACCCGCGGCTCTACGCCTGGTCGCTGCGGTTCCTGCGCGAATGCAACGCCGCCTCGGCGGCGCGCAACACCGCCAACAAGCTGCGCCTGTGCCTGTTCTCGCAGGCGCAGCTGCACGACACGGTGGCGCGCACGGGCATCGCCTATGACCGGGTCGTGGGCGGCGCGGTCTATCTCTACCGCGACCCCGCGCTGTTCGAGGCCGGGGTGCGCAATACCCGGGTGCTGACCGATCTGGGTCTGCGCCTCGACGCGCTCGATCCGGCGGCGGCGGCACGCATCGAACCGGCGCTCGACGCGGTCAAGGACAAGCTCGCGGGCGCGATCTTCTCGCCCAGCGACGAGAGCGGCGACTGCCACGCCTTCGCCAACAAGCTCGCGGCGATCGCCGCGGGCATGGGCGTGAGCTTTCGCTGGAATACCCGGATCCAGCGCATCGAGGCCGAGGGCGACCGCATCGCCAGGGTCGTGACGGATGGCGGCGAGATCGTCGCCGACGCCTATGTGATGGCGCTGGGCAGCTATGCCCCGATCGAGGCGCGCAAGCTGGGCGTGAACCTGCCGGTCTATCCGGTGAAGGGCTATGCGCTGACGCTCGACGTCCAGGGCCGCAACGGCGCGCCGATGCTGTCGGGCGTCGACGAGCAGAACCTCGTCGCGTGGTCGCGCCTCGGCAACCGGCTGCGCATGACCGCCACGGCCGAATTCGCCGGCTACGACACCAGCCACAAGCCGTCGGATTTCGCGCATATGCTCAAGGTCGCGCGCGGTCTTTTCCCCGGTGCCGCGGATTTCGACCGCCCGTCCTATTGGGCGGGATTGCGACCGATGACCCCGAAGGGCACACCCATCCTGGGCCAGGCGCGCCACCGCAATCTCTGGTTCAACGCCGGGCTCGGCCACATGGGCTGGACCATGAGCCACGGCACCGCGCGCATCACCGCCGACCTGATCGCCGGCCGCAAGCCCGGCATCGACCTCACCGGACTGACGCTGGCCGAGGCATAAAAAACCCGGGACGTAGCCCGGATTAGCACCGGCGCCAGGAGGTAATCCGGGCTCCGTCCCGGGTTCTGCTAGGACTTGACCGCCCCGGCGGTGAGCCCCTGGACGAAATAGCTCTGCAGGATCCCGAACACCACCACGGCCGGCAGCGCGGCAAGGATGGAGGCCGCCATCGCCCCCGCCCAGTCCTGCTGCATCTCGCCGAAAAAGGCGAGCAGAAGGCCAGGTCCGATGGTTCGTGAATCGTCGCGCGTGATGAGCGTCAGCGAATAGAGCAGGTCGTTCCACGCCCACATGAACGAATAGATCCCCACCGCGATCAGCGCCGGCCAGGACAGGGGCAGGACGATCCGCGTCAGGATGCGGATGTCGCCGGCCCCGTCGATGCGCGCCGCCTCGATCAGTTCGTCCGGCAGGCGCATGAAGAAGGAGAACAGGATGTAGATCGCGGCCGGCAGCGCGAAGACGATATAGGCGATGGTGAGGCCGGTCAGCGTATTGAGCAGGTCCAGGACCTGAAGCAGGGAGTAGATGCTGATCAGGATCACCGCGAAGGGGAACATCTGCGCGGAAATCATCAGGTACATGAGCGGCTTGCGCGCGAAGAACCGGTATTTCGCGAAGCCGTAGGCCGCAAGCGACGCCAGCGCCGTCGTCAAGAGCGCGGATCCCCCCGCGGTGATCAGGCTGTTGCGCAGGTAGAGCGGCAGATCCGACTGGCTCCAGGCGCGGCGGAAATTCGCGAGCGTGGGCGTATGCGGAAACAGCGTCGGGAACTGGACGAAGACCTCGTTCTGCGGCCGGAACGAGGTCGCCACCATCCAGTAGACCGGGAAGAAGAGGAACACGAGCAGGGCCGCGAACAGGAGACCGCGGAACAGCAGCGTCCCGGTCGCGCGCGACGTCAGGACGACAGGTGCCATCACGGGTTGTCCTTGAGCAGCATGCGCAGATAGACGATGGCGATGCCCGCGATGGTCGCGAACCACACGAGCCCCACGGCCGCCGCCATGCCGAGATTCCACTGCTCGAACGCGCGGCGATAGACCTCGATCGAGAGAACGGTCGTGGCGCGCACCGGACCGCCGGCCGTCATCGCGTAGATGACGTCGAACACCTGCAGGTTTCCCATCGCCTGGAGCACCACGACGATGCCCAGGGTCCGGGAGATGTGCGGCATCACCACGTGCCGCAGCACGGCGCCGTCACCGGCGCCGTCGAGCCGCGCGGCCTCGACGTGCTCGACCGGAAGCGATTGCAGCGCCGCGAGGACGAAGAGCATCACGATCGGCGTGCTGCG
>CAYSUY010000237.1:0-5174 GCA_964434345.1 uncultured Acetobacteraceae bacterium
ACTGCGCCGGGCAATGGGCCCGGCAGGTCGGCGCGCTCGCCGGCGTGACCGTGCCGCTCTATTCCGCCGAGCATTTCTACATCGTCACCCAGCCGATCCCGGGCGTGACGCCGGATCTGCCGGTGATGCGCGATCCGGACGGTTTCATCTACTACAAGGAAGAGGTCGGCGGGCTTCTGATGGGCGGCTTCGAGCCGGTCGCCAAGCCCTGGCTCGAGACCATCCCTCAGGATTTCGCCAACCAGCTCTTGCCGGAGGACTGGGACCAGTTCGAGATCCTGATGAAAAATGCGATCCACCGTACGCCGTGCCTCGAGACGGCGCCGGTCAAGATGCTGCTCAACGGCCCCGAGAGCTTCACGCCGGACGGGAATTTCGTCATCGGGGAGGCGCCGGAGCTGCGTGGCTTCTACGTGTCGGCGGGGTTCAATTCGTCGGGGATCGCGAATGGCGGCGGTGCCGGGCGCCTGCTGGCCGAATGGATCGCCGCGGGAGAACCGCAGACAGATGTCTGGGACGTGGATATCAGGCGGTTCGGCCATTTCCACGGAAATGTCCGCCACCTGAGGGAGCGCACAGTCGAGAGCCTCGGCCTGCACTACGCGATGCGGTGGCCGCGGCAGGAGCTCGAGACGGCGCGTCCGCTCCGGCGTTCGCCGCTCTATGACCGCCTGCTTGCGCGGGGCGCACGGTTCGGCGCGAAGATGGGCTGGGAGCGTCCGCTCTACTTCGCCGAGCCCGGCGCGCCGCCGCCGGCCTATGGCTTCGCCAGGCCCGGATGGCTGTCGCATGTCGAGGCGGAGCAGCGCGCGGTGCGCGGCGCGGCCGCGCTCTTCGACGAGACATCGTTCTCGAAATTCGTGATCCAGGGACGCGACAGCCTCGATTTCCTGCAGCATCTCTGCGCCAACGATCTCGGCGGTCCGGTCGGGACGATGACCTATACCGCGCTGCTCAACGCGCGCGGTGGTTTCGAGAGCGATCTGACCATCATGCGTACCGGCGAGCGCGAGTTCTTCGTGGTCACCGGCACGGGACAGGCCACACGCGATGCCGACTGGATCCGACGCGCGATCGGGGACCGGTTCGTCACGGTGACCGATGTGACCGGTGCCTGGTCGGTGCTGGGGCTGATGGGGCCGCGCGCGTGCGAGATCCTCGCCCGCGTCTCGCCCGCGGATCTGTCGCTCGCGGCGATCCCGGCGGGCGAGTTTCGCGACATCGATCTTGGCTACGCGCGCGTTCGCGCCGCCCGGGTGAGCTATGTCGGCGGGCCGGGCCTCGAACTCTATGTTCCCGTCGAATTCGCCGCGCATGTCTATGACACGCTCCACGAGGCCGGTGCGGCGTCCGGACTGGTCGATGCCGGCTACTACACGATCGATGCGTTGCGCATCGAGGCCGGGCGTCGCGCCTGGGGCGCCGAACTTGGCCCGGACGAGACGCCCCTGGAAGCGGGGCTGATGCATGCGGTCCGCCTCGACAAGCCCGATTTCATCGGCCGCGCGGCGCTGATCGAGAAACGCGCGGTCGGCGTGAGGAAACGCCTGGCGCTGTTCGTGCTGGACGATCCGCTGGCCTGGCCATGGGGCGGTGAGGGGATCCTGCGTGACGGGGAACCGGTCGGCGAGGTCACGTCCGCCGGTTGGAGCGCCGCTTTGGGCCGAGCCGTGGTCATGGGCTATGTGCGCTCCGCCGAACCGATCGAGCGCGCCTGGGTCCTGGACGGCCGCTATGAACTCGACATCGCAGGGGCGCGGGTCGGCGCCAAGGTCCAGCCGCGAGCGCCCTACCGGGGCTGATCAGGTCTTGCCGGTTCGATAGAGCAGGCCGGGATCGGAGAGGACCGGCGCGACGATCTCAAGCCCGCCCGGCCGCGCCGACCGGTAGAAGCAAGTCCGGCGGCCGGTGTGACAGGCGACGCCCGTCTGATCGATCTTGAGCAGCACGGTGTCGCCGTCGCAATCGACCAGGAAATCGACCAGTCGTTGCGTCTGGCCCGATGTCTCGCCCTTGCGCCAAAGCTGCATACGCGAGCGCGACCAGTAGACCGCGGTTCCGCAGGTCAACGTCTCGCGTATGGCCGCCCGGTTCATCCACGCCACCATCAGGATCTCCCCGGTGTCGTGCTGCTGGGCGATCGCAGGAACCAGGCCTGCCGGGTCGAAGGCGATGGACGCCAGGACTGCCTCGATGCCGTCCGTGGCCAGGGGAGACCAGGGATCCATCATGTCCGGAGCGCTTCGGGATCCGTTCGCCGCGCCTCAGTTATGAAGGATCTGGCTGAGGAACAGCTTGGTGCGATCGGATTTCGGGTTCGAGAAGAATTGCTCGGGCGTGTTCTGTTCGACGATCTCGCCCATGTCCATGAAGATGACGCGGTCGGCGACACGCTTGGCGAAGCCCATCTCGTGGGTGACCACGAGCATCGTCATGCCCGACTGGGCGAGTTCGACCATCGTCTCGAGGACTTCCTTGATCATCTCGGGATCGAGCGCCGAGGTCGGCTCGTCGAACAGCATGATCTTGGGGTTCATGCACAGCGACCGCGCGATGGCGACGCGCTGCTGCTGACCGCCGGAGAGCTGGCCGGGATATTTCTTCGCCTGCTCGGGGATCCGCACGCGTCGGAGATACTCCATAGCGGCCTCCTCGGCTTCGGCGCGGGGCATCTTGCGGACCCAGATCGGCGCGAGGGTGCAATTCTCGAGCACGGTCAGGTGCGGGAAAAGATTGAATTGCTGGAACACCATGCCGACTTCGCGCCGGACCTGTTCGATGTTCTTGAGGTTCTGATTGAGTTCGACGCCATCGACGACGATCCGGCCCTTCTGGTGCTCCTCGAGCCGGTTGATGCAGCGGATCATCGTCGACTTGCCGGAGCCCGAGGGGCCGCAGATCACGATGCGCTCGCCCTGCCGTACGGTCAGGTCGATGTCCTTCAGCACATGGAACTCGCCATACCATTTGTTCACGCCCGCCATCTCGATGATGGGCGTGGCGGAGGCCGCGCTCGCAACCTGTGCCGCCGGTGCCGTCGATGAACCGCTCATTTCGTGCTCCCCAATCTGATCAGCGCCGCCGGCCGGCGGAAAGCCTAGCCTCGAGATGCTGACTGTATTTCGACATCGCGTAGCAGAAGAAGAAGTAGATCGTGGCCGCCACGAAATACGGTTCGCGGAACAACCCCAGCCAGTCGCGGTCCTTGCCCGCGGAATCGACCTGCAGCATCAGGTCCTTGAGGCCGATGATCGCCACCAGGGTCGTGTCCTTGAAAAGCCCGATGAAGTTGCTGACGATGTTCGGGATCATCATCTTGAGCGCCTGGGGCATGATGATGAACAGCGTCTTCTGCCAGTAGGAAAGGCCCATCGCGTCGGCGGCCTCGTATTGGCCCTTCGGGATCGATTGCAGGCCGCCGCGGACGATCTCTGCCATGTAGGCGGCGGCGAAGAGGCAGACCGCCACGATCGCCCGCACCAGTTCGTCGACCGAGATCTCCGGCGGCAGGAACAGCGGGAACATGGTCTTGGCCATGAACAGGATCGTGATCAGTGGAACCGAGCGAACCAGTTCGATGTAGCAGACGCACACGATGCGGATCAGCGTCATGGAACTGCGCCGCCCCAACGCCAGCACGATCCCCGACGGCAGGGCGGTGGTGATGGCGATGCCGGAGATCACCATGGTGAGGAAGAACCCGCCCCAGCGATCGGTCTTCACCTCGACGAGGTCGATCGAGAGTTGGACCACGAAGGCCAGGACGATCGCGGCAGCCGCGATCGCGGCGAGAACGCGCATGCGGGTCCGTTCAGGGGCCGCGCTTGCGCCGCTCAGACGCAGGAGCAGGTCGCCAAGCGACTGGTTCGCGAGAAGGCATGTCGCGACATGGGCCAGCACCGCGACGCCGGCCGCGATGCCCACCGAGAACATCACCGAAAGGAACACGCCCTTCTCGCCGCCGAGGAACAAGTAGGCCGCGAAGAACGGGTAGGCACAGACGATCGTCGCAGCGATCCCGATCTTGCCGGTGACCCGCGGGATCCAGAGCGGCGCCATCCAGACGATCAGCACGAGCGCCGCGAAATCGATCCTCCAGCGCTCGGCCAGGGGATATGGGCCGTAGATCAGCCGCCCCCAATTCGCCTTCACGCCCGCCCAGCAGGCGCCGGTCGGGCTGCGATCCAGGCATTCGCGGCGAGACTTGGCGTCGAACACAGCGTCGAAGAACGCCCACTCGAGAAAACCGGCGAGGCCGCGATAGACCAGCCACGCGCAGAGCAGGGTCAGCAGCGTGTTCAACGGCGAGTTGAAGAGGTTCGCGCGCAACCAGCCGACCGGTCCGACCGTGAAGGGCGGTGGCGGGAGGCTTGGCTTCGGCACGAACACCTGCGCCGCGGCGGTGTCGGTCGTCGGGGCAGCCATGTCAGCGCTCCCTCAATTGCATGCGCCGGTTGTAGATGTTCAGCAGCAGCGAAATGAACAGGCTGCACGACATGTAGAACAGCATGGTCGTGGCCACGATCTCGATCGCGCGCCCGGACTGGTTGAGCGAGGTCTGCATCCACACGGCCACGAGGTCGGGGTAACCGATGGCGACCGCGAGCGAGGAATTCTTGGTGACGTTGAGATACTGGCTGATGAGCGGCGGAATGATCGCGCGCATCGCCTGGGGGATGACGATCAGGCGCATGGTCCAGCCGGGCTTGAGACCGAGCGCGTAGGAGGCTTCGGTCTGTCCGTGGTTCACCGACTGGATGCCGGCGCGGACGATCTCCGCGATGAAGCAGGACGTATAGACCGACAGGGCCAGCAGCAGGGCGCAGAAGGCCGGCGGAACGGTCATGCCGCCGACGAAATTGAAGCCGCGCAGCTTGGGGATGTTCCAGTCGAGCGGCGATCCGGTCGCGACGAAGACCAGCCCGGGCAGGGCGATCACGATGCCGATGCCGACCAGGACCGACGGGAAACGCTCGCCGGTGGCCGCCTGCCGGGCACGCGCCCAGCGATGCAGCAGCATGGCGCCGGCCACCGCGACAGCGGCGGCGACGGCCGTCATCCAGAAGAGCTCGCCCGGGACCGGCGCGGGCAGGAAGAAGCCGCGGATGTTGAGGACGAAGCCCGCGATCGGCCGATAGGACTGGCGCGGCGCCGGCAATCCGGTGAAGACGCCG
>CAYSUY010000238.1:0-5167 GCA_964434345.1 uncultured Acetobacteraceae bacterium
CGATCTCCGCGCCCAGCTCCGAGTGGTCGCCGCCGCGCCCCTTGGCGATGTCGTGGAGGAGCACGGCGAGATACAACGCGCGGCGCGACTGCACCTTCTGGATCGCGCGGCTGGCGACGGGGTGGTCGTCGACGAGGTCGCCGTTCTCGATCCGGTGCAGGATGCCGATGGCGAAGATCGTGTGCTCGTCGACCGTGTACACATGGTACATGTCGTGCTGGGTCTGCGCGACGACGCGGCCGAAATCCGGCACGAAGCGCCCGAACACGCCGGCCTCGTTCATCCGGCGCAGCGTCGTCTCCGCCCCCTCCTTCGCCGTCAGGATCTCCATGAACGCGGCGTTGGCCTCGCGGTTCTCGCGCAGGCGCGAATCGATCAGGCGCAGCTGCTGGCGCATCAGCCGCAACGCGTCGGGATGGATGTCGAGGCCGTTCTCCTGCGCGACCCGGAAGATCCGCAGGAAAGCGACGCGGTCGCGCTCGAAGACGTCGTCGCGCGCGATCGTGAGCCGTCCATTCTCGACCCGGAACCCGCCGAGTTCGCGCGGCCGGGCGATCAGCCGCCGCCAGTCGAGCCGCGCGCGGCGCTCGGTGCCGATCTCCAGCGACGTGCAGAAGATCCGCGTCAGGTCGCCGACATCCTTCGCCGTCAGGTAATAGTGCTTCATGAAGCGCTCGACGCCGCGCGTGCCACGATGGTCGGTGTAGCCCATGCGCCGCCCGATCTCGGGCTGAAGGTCGAAGGTCAGACGGTCCTCGGCGCGGCCGGCGAGGTAGTGGAGCCAGCAGCGCAGCGTCCACAGGAAATCACGGGCCTTCGCGAAGGTCGCTGCCTCGCGCTCGGTGAACACGCCCTTGCCCACGAGTTCCTCGGGCCGCGCGACGCGATGCACGTATTTGGCGATCCAGAACAACGTGTGCAGGTCACGCAGCCCGCCCTTGCCCTCCTTCACGTTCGGTTCCACGACATAGCGCGAATCGCCCATCCGGCGGTGGCGCTCGTCGCGCTCGGCGAGCTTGGCCTGGACGAATTCCGGTCCGCTGCTGCGCACGACCTCCTTGTCGAAGCGGGCGCGGAACGCGGTGTAGAGCTTGTCGTCTCCCCATACGAAGCGCGCCTCGAGCAGCGCGGTGCGGATCGTCGGATCCTCGCGCGAGAGCCGCAGACAGTCCTCCGTCGAGCGCGTCGCATGCCCGACCTTCAGCTTCAGGTCCCAGAGCAGGTACAGCATGTACTCGACCAGCTGCTCGTTGCGCGCCGTCGGCTTGTAGGGCTGCAGGAAGAGCAGATCGACGTCGCTGTGCGGCGCCAGTTCGCCGCGGCCATAGCCGCCGACGGCGACGATCGCGAGCCGCTCGCCGGCGCTGGGATTGGCGGCCGGATAGACGTGGAGGTCGGCAAAGTCGTAGGCGACGCGGATCAGCTGGTCGATCAGGAAGCTCAGCGCCACGGCGGTCTGCGTGCCGTTGGTGCGCCCGGCGTCGAAGCGGCGGCGCACCTCGGCGCGGCCGGTCTCGAGCGCCGCGCGCAACGCCTCGAGCACGACGGCGCGCTGCGCCGCGGTGGCCGGGGCCATGTCGACCGCGGCCGCCTCCAGCCGCGCCTGGAGTGCGCGCCGGTCGACGATGTCGCGCTGGTTGGCGATCGCGTCCATGGCGGGACGGGTCACCCGGCGGGCGTGCCGCCGGCCGCCCCCGCGCGCCGATACCAGAAGCGGTAGATGCCGACGACCGCGGCGGGGATGAGCGGCGGCGCCATCTCGATCGCCTCGGCGATATCGGCGTCCTCGCTGTCCGCCTCCTCGATCACGTCGTCCCACAGAGCGACGATCGGCGCCACCAGGACATTCTCCTCGGGCTCGGTGAACAGGGGCATCCACGCGTCCTGGCGCAGTCCGACGGCGCGGCGGAAGCCCGCCGCCCAATCGTCGGCGATCGGCTCGCCCTCGTCGTCGGTCCAGAAGACCGGCGCGTAGGCCTCCGGATCCTGGCGCAGGAGCGCCTCGATCTGGGCGACGCGGCGGCGCACGATGTCGAGGATCAGCTCGCGCTGCACCTCCGACGCGAAATGCGGCGGGTTGCCGAGAGCCACGGGCAACCACTCGTCTTCCGGGATCGGTTGCGGCGAGACCACCAGGCCGGTCAGGAAGCCGTCGAGCTCCGACAGGAGCATGCAGGCCTCCGACGCATCGGTGGAGCCGAGATACCGGTCCAGCGTGTCGAACTCGGCCTCGTCGACTTGCGGCATCGCGTCCATCTCGGCTCTCCTGGGGTCTGCGGCGGAGCCCGGACCGTCCGCCGACGCGGCCCTCCGCGTCAAGCGCGGCGGCGAGCGGTTGCGGCGAGACCCGCCGGAGGGGTAAACCCGCCGCGGCAAAGACCCGAGAGTGTATCCGACGATGTCCTCCCCCGCCGCGATCCCGCTGCGCCTGAGCCTCGAAACCCTCGTCCGCGACGCCTTCGCGCGCTGCGGGCTGGACCCGGCCCATGGCGGCGTCGAACTGTCACGACGCCCGGAGCTGTCGCAGTTCCAGGCCAATGGCGCGATGGCCGTCGCGAAGGCGGCGCGGCGCAATCCGCGCGACGTCGCGGCGATGGTGGTCGCCGCCCTGGCAGACAACCCGGCGATCGCACGGATCAGCGTCGAGGGGCCCGGCTTCATCAATCTCTCGGTGACCGACGCCACCCTCGCCCAGGCGACCGCCGGGATCGCAGCCGACGCCCGGCTGGGCGCGGCCGCGGCCGATCCGCCGCGGCGCGTGCTGATCGATTTCGGCGGCCCCAACGTCGCCAAGGCGATGCATGTCGGCCACCTGCGCTCGTCGATCATCGGCGACACGCTCCAGCGCGTCTTCCGCTTCGCGGGGCACGACGTGGTCAGCGACATCCATCTCGGCGACTGGGGCCTGCCGATGGGCATGCTGATCGCCGAGATCGAGCGCGAACGCCCCGACCTGCCCTTCTTCGTCCCCGGCTCCCACGGCCCGTTCCCGGCCCAGTCGCCGGTGTCGATCGACGACCTGGAGCGGCTCTATCCCGTCGCCGCCCAGCGGGCCAAGGACGACCCGGCCTTCCGCGAGGCGGCGCGGCGTGCCACCGCCGAACTGCAATCGGGCCGGCCCGGCTATCGCGCCCTGTGGGAGCATTTCATCGCCGTGTCCGTCGGCACACTGCGCGGCGAGTTCGCGCGCCTCAACGTCGCCTTCGACCTCTGGGACGGCGAGAGCACGGTCAACGACCGGATCGGGCCGATGGTCGCGCGCATGCGCGTCGACGGCCTGGTCGAGATCTCCGAGGGCGCCGAGATCGTCCGCGTCGCGCGCGACGGCGACCAGAAGGAAATCCCGCCGCTGATCCTCGTGAAATCCGACGGCGGGGCGATGTATGGCACGACCGACCTCGCGACGATCGAAGCGCGCGCCGAGGCGCGGCTGGACATGTCGCTCTACGTCGTCGACCAGCGCCAGCATCTGCATTTCGAGCAGGTCTTCCGCGCCGCCGCGCGCGCCGGCATGACCTCCGGCGGCCTTGCGCTCGAGCATGTCGGCTTCGGTACCGTCAACGGGCCGGACGGTAAGCCCTTCAAGACCCGCGCCGGCGGCGTCATGAAACTGAGCGACCTCATCACGATGGCGACCGACGAGGCGCTCAAGCGCCTCGCCGAGGCGGGTCTGGCACAGGACGCGACGGCGGAGGAGAAGGACGGGATCGCACGCATCGTCGGCATCGCGGCGCTGCGCTTCGCCGATCTCGTCAACCATCGCCTGTCCGACTACGTCTTCAACCTCGAGCGCTTCACGCGCTTCGAGGGCAAGACCGGCCCCTATCTCGTCTACACCGCGGTGCGCGCGAAATCCCTGCTCGACAAGGCGACGGAGCGCGGCTTCGGCGCACACGGCCTGCCCGCGACGGGCCTCGGCGCGCCGGCGACCGACGCCGAGCGTCGCCTGATGCTCACGCTGAACGGTTTCGCCGACGCGATCGCCGGCACCATCGAGAAACGCGCGCCCAACCTGCTCTGCGAGTGGGCCTTCCTGCTCGCCCAGGACTTCAACAGCTTCTACCAGGCGTGCCATGTCCTGTCGGAGACCGATGCCGCGCTGCGCGAGGCGCGCCTCACCCTGGTCGCGACGACGCTCGCCGCACTGGACCGCGTCTTCGCGCTGATCGGGATCGAACGCCCGGCGCGCATGTAGAACCCGCCGCCTCGCCGGCGGCAGCGCCGTCCCGGTCAGTCCCAGACGGCTGCGAGGTCGAGATGTCCGACGACGAGGCCCTGCGGTCGCGCCGCGCTGCGCCGTGACCGCCACGCGGCGATCTCGCCGCTCTCCTCGTGCAGCGCCGACGCGGCGGCGGCGGCACCGACGCCATTGCGCATGGCATCGAGCATCGCGGCGTCCGCTGCGGCGATCCGCCAGTCGCTCGGCCGCAGCGTGACGGATGCACCGCGCGCGCGCAGCAGGTCGGCGAGATGATCGGCGGCGCGCGGCCCGAGCGCCGCGCCGAATCCCTTGTCGCGCGCCATGTCGCGATGGAAGGCTGCGGCGACATGCGCATCCGCCGCGTCGTCCGGCGCCCAGACCATCCGGCCGTCATAGGTCAGCACGGCCAGCAGCGGCAGCCGCCGCCGGGCCAGGGCGTCGGCGAGGTGCGCCAGCCACGCGGCCGAGACGAGGTCGAGCAGCGCCGCGCAGGTCACGGCCGCCGCGTCGTCGAGCGCGACCTCCAGCGCCGCGGCGAGATCCAGCCGGAGCAATTCGATCCCGGGATCCGCCGCGAACCGCGCCTGCGCCACCGCAAGCAGCGCCGGATCGTCGTCGACATGCCGCCAGCGACGTCCCGCGGCGAGGCGGCGCAGATAGCCGATGTTGGAGCCGGCACCGGCGCCGAGATCGACGATGCGCCCGCGCTCGGGAACGCGCGCGAGGAACTCCAGCGCAAGCGCGCGATCGCGCGCGGCGACGTCGAAGGGTTCGCGCAGCGCGAGCCAGTCCGCGGAAAACCCGGTCATGGCGCGGCCAGCGCGTCGATCGCGGCGGCGAAGCGCCGCGCCTGCGCCGGCCAGTCCGGCAGCGAGCGCCCATGCAGCAGGGCGCCGCGGGCAAGGCGTGCGCGCGCAGCGCGGCCGAGAGCGCGATCGTGCTGCCGAAATAGACGAGCAGGATGAT
>CAYSUY010000239.1:0-5078 GCA_964434345.1 uncultured Acetobacteraceae bacterium
CGCTGCTGCTCGACGGGGATGCAGAGTTGGCCCGACGCCTGGGTTGCGATGGCGTCCACCTGCCGGCGGACGAGGTGGCCGCCGCACGGCGCATCCTCGGCGATGGCGGCAGCGTCGGCGCGGCCTGCGGCCCGTCGCGCGACGCCGCGATGCGCGCCGCGGAAGCGGGCGCGGATTATGTCGCGTTCGGTCCCGTGAGCGGGACCGACGCGGTCGATCGCGAGACCGTCGTCGACTGGGCAGTCGCCATGGTCGTGCCCTGCGTGGTGGCCGGTGGAATCGGCGTCACGAATGCGGCCGACTGGACGACGACGGGGGCCGAGTTCCTGGCGCTCGGACGTGCGGTCTGGGACGCGCCCGAAGGGCCGGAGGCTGCCCTGCGCGCGATCGCCGCGCGGATCGCCGAGGCACCGCGCCCGGCGGCGTGACAGCGCGGCGCGCTGCCCCTAACCTCGCGCCATGACAGGACATGATCCGACCTCCCTCGCCGGCAAGCGCTTTCCGACCCGCGCCCATTTCGACCATGTCGTGATCGGCGGCGGGACGGCCGGCATGGCCGCCGCCCGCGCCGCCGCCGCTGCCGGCGAGCGCACGCTCCTCGTCGACGAGCACCCGCTCGATCCCGGTCTCTTCGGTCTCGACATCCCCTACCTGTTCGGCGGCCGCGTCGACGCCTCTGTCCAGTCGCCGGCGCGCATGCAGGAGCGGATCGTCGCCGCGCGGCCCGATCTGCTCGCGGCCCTCGAAGACGGCGTCGAGGTCGCACTGGCGACCGCGTGCTGGGGCTGTTTCCCCCGCACGGCGGTCAACCGGACCCAACCATACGACCTTCTGGGCCTCGCCGATCGCGATGCCGCCTGGATGGTGGCCTTCACGCGACTGACGATCGCGACAGGTTCGCGCGACGTCGTCGTCCCGTATCGCGGCTGGACCCTGCCGGGCGTCATGGGCGCGTGTGGCTTCGACGCGGCGCTGCGTCTCTACGGCGCGTTCTCCGGACACCGCCTCGCGATTCTCGGCGGCGGTCCGCTCGCCGAGGCTGTCGAGGCTCAGGCACGGGCGGCGGGGCTTGAGGTTGCGGCACGCATCGCGAGGGCGCCGACCGCGTTCGAAATCCATGGCACCGACACGGTCACCGGCGTGTCCTGGCGTCCTGCGGATGCGACAGGACGCAGCGAGGCGGCCGTGGACACCGTCATCATGGCGGTGGCGTGCGCACCGATGGTCGACCTCGCCGACCAGGCGGGTTGCGCCACCGCGTGGGAGCCTGACAGGGGCGGGTTCGTCCCTGTCCTCGCACCGGGCGGAGCCTCATCGATCCCCGGATTGCGTATCGTCGGAGACGCCGCCGGGGGCATGGCGCTCGACCGCACGGCCTGGATGGCTGCGGCGCTCGCAGACCCCGCCGCCCTGGTCTGCGCCTGCGAGGACGTCACGGCCGAAGACCTGCGCGCCTTGCGGCCGCCCCGCTATCTCGGCGCGCCGGGACCCGAGGCCGGTCTCGATGCCCTGCCCGGCAATGACCAGGACCATGTCAAGCGCCTGACCCGCGCCGGAATGGGTGCGTGTCAAGGGCGCCGCTGCCGCGACTCGGTCCATGCCCTGATCTCGCGCGACAGGCCCGCGAAACTCGCCTCCCATCGTGCGCCGCTGCGGCCGCTGCCCCTCGCCGTGCTGGCGGCACTCGAGGAGGACCCGGAGATCGCGACGCATTGGACGGGATGGTTCGGGATCGCCGCCCAATGGCTGCCGCATTGGGAGCCCGTACCGGAGGAGCATGCCGCGATCGCGGGCGACCGGAACGGCGGGAGCGCCAGAACATGATCGTCGTCATCGGCGGGGGCGTGACCGGCCTGTCGACCGCATTCTGGCTGGCCCGCGACGGGCACGCGGTCACGGTCGTCGAAAAAGGCATCGCCGGCTGGGAAGCCTCTGGCCGCAATGGCGGCGGGTGCAGCCACGCCTATTCGCCGCTCTTCCGGGAGGAGCAGCGGCTCTGGCCGATGATGGACGCATTGCTGGGACACCCGACCGAATGGCAGCCCTATCGCATTCGCGTCGCGCTGGACGAAGCCCAGCTGGACCGGCTGAAGAAAAGCACGCAACTCGCGCTCGACCAGGGCTTCGCGGCCGATCCGCTCGATTCGCGACAGCTCCGCGACCTCGTTCCCTGGGCTCCCGATCACGTCGCGGGCGCGATGTTCTGGCGCTGCGGCGGCCACGCCAATCCCCAGCGCACGTCGCAGGCCTATGCGTGGGCCGTCGCGCGTCACGGGGGACGGATCCTGCAGCACACCCTGGTCCGTTCGATCCGTATCGCCGGCGGCCGCGCGGTGGCGGTCGAGACATCCGCGGGCGAGATCGGCTGCGACGCCGTGGTGGTCGCGGCGGGCCCACATGGCGCGGACCTGATGCGTCCGCTCGGCCACCGCATCCCGATCGCGCCCGCGCGGGTCGAGATGATCGTGACCGAGCCGGTGCCGCGGATCGCGCATGGCGGCGTCGACGGCAACGGCCTTTATGGTCGCCAGACGCTGCGCGGCAATCTTGCCTATGGTGGTGGCCCCCATGAGTGGATCGACCTGGAGGGCGCGGTCACTCCGCGCGCTGTGACGACGCCAGTGATCGCGAGCCTGGCCCGGCGCCTCTCCGAGCTGTTTCCACGCCTTGGACATGTGCGGGTCATTCGGTCCTGGGGCGGGATCGTCGAGAATACGCCGGACGGCCGGCCGATCCTCGACCGCCTCGAGGATCCGGGGAACGTCGTCTTCGCCAGCATGTCGTCGATCGGGTTCGGATTGTCGCCGGCCTCCGGCCGCGCCCTCGCGCAACTGGTCGTCCAGGGGCATTGCGACTTCGCCGACCTGTCCCAGCTTCGCCTGTCCCGCTTCGGCAATCTGCCTTCGGACTGGCGCGACCGGCTGGGCTGGACCGCCGCGCCACCCTGACGCGCATCACTGCGCCGCGCGGCGGTTGAAGCGGCGGGACCGCCCTGTTAGGTTCCGCGCCGATTCCCCGTCCCCTGACCTGAAGAAGTCGAGCCATGAAAATCATCGGCAGCGCCGTGCGCGCGGGCAACATCATCGAGTACGACGGCAAGATCTGGCGCGTCGTGAAGCACAACGTCGTGAGCCCGGGCAAGGGGTCGGCCTTCAACCAGGTGGAGATGCGCGACGCGCGGACCGGCACGAAGACCAACATCAAGCTGCGCGCCGATGAAACCGTGGAGCAGCTGCGCGCCGACGAGAAGGAGATGCAATATCTCTTCAACGACGGCGACACCTTCACCTTCATGGATCAGGAAAGCTTCGAGCAGATCGCCGTCGGGCGCGACCTGATCGGCGAGGCCGCGGACTTCCTGACCGACAACATGGTCTGCACGGTCAACCTCATCGAAAGCGAAGTGGTGGGCATCGACCTGCCGCAGAGCACCATTTGCACCGTGGTCGAGGCCGACGCGGTGGTGAAGGGCCAGACGGCGTCGTCCTCCTACAAGCCGGCGATCCTCGACAATGGGGTCAAGATCATGGTTCCGCCCTTCATCGCGGCGGGCACCCGGATCGTGGTCAACATCGAAGAGCGGACCTATCTCGAGCGCGCCAAGGATTGATGGCGACGTTCCCCGGCACCGCCACGGCTTGATGCACGATGGCCGCTCGCTCCGCTCTGTTCACCGTGATGGACCGTGCCGTCCGCAAGGCGGGCCGTGCGCTCGTGCGCGATTTCGGCGAGGTCGAAAATCTCCAGGTTTCCGTCAAGGGGCCCGGAGATTTCGTCTCCAACGCCGATCGCCGCGCCGAGGCGACGCTGCGCGAGGAATTGGCGCGCTCGCGCCCGGGCTACGGGTTCCTTATGGAAGAGTCGGGAGAAGTGGCCGGCGATGGCATGCATCGCTGGATCATCGACCCGCTCGACGGTACGACGAATTTCCTGCACTCGATCCCGCATTTCGCGATCTCCGTCGCGCTGGAGCGCGGGAAGGATGTCGTTGCCGGAATGATCTACAACCCGGTCCTGGACGAGATGTACTGGGCGGAGCGGGGTCACGGCGCCTTCCTGAACGACCGGCGCCTGCGGGTCTCCGCACGTCGGGACCTGTCCAGCGCGGTGATCGGAACGGGGATCCCGTTCCAGACCCGCGGTGACCACCCCGCCTATCTCAAGACCCTCGCGGCGGTGATGGCGCGCACGGCGGGCGTGCGTCGCATCGGCGCGGCGGCGCTCGACCTCGCGTATGTCGCGGCGGGACGCTTCGATGGCTTCTGGGAGAGCGGCCTCAATGCCTGGGACGTCGCGGCGGGTATCCTGATGGTCCGCGAGGCAGGCGGTTTCGTAGAGGACATCGACGGCCGCGAAACGGCGTTGACGAGCGGCAACATCATCGCGACGAACGGCCATCTTCTTGGCCCGCTGGGGCGAATCGTCCGTAATGCGGCCAAGGAATCGCCCCAATCCCCGGCCTAGTATGGCGTCGAGGCCGTCGACAGCCCCGGCCGAACAGGTAAAGGTCCGAGACGATGGGTAATCCGCGTACCAGGACGACGCGCCGCCTTTCATTGCCGCTGGCCGTCAACGGCATGGCGACCCTCGCCCTCGCCGGTCTGCTCGCTGCAGACGCATCCGCGCAACAGCAACTGCGCCAGCGTCAGGACAGTACGACGATCGACTGGTCCGTCATCGACCAGCTGGCACGTGGCGAGACCCCCGGCGCAGCGCCTGTCCGTCCGGGCGCTGGGCCACGCACGGCCACCAAGCCGAACGGCGCGAAATCCGCGCCCGCTCGGTCGTCCGCCGGTGCGTCGGTCGCCAGTCCGACACGTGCGCTCCAGCCCGCGCCCCTCCAGCAGCCGGTCACCCTGCGCCAGCCCGCCCCCACGCCTCCGGATGCCACGGCGGTCAGCAGTTCGGCTCCCCCGCCGCGCGCCAGCACCGTGGCCCCGGCTGTGTCGGTTCCGGCACCTGCCTTCAGATCGCCGGCAGCCCCGCCGGTCTTCCAGTCCCAGCCGCAGCCCGCGCCCCCGCCGGTTCCGGTATCGCCGGCACCGCCACCGCCAAGCATCGCGGCTACACCTCCGACG
>CAYSUY010000240.1:0-5037 GCA_964434345.1 uncultured Acetobacteraceae bacterium
CGCGGATTACTCCCTGCCGCGGGTACTAATCCAGGCTACGTCCCGGGTTTACCGCGGATTACTCCCTGCCGCGGGTACTAATCCAGGCTACGTCCCGGGTTTACCGGGCCATGCCCAAGCTGTTCAGGTCGGACGGTCCGATGAAACCGGTGGCGGGTAGGCCGCGCGCGCGCTGGAAGCTCGCGATCGCGGCGCGACTGCCGGGGCCGAGCTTGCCGTCGGCGCCTCGGGTGTCGTGGCCCAGAGACGTCAGCCGCCGCTGGATCTCGCGGATCCGGGTCGGGTCCAGGCCCAGCGCCGCTTCCTGACTGGCCGGATCGACGGCGCCAGGTCGTGCAACGGCCGGCGACGACGCGGCCGGCGGCGCCACGCCCGTCGTCTCGACCGGATCGCTCCGGGTGGCTGCGGCCTTCACGATCTGCGCATGCGCCTCGGCTTCCGCGGCGTTGAGTTCGGCCGCGAATAGCCGTTCGGGCGGTGTCGGCACCTGGCGCCAGCGCCGTTGGGAGGAATAGGCGTCCCGCCATTCCTGGACGTCGCCGGGCAGGCTCAGCTGTCCGGAGACGCGGACGGACCAGTTCGACTGGTCGCGCCAGGACGTTATCGACCCGCCGACGCGCTCGAAGATGCGCCCATGATCGCCATCGACTCGCATGATGAAATTGCATTCGGGCGACGACGACGCCCCCGCGCGCATCCCCTGGACGGGCTCGCCGTACTGGTTCTCGTACGTGAAGGCGGCACGGCTGTAGCGATCGTAGAGGGGAATGAACTCCGAAGACTTTATCCCGAGTTCCTGGATCGACCGGCCGCGGAAGAGCAGTTCGAAGCCCGGGTTCGCGATCGCGTACCGGCCCGGATTGGCGAAGGTGATGCACATGTCGCCGACGGAACTGTAGCGCAGGTCGAGCCGCACGCTGGCCCTGAACTGCCGCTCCACCCCGTCGCGTGCGAGATGAGCCAGGAAGGCGGCGCGTTTCGCCGCCGCCGCGGCCGGGGCACCCGAGGTCGCGGCCGCCGTCGCACGCGCGAGGCGTTGCTGCGCCTCCGTCTCGACCTCGACGAGGGGACGCAGGCGCTGCGCATCGGCCTGACGCCGCGCCTCGCTTGCGGCGGCCAGCGCGCGCTGCGCCTGCGCCAGTTCAGCCGTCTGCTGGGCGTTTGCATCGGCCGCCACCCTGGTCGCGGCCTCCAGCGCCGCCTCGAGATCGCGCCGCGCGGCATCGAGCTCTGCCGTCATGCGCGCAGTCTCGGCAGCGGCCGCCGACGCCGCGGCATCCGCGGCGGCCTGGGCGGCGGCGATGCGCGCCGCACGCTCCTCGCGCAACGCCGCATCCGCGCCCGTCGCAAGAAACGCCGCGAGCAGCCGCTCGGCCTCGGCGTCCGTCGCACGCGCGGCGCCGAGCGCCTCCTGCGCGCCGGACTGGACGGCGCGCTCGGCCTGCAGGCGCTGTTCGAGACCGGTGACCTCGCGCTGAAGGCTCTCGAGCCGCCTCTGCGCATCCTGTTGCAATGCCCCCGCGACGGCCGCCATGGCCTCTTCATGCGCGCGCGCGGCCTCGGCGGCGAAGAG
Source organism: uncultured Acetobacteraceae bacterium (assembly GCA_964434345.1). Classification (GTDB taxonomy): domain Bacteria; phylum Pseudomonadota; class Alphaproteobacteria; order CACIAM-22H2; family CACIAM-22H2; genus CAIOSQ01. The sequence continues at coordinate 1,574 of CAYSUY010000240.1, forward strand.
TTGCAGCGCCTCCGCCAATCCAGTGATTGCCGGACCCACGAACAGATACGCCTCCTCGAGCCGACGTATCTCCTCGAACCGCAGCACGATGTCATGTCGCGCCGACGCGGGATGCAGCGCGCGACACGCCCCGATGACCGCGCGCGCCGCGACATCGCCGCTCGTTCCCGCGAGCCCCCGCAGGAGACAGGCATCGTACTCTCCGGCAGCGATCGCCGGCCGCGCATCCGCCATCCGCATCAGGGCCGAAAGCGACTCCCGATCCTGACGGACGAGGACGTAGTCACCGGATTTCGATATCCCGAGCGTCGGCGCTGCGACCTTGTCGATCGCATCGGGCTCCATCGCCATGACCTGCTCGATGAACGCACCGCCGAGGAACACCGCCCGGCCGGCCGGTACGTTCGAGAAGGTCGCCGCCCCGCGCTCGGTGGATTCGGCGCGGTACGCCGCCGCCGAATTGCGGAGCCGTTGCAGCCCGATGAACAAGGCGTCCATCGGATCGCCCTCGAGCACCTGTCGCGTGCGCGGACGGGCTTCCGCCCGGATCTGCGCCAGGAGATCCGGGTCGGGTGCATCGAAGCGGCGCAGGAACGCACCCGCCAGTTCGGCGCGCTCGCGCACGCGCTCCAGGTCCCGGCCGGAGCGCTCGACGGTCGCCGCGGCGCGCTCCGCATCGCGCTCGGCGGCGGTGCGTGCGAGCGCATGGCGCCGCCGGTCCTGCTCCAGTTCCGCGCGACGCCTGGCGTACGCGGCGAGTTCGGCGTCGATCGCGTCGATGCGCGGATCGGGCTGGATCGCCGCCGGACGGATCTCTGGCCGTGCCCGCAGGGCCTCGACCTGCGCAGCGAGCGTACCGCTCCGCCCGGTTTCCGGTTCGATCGCAGGCCGCCGGCGCAGCGCTTCGACACGCGCCGCCAGGGGCGCGATTTCGGTAGCGGTCGCGGCGCGCAGATTCGTCTCGAGCTGGATGCGCGCCTGCCTGGCCGCCGCAAAGCCTGCCTCCGCAGCCTGGACATCGCGCTGGGTCGAGGCGCCGGCGACAAGCGCCGCGACATAGTCACCTCGTGGATCTGCCTGTGCCGCCGTGACTGCCAGCAGCGGCACGACGACGGCGCATGCGCGAAAAATCCTATCCAGATTGGACTTGCGCATCGCCCACGCCCTCACACCAGCGAGAAATCGGATCCAGACATACGTTCCCCCTTCACCGGCTGCCCGGCGGATGACAATGCAACCGCCGTCCGGCGAGGATGGAATAGTTGTCTGGATCGGAAATCGTGTCACGCCCTCCGTGGCGACGCGTGTCGCCGCCGTCCCCAGACGAAAAGGGCGGTGCCGCACAGCACCAGGACGAAGCCGAGACCGGCTGACCAGATCCATTGCCGCGCCAGGCGCCGGAGATGACGCTGGCGTGCGCGCTCGTCGCGATCGAGCCAGAACCGGCTCGCCGCCTCGAAATCCGGTTCCGGGCATACCCGACCGAAACGATCGGCCCAGGGCACGAACGCGCCCTCGCGGACGTAGCGAGCATAGATGTCGCGCGCCAACCCGACCTCTCCGGTTTGCAGCAGCCAGAGGGCTGCCTGGCAGAGCGTCGCTGCGTAGGCCTGGGACCGCGCCGGCAGGTCGTCGGCCGCACGTTCGGCAAGCTGCACGGCAAGGTAGCGATAATGGAAGCGCAGGTCGGGTTCGGGAGCGTGCCGCGCGATCCTCTCCCTCTCCGCATCCGTCACGAAATACTGCATGGGATCTGTGTCGGCGAAGCCGTATGGAAACCTGCCGCCATTCGCGCGGTAGTCCGGTGGTCCTTCCGTGCCCAGCAAGTCCATGCCGTAACGCCGGATCAGCGTCGCCGCATCGAAACGCGCCCGCGCCCGCTCCGTCAGCAATGCGCCGTGTTCGCCCTCCACAAGCGCGCGACGCAGCGCGGTGGCCAGCGACACGTAGGGCGTGTCGGCGGGAAAATAGGGCACCGCCTCTTCGATACGGTCCGCACGCATCAGACGCCTCGCGAGCAGCCAGCGCAACCTGTTGTCGGGCGACACATCAAATTGACCCCCTGACGACACAAGGAATTGACCCCTCGGAGGATGAGGAGGTCCAGATGCACGAGATTGAAAGGCACACTCCGTCGCGGCTTGACGATGCGCGGAGGGACGAGATGAAGACGCCGGAGGACGTGACGGCGATGGCGCGGCTCAAATCATTGGGCTGGGGGGCGAGGCGGATCGCTGTGGAGCTTGGCTGTTCGAAGAATACGGTGAAGCGCTGGCTTCGCGAGGGCGCCTGGCGACCCTGTTCGACGATCTCGCGCTCGAAGCGGCTCGACGGGCTGACCGACTGGTTGAGCGAGCGCTTCCGGCGTCACTGCGGGAACGCCGACGTCATCCGTCAGGAACTTGCCGCCGAGAAGGCCATCGCGGTGAGCCTGCGCACGGTCGAACGTGCGGTGGCCCCGCTCAGACAGGAACTGGTGGCGCAGGCACGTGCGACGGTGCGCTTCGAGACCCCACCGGGCCAGCAGTTGCAGATCGACTTCGGCGAACGACGGGTCGAGATCGACGGCGTGCCGACGAGGGTATTCTTCTTCGTGGCGACCCTTGGTTACCCGCGACGGATCTACGTCCAGGCGTTCAGTGACGAGAAGCAGACGAGTTGGTTCGCCGGGATGGAAGGCGCCTTCCAGGCTTTCGGCGGGATCCCGCACGAGGTTCTGCTCGACAATGCCCGCGCGCTGATCGTGCATCACGATCCGTCCAGCCGGGAGGTTGTGTTGCATCCCCGGCTGCACGCCTTTGCCCGGCACTGGGGTTTCCGGGTCCGGGCGTGTGCGCCGTACCGCGCTCGCACGAAGGGCAAGGACGAGCGCGGCGTCGGGTACGTCAAGAAAAACGCCATCGCCGGCCGTAGCTTCGCGAGTTGGGGACAGATGGAGGCCCACCTGGCCTGCTGGACCCGGGAGATCGCCGATCAGCGTATCCACGGGACCACCGGCGAGACGCCAATCGAGCGCTTGCAGCGAGACGAAGCGCGCGCACCCAGCGTGTAGCGCCGGATCGCCGCCGGCAGCTGCGCGCCGAGGTCGACGGCCTCGCGTTCCGACGCCGCGCTGCGCATCGCTTCGATGCGCAAGAGGCCGGACTGGCCGACCGACTCGAGATCCTGCTCCATCCGTTCGTCCGCTGCCGTGCGCCACCAATCCCGGACTACGAGCCTTGGCGGCGTGTACCCGGGCGGACGAACGAGGCGCAGCACCTCCTCCGCAAAGCTCAACTCCGGCGGACTGAGGAGGGTTCTGGCGCGATCCTCCAGGAGTTGCGACGGCATGACGCCGCCACCAGCGGCGATGTGCAGCGGCGCGACGACCAGGATGGCAGAAAAAACTTCCCCAGCTTTGATTTGTCGCTTGCCCGCCGGCATCCGCAGCGTCACCCACTCTCCACCGACAAATCAAAGCTGGG
>CAYSUY010000241.1:0-4979 GCA_964434345.1 uncultured Acetobacteraceae bacterium
CGGGACTTCGCGAGCCAGTAGGACGGCACCGCGTGGTCGATCTCGGCCGTTCCCTGCGCCACCGCGTCGAAGACCCCGAGCGCCGGGACGAGCTGGCCGGCGGCGAAGACCTTCACGGTCAGGCGTCCGTTGGACAGCGTGCCGATGCGCTCGGCGACGCGGTTGGCGGAAATGCCGGGTCCGGGAAGGTTCATCGGCCAGGACGTCACCATCCGCCATTCGATCCGGCCCTGGCTGATCGCCGGAGCGGGAAGGTTGCTCGCGGCGACGGCGCCCGCGGCGGCTGCCGTGGTTGCGGCGTGGCGAAGGAAATTCCTGCGTCGCGTCATGGCTCTCTCCTGTCGTCTTTCGGTTTTCGATGCGGATCCGGCGGGACGGATCCGAGATGTCAGGCCGACACGGTCCCCGCCGGACGCGGCCAGATTTCCGGAAAGGCGGGGCCCGACATCGGCGTGCCGGATGGCGGCGCGTCGGCTGGCGGCGGCGGGGACATGAAGCCGTCGCGCAGGACGAACTGCGCATCGTCGCCCGTCACGCGCGCCGCGAAGGCGCGCCGGCGCTGGCCGCCGCGATTGCCCGGCGCGCCGTGCAGCGTCAGCGCGTGGAAGGCGATGCAATCGCCCGGCTCGAGATCCCACCCGAGCAGCCTGTAGGCGTCCCGATTGGCGTCGATGTCCGGCACGGGGCGGAAATTCGGATCGCGAGCCGGATGCGTCTTCGCGTCGGCGAAGCGTGTCGGCGAGTACCAGATCCCCGACAGATGCGACCCGGCGACGTATTCGACGCAGGTTTCGCGCGCGACGGGATCCAGCGGGATCCAGAAGCTCATCACCTGACGGCCGTCGACGCTCCAATAGGGCTGGTCATGATGCCAGGGCGTCGGCTCGGCGGTGCCCGGCTCCTTCACCAGCACGTGTTCATGGAAGAGATTGACCCGGCGCGAGCGCATCATCTGTGCCGCCAGCGCGCCGATCGGTCCGTCCTTCAGGAAGTCGCGGTAGGCATCGATGCGACGCCAGTTGCAATAGTCGCCGAAGAACATGCCCGGCTTGCCGTCGGGGGTGTAGCGCTTTCCGTAGGGGCCGGGCACGCGCATGTTCTCGTCGACGCCCGTGCGCAGACGCTCGATCCAGTGCATCGGGACGACCCCGCGCAGGACGACGGCGCCATCGCGCTCGTACTCCGTCACGAGGGTCTCGGGAATCGAGGCATGATCAAGCGGCACGTTTGACCTCAAAACTGACCGGTGCCGTCTGCAATACCGGCCGATCGTCCGACGGTCAATTCCCTTCGCCCCCTTGCAATCGCATCCGGCAATCGCGTCCAGGCAACCATTTCCGCTGGCGCGATGTCCGACGGCGTCGGGTTCCATTGGCGACACTTGTTGTCTGGATACGAATTGCGTGGATGCGGATTGCGCGCGAGGAGAGCCGCAGAGCGATGGCGGGCGCATCGCCGGCTGGCCTGCGGCGCTGACCGTGGGCAGTGCCTCGGGAAATAGTTGTCTGGATCCGATCAGGTGGATCCGATCAGGTCCGGGGCGAGGCGAGCCGGCGCAGGGCGGCGACGCCGATGGGCGGCTGGGCCTGCCAGGGAAGCAGGAACAGGTTCTGCGCGAGTCCGGATCGCAGCCGATCGATCTGCGCAGCCTCCGCGCCCATGCGCTGGCGCAGCAGCGGATCCGTGGCGCCGCTGCCCGCCAGCGCGCGATTGACGATCCACGCCTGGGGTTCGATGCCGGCGCGACGCAGATCTTCTTGCAGCGCCGCCGCCTCGGACACCGGGGTCGTCTCGGGCAGGGTGACGAGCAGAACATGCGTATGTTCCGGATCCCTCAGACGCATCAGCGGGGTGACGATGCGGCCCTTGCCGTCACCGGGTTGCAGGTCGCGCGCCATCTGCCGGTGATAGGCGCCAGCCGCATCCATCAGCAGCAACGTGTGTCCGGTCGGCGCCGTATCGAGCACCACGAAGCTGCTGCGTGCCTCCGCGACGATGCGAGAGAAGGCATGGAAGACCGCGACTTCTTCGGTGCAGGGGGACCGCAGATCCTCGCGCAGGAGGGCACGTCCCGCCGCATCGAGATCGCGTCCACGGCTGTCCATGATCTTGGCGACGTAGCGGTCGGTCTCCGCCTTCGGGTCGATGCGGTCGACACGCAGGCCCGGCATCTCGCCCTCGAGCGTCATCGCGAGATGCGCCGCCGGGTCCGTGGTGCTGAGATGGACGGCGTGGCCGCGCGCGACCAGGCCGATGGCGATCGCGGCGGCGATGGTGGTCTTGCCGACACCGCCCTTGCCCATGACCATCACCAGGCCATGTGCGCGTGCGGCGAGGTCATCCACCAAAGCGTCCAGGCCTGGAACCGAAGGTATCGTCACATGGCTCGGCGACGCTTCGGCACGGGCGGGTCCGGCATCGCGGCGCAGCAGCGCGCGCAGCGCGTCGAGGCCGACCATGTCGAACGCCCGCAGAGGGATCTCGTCGCGCGGCAGGCGACGCAGCGTCTCGGGCATCTGGGCGAGCGCTGCCGCGCCGGTCCCTTCGATCGTCCGCGCCACCGGATCGTCCGGCCGGCTGGCGTGGAAGACGCCGTTGATCACGAGCGTCTGGTTGGCGAGGCCGAGCGCGGCGAGTTCACCCGCGCTGCGTGCGGCCTCGGCGAGCGCGGCGCGGTCGGGGCGGGTCACGAGGACGATCGCGGTCGTCTCCGGATCGCCGAGCGCCTCCATCGCGGCACGAAAACGCTGCTCCTGCGTCTTCAGCCCCGAATGCGGCCCAAGACAGGACGCACCGGCTTCGTTGGCCGCGAGGAAGCCCGTCCATGCAGCCGGCAGGCTGAGCAGGCGCAGCGTGTGCCCGGTCGGCGCCGTGTCGAACAGGACATGATCGAAGCCGGGCGCGCCATCGGCGAGCAGGGCGGCGAATTCGTCGAAGGCGGCGACCTCCGTCGTGCAGGCGCCCGAGAGTTGTTCGCGGATGTTCGCGCGCGCGGTCTCGGTGGCGCCGTCCATCTGACCCAGGACGCGCTCCCGGTAGGCCGTGGCAGCGGCGGCCGGGTCGATGTTCAGAGCCGAGAGCCCGGGCACGGCGGGGATCTCGCGCGGCGTATCGCAGAGTTCGACGCCCAGCATCTCGTCCAGGTTCGACGCGGGATCGGTGCTGACCAGCAGGACGCGCTTGCCGCGCTCCGCCAGGGCGATCGCCGCGGCGCAGGCGATCGACGTCTTGCCGACGCCGCCCTTGCCGGTGAAGAACAGGCAGCGCGGCGGAGCCGCCAGGAAAGCCGGGCGGTCATCCATCGGCGCAACGCGCGGTGTCAGGATCTCCGCGTCAGGCCGGGTCGCGTCGATCATGTGCTCGATCCTCCATGGTCGCGCCGTGTCGGGGCGCGGCGGCGGCGCCCTCGCCATGTCTTGCGCCGCGTCAAGCTGACAATGGCCGGCGTTGTGGCATGTCCGCCGTTCGGGCTATCAGGACATATGGACGCACCTTGCTTCGCCTGCCCCGTCGGCAGGCACGCGACACCGTTTCGTTGTCCTCGTCTTCGACCGGCTCCGCGTTCGGTCGAGTGCGAGGCGCCAAACGGTCTGGCCGTATGAGCCCGCCGACCCCGGTTGTGGCGCCGCGGCGGCGTCTCTCACTCCTCGACCGCGGGCTTACGCTCTGGATCTTCGCTGCCATGGCTCTGGGTGGCGCGCTCGGCGCCCTCGTGCCGGGGCTGCCGGCCGCGCTCGACAGCCTGTCGGTCGGTGGCACGAACATCGCGATCGCCATCGGGCTGATCTTGATGATGTACCCGCCCCTGGCGCGCGTCCGCTACGAGGCGCTGCCCGCGGTCTTCGCCGATCGCCGGATCCTGCTGCTTTCGCTGGTCCAGAACTGGGTGATCGGGCCGGTGCTGATGTTCGCGCTGGCCGTGATCTTCCTCGCCGACCGGCCCGACTACATGACCGGCCTGATCCTGATCGGTCTCGCGCGGTGCATCGCCATGGTGATCGTCTGGAACCAGCTGGCGCGTGGCGACACGACCTACGTCGCCGCGCTCGTCGCGTTCAACAGCGTGTTCCAGCTCCTGTTCTTCGGGCTCTATGCGTGGGTCTTCCTTGCCGTCCTGCCCCCTCTGGTGGGGCTTGCGGGGTACACGGTCGACATCTCCTTCGCCACCATCGCCGGGGCGGTTCTGCTCTATCTCGGCGTCCCCTTCGCGGCGGGATACCTGACGCGGCGGATGCTGATCGCGCGGCGCGGCGAGGCCTGGTACCGCGAGAGCTTCCTGCCGCGGATCGCGCCGGTCACGCTGGCGGCGCTGCTCTTCACAATCGCGGCGATGTTCGTGCTGAAGGGGGGCGACGTCCTGCGTCTGCCGCTCGACGCCCTGCGGATCGCGGTGCCCCTGACGATCTATTTCCTGGTCATGTTCCTGGTCAGCTTCTGGATGGGGCGGCTGATCGGCGCCGACTATCCGCGCACGACGGCGATTGCCTTCACCGCGGCGTCCAACAATTTCGAACTCGCCATCGCGGTGGCCATCGCCGCCTTCGGCCTGGCGTCGCCGGTCGCCTTCGCCACGGTGATCGGACCGCTCGTCGAGGTGCCGGTGCTGATCCTGCTGGTCGGCGTGGCGTCGCGTCTCGGAGAGCGTTGGTTCGGCATGCCATCATCGGATCGCCGATAGGCGGCGCCGCCCGATCCCGACCACCGATCTCACGGGATAGGATCCAGACAACCATTCCCGCTGGCCTTGCTCTTGCGCGGCCGAGGCCGGAACGGTTGTCTGGATACGAATTCGCGGGGGCGGTGGGTCAGACGACGACCGTGTATTCCAGGCCGTCGCCCAGCGGCAGTTCCAGCGAGACGTATCGGCCGGGATTGCCGCGGACATGGGCGATATAGGGCCTGAGCGGCCGGCGGAAGGGCTTCGTGTCGTCGCACAGGACGCAGGCGCCGCGCGCCAGATGCGGCTCGAGCAGCTGCAG
>CAYSUY010000242.1:0-4954 GCA_964434345.1 uncultured Acetobacteraceae bacterium
CCTCAACAACGGCGGGCCTGCATCGGCGATCTATCTCGGCGACTACAAGCTCGTGCGCAACGATGACGCCAAGACGGTCAAGCTGTACGACATCGCGAAGGACCGCGGCGAGGCGAACGACATCGCCGCCGCGAACGCGGAGCGCGTGAAGGACATGGAGGCGCGCCTCGACGCGTACCTCAAGGCGATCAAGGCGCCGATGGCGACGCCGAACACGGCGGCGTCCGAGGGCGGCGCAGCGAAGGGCGGTGCATCGAAGGATGGCGAATCCGCGCCGCCGGCGAAGCCGCGCGGCGGCGGCGGCGGTGGCGGGCGCAAGCAGAAGCAGCAGCAGGGAGGTGGCAATTGAACCGACTTTTTCCCGGCGTGATCGCAGGGCTTTCGTTCGCGTGTCTCGCGCACGCGCATCCGCCCGACGAGTTCGACCGCGCCACAGCGCGCGCGTGGGCCAATGTCCGCACGGGCGAATCCGTCGAGGGATCGTTCCTGTTCGCGCGCTCGGGCAAGGTCGCGATCGCGACCGCGTCGGGCGACATCGCGACCATCGCGCTCGATGACCTCGCCGCAGCTGACCGCGCCATGGCCGACGCGCGCATCGCCGCGATCGTCGCCTTCAACGAGTCGCGGGTCGAGCAGGCCGCGAGGTCCGACGCGAAGTCCGACAAGCCCGCGCAGGCAGCGGTGTTCGACGCCTTCGCGCCGTTCGTGAAGACGCGCGCCGACGAGCGCTGGCTCTATGTCGAGTCGGACGGCCTTCCGCACAAGCCGCTCGAGATGACGATGATGGTCGGCATCACCGCGTGGCAGCAGCAGGTGCCGCTGCCGCAGAAGTACGAGGGCGCAAACGCCTGGCAGATCCCGCTCAAGCCCGAGCTCGCTGACAAGCCGATCCTCGGCAAGTCGAACCTGATGAAGGGTGCGGTCGCGCTCGCCGCGAACGGCATCCCGATCTTCAACGCGCTCAACAACCGCGGGGTCGACAGTTTCTCGATCGGCGAGCTCGACGAGTTCGGCGGCCACTGCGGCCGTGCCGACGACTACCACTACCACGCGGCGCCGCTGGCGATCGAGAAGATCGTCGGCAAGGGCAAGCCCATCGCGTACGCGCTCGACGGCTTCCCCATCTACGGGCTCTACGACCCGAAGGCGAAGGCGGGCGACGATCTCGCGTGCCCGTGCGGATCGCACGAGCCGCTCGACGAGCTCAACGGGCACTTCTGCGACGTGCCGAAGGGCGAAGGCCTCGGCGGCGGAACGCGCAGCTACCACTACCACGCTTCGAAGACCTTCCCGTACATCAACGGAGGTCTGCGCGGAAAGGCCGAGCTCTCCGGGCCCGGCCCCGAGAACGAGGTGGTGCCGCAGGCGCATGCGAACCCGGTGCGCCCGGCGCTGCAGGTGCTGCGCGGCGCGAGGATCACGGGCTTCGAGGCGACCGGCGAGAAGGCCTGGTCGCTGCGCTACGAGGTGGGCGGGAAGACCTCGACCGTCAACTACCGAGTCATCGAGGGCGGAAAGGCTGTCTTCGAGTTCGTGGGCCCCGATGGCGAGAAGCGCGTGGAGGAATACACCCCGCGCGGCGTCCGTGGTGGAACGCCGCGCGAGGGTCGGGGCGGTGGACAGGGCGGCGGCGGTCAGGGCCGCGGCGGTGGCCGTCGCGACAATCCGCCTCCGCCTCCGCCGCCGGCGAAGGGTGCTGAGGCGCCGCGCTCGGGCTTCGTGCTTTCCTCGTCGGGCATCGGCGCCGACGGCATGCTCGACACGCGCTACACGTGCGATGGCGAATCGGTCTCGCCGCCGTTCGCCTGGACAGGCGCGCCCAAGGACGCAAAGTGCTTCGCGCTGACCATCCATCACATCACGCCGGACAACACCGAGCGCGTCTATCTGGTGCTTTCGGGCATTCCCGCCACGGCCACCGCGCTCGAGGCTGCGCAGAAGGCGATCGGCCGCTTCGGCGTGAACAATGTGAACCGCTGCGCGGAGTATGCGCCGCCCTGTTCGCAGGGGCCGGGCGAGAAGCAGTACATCGCCACGCTCTACGCGCTGTCGACTGATCCGAAGCTCGATGCGGGTGCGACGCCAACGCGCGAGGAGCTGCTTGCGGCGATCAAGGAGATCACGATCGGCGGCACCGAGCTGACGCTGCGCTACGCGCGGCCAGATGGCGCGCCGTCGGGGCCCGAGCGCCCGCGTGGCCAAGGCCGTGGTCAGGGTGGAGGACAGGGTGTCGGGCAGGGTGGTGGAGGTGGTCGCCGCGGCGGGCAACGAGGTGGTGGCCAGGATGGAGCAGCGCCGGCCCCCGGGTCGCAGCCCGAGGATTCATCGCAGCCGAACGAGCGCTCGCGTCGTGACGATGCGGCGCCGCCGAGCGATGGACAGCCTGCGGGTGGGGCGCAAGGACAAGGTCAAGGACAAGGACAAGGTCAAGGCGCAGGTCGAGGTGAAGGCCGAGGCCAGGGCGGCGGTGGCCAAGGTCGAGGCCAGGGTCGTGGACAGGGTGGAGGGCAAGGTGGTGGTCAAGGCGGCGACGAAGGCGGCCTTCTCGCTCGCATGACGGCCTTCCACACCGAGGTGCCTGCGCACCCGATCGATGTAGTGCTTGCCCGGCCGACGGCCACCACGATGACCGCGTCGATCGTGCTCGCCGAGGCGGGCGAAGCGGTCGTCGAGTACTGGACCGCCAACGCGCCGCGCAAGCAGCAGACGAAGCCTGTGCAGGTCGAGGCCGGGAAGACCGCGTTCATCGAGCTTGCCGAGCTTGCCGCGGGCGCCGAGTACCGCTACCGCGTCGGCGTCCGACGCGGCGACGCGAAGACGCCGTCCTGGTTCGAGGAATCGCGCTTCCAGATGCCGCGCGCGCCCGGCACGCCCTTTGGCTTCGTGATCCAGGCCGACTCGCACCTCGATGCGAACATGAGCCCGGCGGTCTACGAGCAGACGCTGCGCAACATGCGCGCCGACGCGGTCGCGGGCCGCGCCGACTTCCTCGTCGATCTCGGCGACACCTTCATGACCGACAAGCGCGGCCAGGACTTCGAGCGCACGCTGCCCCAGTACGACGCGCAGCGCTACTACTTCGGCATCGCCTGCGACGCCATGCCGCTGTTCATGGTGCTTGGAAACCACGACGGCGAGAAGGGCGACGCGCCACGCAACATGGGCGACTGGTCGTATCGCGAGCGGACGACGCGCTTCCCCGAGCCGCGCATCGACGGCGCGATGTACACGGGCGCCACCGGGATGCGCGACAATCGCGGCGCGAACTACTTCGCATTCGAGTGGGGTGACGCGCTCGTCGTCGTGCTCGATCCGTTCTGGCCGACGACCGAGCGTTCGCGCGGTGGAGGCGGCGGCAGTGGCGCGGGCGGAGGCCCGGATGTGAAGAAACTCGACCCCGTGGATTCGAGCTGGACCCGCACGCTCGGCCGCGCGCAGTACGACTGGCTTGCCGAGACGCTGGCGAAGTCGAAGGCCAAGCAGAAGTTCGTGTTCACGCATCACCTCGTCGGCGGCATCGGCGGCGCGGCGGCACGCGGCGGCGTGGAAAGCGCGCCGTTCTTCGAGTGGGGTGGCAGGAACGCCGATGGCAGCGATGGATTCGCGGCGCGCCGGCCGGGCTGGCCGATGCCGATCCACCAGCTGCTGGTGCAGAACGGCGTCACGGCCGTCTTCCACGGGCACGACCACCTGTATGTGCACTCGACGCTCGACGGCATCCACTACCAGTGCGTGCCGCAGCCGGGGAATCTGGCGGGCGGCACGCGCAGCGCCGAGGAATACGGCTACGCGTCGGGCACGATCCTCGGAAGCCCCGGCAGCATGCGCGTGAGCCTTGCAGCCGACGGCACGGCGAAGGTCGAGTTCGTGCGCACGGCCGTCAGCGGCAACACGGGCCCGCAGAGCGGTCGCGAGCGGAACAACCGTGGCGCCTCGAGCGAGCCCAACGGCTCGATCGTCGACAGCTACGAGATCAAGCCCCGCGCGGTCACCGCGAAGTAGGTGCCGTGCGGCGCGCGACGCGCCCCGGCCGATCGGTCGAGTCCAGTCGTTCCATTCCAGTCCAATCCCGTCCCGCGATCGCGCGGGTCGGCTCGCAAGCCCCTTCCTCTTCCACGCCGCTGGTGCCCATGCCTGCGCGCGGGCCACGCGCGCCAGTCCAATCCGATGAACCCATGCACGCTTCCGCTACTCATGCTCGCACTCGGTGCGGGCGCGCTCGCCTTCGCGCCCATCGCGCAGGAGGCGCCTTTCACGCCTCCCGCAGCGCCGGGCAAGCAGGCCAGTCCCGGCGGCAAGCCGCCCCGGCAGGGCGGGGGCGGCGGTGGTGGCCGGCAGCGAAAGCCGCCGCAGGACGGCATCGTGAAGCCCGCGATGAGCGACACCATGCGCGCCGCGATGTACGCCGACAACTGGTTCGCGATGTACATCAACGGCCGCCTGGTCGCGGTCGATTCGATCGATTGCCTTCCGCACAATGTGGTGGCCGTCGACCTGTTGCCCGAGTACCCGATGACGATCGCCGTACTCGCCAAGGACAACGCCGACCCGAAGACCGGATGCGAATACGGCCGTCAGATCGGCGACGGCGGCTTCATCCTCAAGTTCGCCGACGGCACGGTCACCGACGCCTCGTGGAAGGCAAAGAGCTTCTTCCACGGTCCGGTCGAGCGCAAGACCGACGACCCGAAGGTGGTCGTGACCGAGCTTCCGGCGAACTGGTTCGCGGTCGACTTCGACGACAGCGCCTGGCCGAACGCCGTCGAGTATGCCGAGGAGCGCATCCAGCCCAAGGAGCCGTACTACCAGCACGACTTCAAGGGCGCGAAGTGGATCTGGACCGGCGACCTCGACCTCGACAACACGGTGATCCTGCGCAAGAAGGTCGAGAAGCCTGGTGCCACGCGGCGCTGGACCACGAAGCCCGACCTCGACGCATCGTGCGCGCCGACGG
>CAYSUY010000243.1:0-3459 GCA_964434345.1 uncultured Acetobacteraceae bacterium
GCCGGTGATCGAGCGCACCGATTTCGAGAAGCGTTGACGGTCCGGGGCCAGCCGGCCGCAGCACAGCCAGACCGCGCGGGCGATGATCGCCGGCCTCGCCGCGCTTCTGTCGTGTCAGCTGGTCGGCGAGGCGACGGCACGTCTTCTTGGTCTGCCCGTGCCAGGGCCGGTGCTTGGCATGGCGCTGCTCTTCGTCATCCTGCTTCGCCGCGGCGGCTCTGTGCCGACCGAGCTGGGCACGACCGCCGATGCCTTGCTGCGCGTTCTCGGTCTGCTCTTCGTGCCGGCCGGTGTCGGCGTCGTTCTGCACCTGCCCGCGATCGCCCGCGACTGGGCACCTCTTGCGCTCGCGGTTCTCGCGGGCACGCTTCTGGCCGTCGGGCTGACCGGTCTGCTGGCCCAGCGTCTGTTGAGGCGGCGTTGAGATGGGCGGGCTTGCCGAGATCTGGGTCTATCTCGCGCGCGAACCCCTGGCGGCGCTGACTGCCACGTTGCTGGCCTGGCTCGCGGCGACCGCCCTGGCGGCGCGGGCGCGCTGGCATCCGGCGGCCAATCCCGTCCTGATCGCCGTGCTGCTGCTCGCGGTCGGACTGCTCATGCTTGGCATCGACTACGCCGCCTATTTCGCCGGCGCGCAATTCGTCCATTTCCTGCTCGGACCGGCGACGGTCGCCCTGGCCGTGCCGCTGTATCGGCAATGGGTGGAGGTCCGGCAGTCGGCCGTCGCGGCGACCGCCAGCGTCGTCTGCGGCGGCTGTTTCGCGGTGCTCTCCGGCGTCGGGATCGCGATCGGTCTCGATGCTGCGCCCGACGTGACGGCGAGCCTCGCGCCGCGCTCGGTCACGACACCGGTTGCCATGGGCGTCGCTGCGGCGATCGGCGGTCTGCCGGGCCTGACCGCCGCGATCGTGATCTGCTCCGGGATCGTCGGTGCGGCGCTCGGTCCGCTGGTCCTTGACCTCGCTGGCGTGCGTGACCGTCGTGCGCGCGGCCTCGCGATGGGGACCGCCGCGCACGGGATCGGCACCGCGCGCGCGATCGCCGAGGACCAGACGACCGGGGCGTTCAGCGGCCTTGCCATGGGATTGAACGCGCTGGGAACGGCACTGCTTCTGCCGCTGCTCTGGCGGCTCTTCCTGGGGTAGGGTGCACGGCAGTTTCGCGACGCGGCCGGATGGCTCGCGCATATCCAGGGACAGATCGATGCAGCACGAAGCTCCCATGACCGGCTTCCCGCCGGCGCCGTCGGGTCAGGTCACGCTCGCCAACTGGCGCACGCCGCCCTTCAACCGCTGGGCGTTCCAGCATGTGCGGGAAATCGTTCCCTCCGCCGAGATCGCCAACGATCCCGATCGCGTCTGGACGTTGCCGCAGGCACCGCGCGACCTGTCCGGGCTGCGCGTCGCGGAGGGCGATTTCGCGTCCTTCCTGGCGGGGACCGACACCGATGCGATGGTCGTCATCCATCGTGGCCGCATCGTGTTCGAGCACTACGCGCATGGCATGACGCCGGGTACGCCGCATATCCTGATGTCGGTCTCGAAATCCATGCTCGGCCTCGTCGTCGCGATGCTCGCTGCGCGCGGTGCGATCGACATCCAGGCGCCGGTGACCGCCTATGTGCCGGAGCTTGCAGCAACGGCGTATCGCGACGCGCGGATCGCGCATCTTCTCGACATGCGCGCCGGGATCCTCTTCGACGAGGACTATCTCGCCGTCAGCGGGCCGATCGTGCAGTATCGCAAGGCGCAGGGCTGGAACCCGCTGGATCCTGGCGAGGCGCCGTCCGACCTCCGCAGCTTCTTCTCGACCCTCGTCGGCTCCGACGGGCCGCATCGCGGCCGTTTCCACTACGTCTCGCCGAACACGGATCTTCTCGGCTGGGTGATCGAACGTGCGACCGGCCGGCGCTACGCGGATGTCGTCGGCCAGACGCTCTGGCAGGGCATCGGCGCGGAGCGCGCTGCCTACATCACCGTCGATCGCTTCGGGGCGCCGCGCTGTGCGGGCGGGTTCTGCGCGACGGCGCGCGATCTGGCCCGCGTCGGCTGGCTGCTCGCGCAGGATGGCCTGCGCGATGGCCATGTCGTCGTGCCGAAGGCGTGGATCGACGACATCGTCGGCAATGGCGACGAACAGGCCTGGGCGTCCGGCGATTTCGCGCATTATTTTCCAGGCGAGACGATGCACTACCGCGACAAATGGTATGTGCTGAAGGGCGACGGCGGGCCGCTCCTCTTCGGACTCGGCGTCAATGGCCAGAACCTGTTCGTCGACCGCGCCAACGCGATCGCGATCGCCAAGTTCTCGTCGCAGGCCGCGGCCATGGATTCCGGACGGATCGCGCTGACGATGCGCGGGATCTCGGCGCTGCGGTCGCACCTG
The DNA here is from genome assembly GCA_964434345.1 of uncultured Acetobacteraceae bacterium. Taxonomy (GTDB): domain Bacteria; phylum Pseudomonadota; class Alphaproteobacteria; order CACIAM-22H2; family CACIAM-22H2; genus CAIOSQ01. The sequence goes on from CAYSUY010000243.1 coordinate 2,386, forward strand.
GCCGGGCTGTGAGCCGGGTTGCGGCGGGGCCGCGACGGCCTATCTCCCCGGCGTGACGCAAGAGACCGGCGCGATGCCCAGCACCTTCGCTTTCGAGAACAGCTACGCGCGGCTGCCTCAGCGCTTTCACGCGCGCGTCGCGCCGACGCCGGTCGCGGCGCCTCGTCTGATCCGTTTCAACACGGACCTGGCGCACGAACTCGGTATCGATCCTGCGCTGTTCTCCGGGCCGGAGGGCGCGGCGCTGGCGGTCGGCAATCGGTTGCCCGAAGGCGCCGAGCCGATCGCCATGGCCTATGCCGGACATCAATTCGGGCATTTCGTGCCGCAACTCGGCGACGGGCGCGCGCTCCTGATCGGAGAGGTGCGTGACCGCGCCGGCCGCCTGCGCGACATCCATCTCAAGGGCTCGGGGCCGACGCCGTTCTCTCGGCGTGGCGATGGTCGTGCCGCCCTCGGCCCCGTGCTGAGGGAATATGTCGTCAGCGAGGCGATGCATGCGCTCGGGATCCCGGCCACGCGCGCCCTCGCCGCGGCCATGACCGGCGAACCGGTGTTCCGTGAGACGGCTCTTCCCGGCGCGGTGCTCATGCGGGTCGCGTCGAGCCATGTCCGGGTCGGGACCTTCCAGTACTTCGCCGCGCGCGGCGACATGGCCGCGGTCGAGACCCTGGTCGATTATGTCGTGCGCCGCCACTATCCTCACCTCGAGGAGAGTGCCGAGCCCGGCCTCGCTCTCCTGGAGGCGGTCGCGGACCGGCAAGCCGCTCTGATCGCCCGTTGGATGCTGATCGGGTTCATCCATGGCGTGATGAATACCGACAACATGTCGATCTGCGGCGAGACGATCGATTTCGGCCCCTGCGCCTTCATGGAGGCCTATGATCCGGCCACCGTGTTCAGCGCCATCGACGAGGGCGGGCGCTATGCCTACGCGAACCAGCCGCCGATCGCGCAATGGAACATCGCGCGTTTCGCGGAGACGCTTCTGCCGTTGATCGACCCCGACGAAGAGCGTGCCATCGCCAGGGCCAGCGAGGTGGTGAGCGGGTTCCGCGGGCACTTCGAAGCGCA
>CAYSUY010000243.1:3469-4908 GCA_964434345.1 uncultured Acetobacteraceae bacterium
GGCCAAGCTCGGCCTGTCGTCGGCCGAAGTGGATGACCTCGACCTCGCCACCGACTGGCTCGCGGCGTTGCATCAGGGTGGGGCGGATTTTACCTTGGCCTTCCGCATGCTTGGTGCCGCTCAGGACACGGACGGCGAAGGCGATCGGGCACTGCGCGGCCTCTTTGGCGAGACAGCCGCTCTCGAGTCGTGGCTACCGCGCTGGCGGGCCCGGATCGCGCGCGACCCCGCGTCCGCACGCGAGCGCGCCGTCGCGATGCGCCTTGCAAATCCGCTCTTCATTCCGCGCAACCACCGGATCGAGCAGGCCATTTCCGCCGCGGTGGAAGCCTCGGATTTCACGCCTTTCGAAACGCTGCTGGACGTGCTCGCACGCCCATACGACGAGCAACCCGAGCATTCCGACCATGCGGCGCCGGCGCAACCCGCGGAGCGCGTGCGCAGAACCTTCTGCGGAACCTGACCCGCCGGGCCCTCAGCCGTTGATCGAGTAGCCGCCGTCGACGGGGATGGCGGTGCCAGTGACGAAATCCGACGCCGCGCTGCACAGGAAGACTGCGATACCCGCGAGGTCGTTCGGCTCGCCCCAGCGCCCCGCCGGGGTGCGCGCGAGGATCCGTTCGTGCAACCCCTCGACATCGCGCCGCGCGCCCTGCGTCAGGGCGGTGTCGATCCAACCAGGGAGCACGGCGTTGACCTGGATATTGTCCTTCGCCCAGGCATTGGCGCAGACCTTCGTGAACTGGACGATCCCGCCCTTGCTCGACGCATAGGCGGTCGCGAAGGGCGCGCCGAAGATCGACATCATCGAACCGATGTTGATCACCTTGCCGCCACCGGCGCGCTTGAGATGCGGATAGGCGGCGTGGCTCGCGAGAAAGGCGCTGGTCAGGTTCGAGTCGATGACCTCGCGCCATTCCGCGAGGGTGTAGTCCTGCGGCTGCTTGCGGATGCTCATGCCCGCGTTGTTGATCAGGATATCGAGGCGTCCATGCCGGCGGATCGTCTCCGCGACCATGGCGTTCACCTGCGCCTCGTCCTTCACGTCCACCGCGAAGGCGCTGGCGGTCGCGCCCTGGGCGACCAACTCGGCGACCGCAGCGGCGGATTTCTCCGCATTGCGACCTGCGACGACGATCGCGGCACCCTGGGCGGCGAGACCACGCGCCATGCCGAGACCGATCCCTCCATTGCCGCCGGTTACGATGGCGACCTTGCCGCCGAGGTCGAACAGGTTCTTCATGTCATGGCGCCCCTTTTCGAAGTTCAGTATCGCATCGCCCGCAGACCGACGAGGCGATCCACCAGGATCACGGCGCCCAGCGTCATCGCGATCGAGACCGTCGAGGCCGCCGCGGTCGTCGGGTCGAAATCCCAGCGCAGATAGTCGAAGACCTGCATCGGCAGCGTCGTCGTCCCGACGCCCTTGAGCAGCAGCG
>CAYSUY010000244.1:0-4861 GCA_964434345.1 uncultured Acetobacteraceae bacterium
GCCCGAGACGAAGCGCGAATGGGGCGAGAAGCTGGCGATGGATGCGGACGTCGTCCGCCGCGTCACCGAGAACTGGGCTCGGCTCGGCCTGCCCGGGTCCGGCAAGCCCATCTGGCGCTGAGCACACTGGCCATGACCGAGACCCTGCTCGCTTTCCTCGTGCCGCCAGGCGTGTCGATAGGCGCGGCGCTGTCGCTGATCGGCCTGTCCTTCTTCACCTCCGCCCTGACAGGCGCGCTCGGGCTGGGCGGCGGCGTATTGATGCTCGCGGCGATGACCCAGTTGTTGCCGCCCGCCGTGTTGTTGCCCGTCCATGGCGTGGTGCAGATCGGCTCCAATTTCGGACGCGCCGTCCTGATGCGGCGCGACATCGCCCGGCCGCTCGTCCTGCCTTTTCTCCTGGGGTCGATCGCCGGGGTCGCGCTCGGGGCGCAGATCGTCGGGCTGCTGCCGCGCTCGGCGATGCTCGCGCTGCTGGGGGCGTTCATCCTCTGGTCGGTGTGGTCGCCGAAGCTCAAACCGGCGCGGCTGCCGCCGAAATGGTTCGCCCTCGCCGGCGCGGTGTCGAGCTTCTGCACGATGTTCCTGGGCTCGACGGGACCGCTGGTGGCCGCCTTCCTCGTGCCCGATCCGCTGACGCGCAAGCAGATCGTTGCGACCCATGCCGGGCTGATGACCATCCAGCACGGGCTCAAGGTCGGTGCCTTCGCCGCGCTCGGCTTCGCCCTGCTGCCCTGGCTGCCGATGCTGGCACTGATGATCGGGCTCGGTTTCCTCGGCACGATCGTCGGGCGCGCGCTGCTCGAGCGCATGCCCGAGCACCGCTTCGCCGGCGCGTTCAAGCTCGTGCTGAGCGCGCTCGCCCTCAAGATCGTTGCCGACGGCATCGCCCTCTGGCCGAATTGACCGCCCACCGGGAGACAACCTCGCCATGGACAAGCGTTTCGCCCCGACCACGGGCACCGTGATGCCGCGCTTCGCCGGCATCGCCACCTTCATGCGTCTGCCCTGGGTCCAGGCGGGGGATGCGCTGCTCGACGCGGTCGAGATCGGGCTGGCCGGCATTCCCTGGGACGGCGGCACCACCAACCGCGCGGGCGCGCGCCACGGCCCCCGCCAGCTGCGCGACCTGTCCACGCTGGTGCGCAACGTCAACCGCGCGAGCGGGATCAACCCCTTCGCGCTGTGCAATTGCGCCGATCTCGGCGACGCGCCGGTGAACCCGATCGACATCCACGACACGCTGGCCCGCGTCGAGGCGTTCTTCGCGGCCGCCCATGCGCGCGGCATCGTGCCGCTGGCCGCGGGCGGAGACCATCTCGCGACGCTGCCGGTCATGCGCGCCATCGCGCGCGAGCGGCCCGTGGGCATGGTGCATTTCGACGCCCATACCGACACCTGGGACCGCTATTTCGGCGACGCGAAATACACCCACGGCACGCCCTTCCGCCGCGCCATCGAGGAAGGCCTGCTCGACCCGAAGCGCACGGTGCAGATCGGCATCCGCGGCGCGCTCTACCGCGACGCGGAGGACGATTGGGGCGAGCGCCAGGGCATCACCATCATCGACATCGACGAGATGAAGCGCCTGGGCATCGAGGAGACGATCCGCCGCGCCCGCGCGATCGCCGGCGACGGCCCGACCTATGTCAGCTTCGACGTCGATTTCCTCGACCCGGTCTACGCACCGGGCACCGGCACGCCGGAGATCGGCGGCGCGACGACCTGGGAGGCGCAGCAACTGGTGCGCGGCCTGCGCGGCCTCGACCTGATCGGCGGCGACGTGGTCGAGGTCTCGCCCCCCTTCGACCAGAGCGGCAACACCGCGCTCGTCGGCGCGACGATGATGTTCGAGATCCTCTGCGTCCTCGCCGACGCGCGCCACACCCGCAGAAAATCGGATCCAGACAACCAAACCGGGCGGCAAACGACCCGGACGGCGTGATCCGAACACGATTTGCGTGGATACGATTTGCGCAGGGCCTATATCTCGCGCACGCATCCGACCGAGGGACCCGAATCCGATGGCTTCGCAGGACGACACGCTCGACTTCCTCGCCGACCTGATCGCAAAGGCCCGCCGCGCCGGGGCCGACGCGGCCGACGCCGTCTTCGTCGAAGGCGCCTCGATCAGCCACGCGCGTCGCCTCGGCAAGCTCGAGAAGCTCGAGCGGGCGGAGGGCCAGGATCTCGGTCTGCGGGTCTTCGTGGGCCGGCAGCAGGCGATCGTCTCGTCCTCCGACCGCGCCCCGGCGGCCATCGCCGAGCTGGTCGCGCGCGCCGTCGCGATGGCGCGCGTCGCGCCGCCCGATCCCCATGCCGGCCTCGCCGATGCGTCCGAGATCGCGCGCGAGATCCCCGATCTCGACCTGCTCGACCCGGTGGAGCCCTCGGCCGAGGCCCTCGTCGAGCGCGCCCGCGCCGCCGAGGACGCCGCCCTGGCGGTGGCGGGGATCACCAATTCGGAAGGCGCCGAGGCCGGGTGGAGCCGCACGCGCGTCGCGCTCGCCGCGTCGAACGGTTTCGCCGCCGCCTATGCGCGCTCCAGCCACTCGGTCTCGGTGAGCGTGATCGCCGGCGAAGGCACCGGGATGCAGCGCGACTACGACTACGCTTCGGTGATCCATGGGGCCGATCTCGAGGATCCCGCGCGGGTCGGGCGGCGCGCCGCCGAGCGCACCCTTGCGCGGCTCGCCCCGCGCAAGGTCGAGACCTGCAAGGTTCCCGTGATCTTCGACCCGCGCGTATCGGCCAGCTTCGTCGGCCATCTGGCGAGCGCCATCAACGGCGCCGCCGTCGCGCGCGGCACATCCTTCCTGAAGGGCGCGATGGGCCAGCGTATCCTGCCGGCGGGCACGACCCTGGTCGACGACCCCTTCCGACCTCGCGGCCTCGCCTCCAAGCCGGTCGATGGCGAGGGGATCGCGCCACGCCGGCGCGATATCGTCGCCGATGGCGTGCTGACGACCTGGTTCCTCGACCTGCGCGCCTCCCGCCAACTCGGGCTGCGCTCCACCGGCCACGCCGCGCGCGGCACGACCTCGCCGCCCAGCCCCTCGCCGACCAATCTCCATCTCGCGCCGGGGCGCATCTCGCCCGCCGCCATGATCCGGGAGGTCGGGCACGGCCTCTACGTCAACGAGTTCATCGGCATGGGCGTCAACGGGGTCACCGGCGACTACAGCCGCGGCTGCTCGGGCTTCTGGATCGAGAACGGCGAACTCGCCTATCCCGTGAGCGAGATCACGGTCGCCGGCAATCTGAAGACGATGTTCCTCGCCCTGACCCCGGCCGACGACCTCGTGTTCCGCTACGGCACCAACGCTCCGACGTTGCGCATCGACGGACTGACCATCGCCGGACGGTGATGCGCGCCCCCCCGCCTCACAGGCTGCGGCGGCTTTTCAGCGCGGCGATCAGCGTCCCGTCGTCGAGATAGTCGAGCTCGCCGCCGACAGGCACGCCATGAGCGAGCCGGGTGACGCGACAGCCGAGCCCGGCGAGGCGATCGGCTACGTAATGCGCCGTGGTCTGCCCCTCGACGGTCGCGTTGAGCGCCAGGATCACCTCACCCACAGCGCCGTCGCGCACGCGGCGCAGCAGCCCCGCGATGTCGAGGTCGTCGGGCCCGACGCCGTCGAGTGCCGACAACACGCCGCCCAGGACGTGATAGCGCGCCCGGGTCGCGCCGGAGCGCTCGATCGCCCAGAGATCACCGACATCCTCGACGACGACCAGCGTCCCGGGCTCGCGGCGCGGATCGGCGCAGATCGCGCAGGGATCGGTGGTATCGAGATTGCCGCAGCTGCGGCAGGCCACGACCTTCTCCGCGGCCTCGCGCAGCGCCTCGGCGAGCGGCAGCATCAGCTGCTCGCGGCGACGCATCAGGTCGAGCACGGCGCGCCGCGCCGAGCGCGGGCCAAGACCCGGCAGGCGCGCGAGCAGCTGGATCAGCCGCGAGAGCTCCGGACCGGTCACGGCAAGCCCGGCATCGCCGCCTCAGAACGGCAGCTTGAAGCCGCCCGGCAGGCCGAGCCCCGGCGGCAGGCCGAGACCACCCATCAGTTTCTGGGTCTCCTCGGCGTTCATCGCATCGGCCTTGGCCCGCGCATCGTTGCAGGCCGCGACGATCAGGTCCTCGAGCATGCCGACATCGGCGGGATCGACCACCGACGGCTCGATGCGCATCCGCTTGACCTCGCCCTTGCCGTTGACCACCGCCCTGACCATGCCGGCGCCGGACTGGCCCTCGACCTCCATCTGCGCGAGCCTCTCCTGCAGCTCCGCCATCTTCTGCTGCATCGCCTGCGCCTGCTTCATCAGATTGCCGAGATTCTTCATAGGTCGTCGGTCTCCGGATCGATCGAGTCGGGGATCAGGTCGAGATCGGGGGGCGCCTCTTCCAGGAGATCGGCGCCGGCCTCGCCATCCGGCGCGGCCATGGCCGGCGCGATCACGGCCGGCGCTTCGGCGGGGCCGCGAACGGCCTCCAGCGTCGCGCCGGGAAAGATCTCCAGCGCGCGGCGCACCAGCGGGTGTTCGGCCGCGCGCGCCTTGCGGGCAGCCACGGTGGCGGCGGATTGCTGGGAGAGGGTCGGCGCGCCGACATCCTGCTCGCTCAGCGTCACGACCCAGCGGCGGCCGGTCCACTTGCCGAGCAGGTCCATCACCCGGGCAGCGAAGTCGCGCGGACATCCCGGCGCGCGCAGTTCGATCAGCCCGGGCTCGAAACGCAGCAGATGGACGTTGTTCCACAGCAGCCCGTGCAGGATCCCCTCGCGCCGCGCCTCGAACAGCGCGACGACGTCGCGGAAGCTCTCGGGCGCCGGCGCGGCGGCCTCCGCCCGCACGGCCTGCGCCG
>CAYSUY010000245.1:0-4823 GCA_964434345.1 uncultured Acetobacteraceae bacterium
GCTGGTCGACCAGGGTCGTCTTGCCGTGGTCGACATGGGCGATGATCGCGAGGTTGCGCAGGTTCATGGGGCGGGCTGGCCTTGGCCGGAGGGGGAGAGACGGGCGGCGCGCGGCATCGCGCTGAGGAGCCGGAAAGCGCGGGGAACCTAGCTTCGGCGCCGCGCGCCGCCAAGCGCGGTTTTGCAGTGCAAAAAATACGTCGCGTCGCGCGCGGGCCCGGCTCTGCGTGCAGGGCGCATGGCCGCGCCCCAGAATTGCAAATCATTCTTACTTGCGAAAAGCGAGGGGGCGACGCATAGTGATCGCCAGTTGCAAATCATTCGCAATTGAAGACGAGACCCTCCGATGCAGCGCACCCCGTCCCCCCTTGCGTTCCGCTCGTCGACCCGGCGTCGCACCATCATCGGTGGCCTCGCGATCGCGGCGCTCGGCGGCACGGTCTCGCGCCGAGCCGCGGCCCAGGAACGGGTGCTCAACCTTTATTCCTCGCGCCACTACAGCACCGACCAGGCGCTCTACGACAATTTCACGCGCCAGACGGGGATCCGGATCAACCGCATCGAGGCCGATGCCGATCCCCTGATCGAACGCATGCGCGCCGAGGGTGCGAACAGCCCGGCCGATCTCTTCATCTCCGTCGATGCCGGGCGGATCGAGCGCGCCCGTGCCGCCGGCCTGTTGCAGCCCGTATCGTCACCTGCGCTCGCGGCCGCGGTCCCGGCGCATCTGCGCGATCCCCAGGGGCATTGGTTCGGCTTTTCCAAACGCGCGCGCATCGCCGTGGTGGCGAAGGGCCGCGCCGCACCGGAGGAAGCGGCGAGCTATGAAGCGCTCGCGGCGCCGCGCCTCAAGGGGCGGCTGGTCATCCGGTCCTCGACCAATGTCTACAACCAGTCCCTGACCGGCGCGATGCTCGCCGCCCATGGCGAGGAGAAGACGGAGGCCTGGTGCCGCGGCCTGGTCGCGAATTTCGCCCGCCCGCCCCGCGGTGGCGACAGCGACCAGATCAAGGCTGTCGCGGCCGGCGAAGCGGATATCGGCGTGTGCAACACCTATTACCTCGCCAACCTCCTCCGCTCGCGCAGCGAATCCGACCGCGCGGTGGCGGCGAAGGTCGTCGCGGTCTTCCCGAACCAGCAGGACCGCGGCACGCATATCAACATCTCCGGCGGCGGCGTGACCGCGAGCGCCCGCAACCGCGAGGCCGCGATCCGCTTCCTCGAATATCTCGTGAGCCCGGAGGCCCAAGCCTATTTCGCCGACGGCAATTCCGAGTACCCGGTGGTGGAGGGCGTCAAGCCGTCCTCGGTCCTCGCCGATCTCGGCGCCTTCCGCGAGGATCCGCTCAACGCCCAGGTCTATGCCGCCAACAACGCGCGCGCGCTTCAGATCATGGACCGCGCCGGGTGGAAGTGAGGGGCGCAACGCGCCGGACATCGCGTACCGAGCCGAATATCGTTCCGGATCTTCGGAACTGAAGCCTGAGCGGACGTCCGGCCGTCATCTCCACCCGCGCGCGGACGATCGGCGGGATCCAGCGCAGCGGATCGCCTCCACGCCCGGCCGGCCGCGCATGAGCAGGCGCCACGCCTGGATCACGCCGTCAGCGCGCGTTCGAGGAAGTCCAGCCGGTCCTGGCCCCAGAACAATTCGTCCCGATAGACATAGGTCGGCGCGCCGAAGACCTGGCGGTCGATCGCCTCCTGCGTGTAGGCGTCGTAGGCGGCCTTGGTTTCGGGCGCCTGCGCGGCTTCCCAGAGCAGCTCGGCGTTGCGACCATGCTCGGCGGCGATGGCCTTGAGCGTGTCGGGATCGGAAATGTCGCGCTCCTCCTCCCAGACAGCCTTGCCAAGGAAACCGGTCAGCGCCAGCGCATTCAGGTCCTTGAGATCGGCCGCGATGATCAGCCGCGCGGCCATCTCGGTCGGCACGCGGAAATGTTTCGGCTCCAGGTTGATCGGGATGCCGAGATGCGCGCGCCAGCGTTTCAGCTCCGCCATCCGGTAGAGCTGACGCTGCCTGGGACGCTGCGGGAGCGGCAGGCCCCCGGACGCGGCGAAGACGCGCGCGGAGTCCATCGGCTTGACATTGACATGGGCGCCTGCGCGCTTCGCGATCGTCACGAAGCGCGCGTGCCCGAGATACATCCAGGGACTGTTGACCGAGAAAAAATAGTCGATCGTCTTCGTCATGGTCTGGTCCCGTTGCGAGGAATGATCATCTGGATTCGATGTCTCAGAGCGTCGGCCGGCGGTCGCGCCAGGGCGTGGCGCGCTCGTAGGCATGACCGACGCGCAGGACCTTGACGTCGTCGAAGGGCCGACCGGCGATCTGCACGCTGAGCGGCAGGCCGGAGGCGGTGAAGCCGGCGCAGACGCTGAGCGCAGGCGAACCGGTCAGGCTGAACGCCGTCATGATCAGCTTGCCGCGCGTCGAGAAATAGGGCGGGCCGCTCATCGCCTCGATGGTCGGCGCGGCGCCGAGCGCGCAGGCGCTGACGACCGCGTCCAGCCCCTCGGTGGCCGCCATGTAGGACGAGCAGAGCTGCCGGCGCCAGCGCTGGGCGTGGATGACGTCCGCACCGCTGATCGCGCGCGCCGCCTCGAGCCGCGTGCGCGTGATCTCGGCATAGAGTTCGGGCCGCGTGTCGAGGTCGCGCTCGTGGATCGACAGCGCCTCGGCATAGAGCAGCACGCGCACGCAGGCATCCCAATCGGCGTTGGGCGCGAGCTTGACCGTCGTGACCTTGGCGCCCAGGCGCCGCAGCACCTTGATCGCGTCCTCGATCGCCGCCACGGCATCGGGCTCGCCCTCGACGTCGCGCTCGTGGAAGTGGCGCACGACGCCGATGCGCATGCCCGCGATGCCGCCGCCGATGCCGCGGGTGAAGCTTGCGATGCGGGTCGTGGCTTCGGCGGGATCCTCGCCGTCCGGTCCGGCGATCGCATTCATCGTGAGGGCGCAATCCTCGACCGTCCAGGCGAGCGGCCCGCAATGGTCGAGGCTGAAGGCCAGCGGCACGACGCCGGTGCGCGGCACGATGCCATAGGTCGGCTTGAATCCGGCGACGCCGCAGAACGCCGCCGGCCCGCGGATCGAGCCGGAGGTGTCCGAGCCCATGGCGAGCGGGACGAGACCGGCGGCGACCGCCGCGCCCGAGCCGCTCGAAGAGCCACCGGTGAAGTGATCGGTGTTCCAGGGATTGCGCGCCGGCGGGAACGGCAGGTCGACGGCCGGCCCGCCGGTCGCGAATTCATGCGTGGCGAGCTTGCCCATCAGCACCGCGCCCGCGCCGTTCAGCCGCGCCGCGACGGTGGAATCGCGCTGCGGGACGTTCTTCATCAGCAGCCGCGAATGCGCGGTCGTGCGGATGCCCGCGGTCGCGTAGATGTCCTTGAGCGCATAGGGCACGCCATGCAGCGGGCCGATGCGCTTCCCGCGCTTCATCGCCGCGTCGGCGGCGCGCGCGGCGGCGCGGGCGCGATCGGCGGTCAGCAGGACGAAGCTGTGCAGCTGGCCGTCGAGCGCGGCGATGCGCTCCAGCGACTGCTCGACGAGCGCGGTGGCGCTGGTCCGGCCGGCGGCAAGCGCGCGGCTCGCGGCGGCGAGGGTGGGAAGCGCCGCGCTCATGCGCGTGCCCTCCGCTTCGCGGGCGCCGAGGCTGCCGCGGCGCGGCGCGGGATGAAGAGCATCTCGGGCTCGGCGGCGTAGTCGTAGCGGCGCGGGATGCGCGCGATCAGCTCGCGCATCGCCGCCGTCGCGTCCGCCGTCAGCTGCGTCTGGCGCGCGGCGTCGATCGCCGGCGCCTCCTTGGTCTTCCTGGTCATCGCATGTCTCCCTTTCGTCATCGGCGTCACGCGGCGCCGAAGAAATCCGTCATGAAGGCGCTGGCCTTGAGCCCGGTCCCGGTGAGCAGGACAACGGTCGTCTCGCCGGGCCGGATCCGTCCGGCGGCGATCAGCCGCGAGGCCGCCGCGGCGGCGCCGGCGCAGGTCGGCTCGACATAGAGGCCGATCGACGCGAGGCGGCGCAAGGCGGTCCGGATCTCGTCCTCGCTCACCGCGACCGTCCCGCCGCCCGAGCGGCGGATCGCGTCGAGCACCGGCTTGAGCCGCACCGGGCGCTTGATCGCCGTGCCCTCGGCGATGGTGGGCGTCCAGTCGCGCGCCAGCAGCGTGTCGGTGCCGGCCTCGAAACAGGCATGGATGGGCGCGACATTTGCCGGCTGGACGCAGAAGAGCCGCGGCAGCCGGTCGATCTGGCCGGCGGCCAGCAGTTCGGAAAAGCCGATGTCGCAGCCCAGCACGTTGGATCCCGCACCGCAGGGAATGATGATGTTGTCGGGCGCGCGAAAGCCGAGATCCTCCCAGAGTTCGTAGGCCAGCAGCTTGGTGCCCTGGAGGAAAAAGGCCTGCCAGTTGTGGCTGGCGTAGAATCGCGTCGCCGACTGGCGGATCGCCTCCGTCTCGGATTCCTCGCGCGGGCCCGGCACCAGCTGCACCTCCGCACCGAAGGCGCGCATCTGCGCGACCTTGGCGGGTTGGGTGGTGGCCGGGCAGAGGATGCGCACGCTCAATCCCGCCGCCGCGCCGAAGGCCGCGATGGCCGCTCCGCCATTGCCTGAGCTGTCCTCGAGGATCGACGGAATGCCGGCCTGGCGCAGATAGGAGACCATGACCGACGCGCCGCGATCCTTGAAGCTTGCCGTGGGCGCGAACCATTCGAGCTTGAAGAGCAGCCCCGCGCCATCCCAGTCGCGCGCGATCAGCGGCGTGCAGCCCTCGCCCAGGCTGACCGGCGCGATCGCCATCGGCAGCGCGGC
>CAYSUY010000246.1:0-4822 GCA_964434345.1 uncultured Acetobacteraceae bacterium
CCGACCGCGCCGAACGGGCCAACCGGCCCACCCTGCTGCTGACCACGGCGCCCGGTCTGTCGGGCGAGGCACCGCGGCCATCGCGCCTCGCGCGTGCCGCGGAGACGCGCGGCCTCGCCGCGGCGCTGCAGCCCAAGCCCTGGCCCGTGGACCGCGCGGCGGCGCGGCGCGCGGTCGAGGCGATGCGCGTCGATGCCGCCGCCACGATCGTCTATCTCGGCGACGGCGTCGAGGACGGTCAGCTCGGCGGCCTGCTCGAGGCGCTCGCGCGGCTGGGCCCGGTCGAGTATCTGCGCGACGCGACGCGCGATGCGCCGCGGCTTATGCTGCCACCCGGCGCCGAGCCCGCCGCCCTCTCCTTCACCGCGCAGCGCCTGAGCCCGGGCCCGGGCGAACCGGTCGCCTTGCGCCTGCTCGCGGAGGATGGCCGGGTCCTGGCGCGCGAGGCCGCGCGCTTCGCCGAGGGCGAGACGCGCGCGACGCTGCGCCTCGTGCTGCCGCCCGAGATCCGCAACCGCATCGTCCGCGCGGAGATCGAAGGCGAGGCCTCGGCCGGCGCGGTGGTCCTGCTCGACGAGCGGTTCCGGCGGCGCCCGGTCGGCATCGCCGCGGGCGGCGGCGGCGAGCGCGCGCAGCCGCTTCTCGCCGAGACCTACTACCTGCAGCTTGCCCTCGCGCCGCTCGCCGACCTCAGGAGCGGCGCGATCCCCGACCTGCTGCAGCGCGAACTTGCGGTGCTCGTCCTGGCCGATGTCGGACGCCTGACGGACGTCGAGTTCGCGGCCGTGGATGGCTGGGTGCGCCGCGGCGGGCTGCTGCTGCGCTTCGCCGGGCCGCGCCTCGCGGAGAGCGCCGACACCCTCGTGCCGGTGCCGCTGCGCGGCGGCGGCAGCCGGAATTTCGGCGGCGCGCTGAGCTGGGCGCAGCCCGCCGCGCTCGCCCCCTTCGAGACATCCAGCCCCTTCGCCGGGCTGCCGGTTCCGGAGGACGTCAGGGTCAGCCGGCAGGTCCTGGCCGAGCCGAGCCTCGACCTCGCGCAGCGCAGCTGGGCGCGTCTCGCCGACGGCACCCCGCTTGTCACGGCCGACCGGCGCGGAGATGGCTGGGTCGTGCTCGTCCACACCACCGCCAATCCCGATTGGTCCACGCTCGCGCTTTCCGGGCTCTTCGTCGAGATGCTCCAGCGCATCGTCGCGCTGAGCCAGGGCGTCGCCGGAGAGGCGGCCTCCGGCCTTCTGCCACCGGTGGCGGCGCTTGACGGGTTCGGGCGGCTGGATGCGCCTCCGCCCGGCGCGGCCGCACTGCCCGGCACCGCCCTCGCCCGCCAGCCCGTCGAAGCCCGCCACCCGCCAGGCTGGTATGGCAGCGAGACCGCACGCCGCGCGCTCAACCTCTCCGCCAATCTCGCGGCCTTCGCGCCGGTCGCGACGTTGCCGCCCGGGATCCGCGCCGGCGACTACGCACGCGGCGAGGAGCGCGACCTGCGCCCCTGGCTTCTGCTCGCGGCGCTCGCCCTGCTGCTGTTCGACTTCGCGCTCAGCCTGTGGCTGCGCGGAACGTTGCGGGTCGCCACCCGCGGCCCGGCGACGCTGGCCGCGGCGCTTGCCCTGTCCGGCCTGCTCGCGGGCGAGGTAGCGGCGCAGCAGCCGGCGCCCCGTCGCGACGACGAGGCCGGGATGATCGCGACGCTGTCGACGCATCTCGCCTATGTGCGCAGCGGCGTGCAACAGGTCGACGACACGACGCGCGCCGGGCTGGTCGGCCTCGGCGCGGTGCTCAGCCGCCGCACCGCCATCGATCCCGGCCCACCCGTGGAACTCGATCTCGAGAGCGACGAGATCGCCTTCTTTCCGCTGATCTACTGGCCGATCGTCGCCGAGGCGCCGCGTCCGAGCGTCGCCGCCCTGGCGCGGGTGCAGCGTTTTCTCAAGACCGGCGGGATGATCCTGTTCGACACGCGCGAACTCGAGTTCGGCCGCCCGGGCGCGGGCGGCAGCCCCGCCGCGCAGCGCCTGCGCGAGATCCTGCGCGCGCTCGACCTGCCGCCGCTGGCGCCGGTCCCGCAGGGCCATGTCCTGACCAAGGCCTTCTATCTGCTGACCGAGTTCCCCGGCCGCTATACCGGCGCGCCGGTCTGGGTCGAGAGCGACGAGCGCGCGACCAACGACGGCGTGTCCTCGGTGATCGTGGGCGCGCATGACTGGGCCGCCGCCTGGGCGACCGACCGGCAGGGCCGACCGCTCTATGCCGCCGTGCCGGGCGGCGAGACGCAGCGCGAATTCGCCGTCCGCTTCGGGGTCAATGTCGCGATGTACGCCCTCACCGGCAACTACAAGGGCGACCAGGTCCATGTCGATTCGATCCTGGAAAGGATGCGGCGATGAACGGCGACATCTCGATCGCCTTCGCGCCCGCCGCGCCCTGGTGGGTGATCGCGACGGCCGCGGCGCTCGGCCTCGCCCTGTTCGCCGTCGCCCTGCGCGCGCGCGCGCCGGGCGCCTGGTGGCGCGTCCTGGCGGTCATGGGCCTCGTCGCGGCGCTCGCCAACCCGCTGATCGTCATCGAGGACCGCAAGCCGCTCGCCGATATCGGCCTCGTGGTCGTCGACGACTCCCGGAGCCAGGACATCGGCCAGCGCCGCGCACGGACCGAACAGGCGCTGGAACGGCTGCGTAGCCGCGCCGAAGCCTTCCCCGACCTCGAAGTGCGGGTCGTTCGCAGCGGCGGCGGGGGCGGGCTCGACGCGGATGGGACCCGCCTCTCCGCGGCGCTCGATCGCGCGCTCGCCGACATTCCGCGCGCGCGGCTGGGGGGCGTCGCGCTGATCACCGATGGCCAGGTCCATGACGCCCCCGCCGCCGACCGAATCGCGCGCGACGCCTGGCCGGCGCCGGTGCATGTGCTCCTGACCGGCGAGCGCGGCGAGCGGGACCGGCGGATCGTCGTGGAGCGCGCGCCGGCCTATGCCATCGTCGGCAAGCCCCAGGAGCTGACGCTGCGCATCGACGACGGCCCCGGCGTGACCGGCGGTACGGCGCGAGTCGAACTGCGCCGCGACGGCGGCGCGCCGATGACGCTGCGCCTCGAGGTCGGCGTACCGCAGGCCGTCTCCTTCACGCTCGAGCGCGCGGGCACCTCGCTGTTCGAGATCGAGGTCGAGCCCGGACCGCGCGAGCTGACCCTCGCGAACAACCGCGTCGTCGCCGCCGTCTCGGGCGTGCGGGACCGCCTGCGCGTCCTGCTCGTCACCGGCGAGCCACATGCCGGACAGCGCACCTGGCGCTCGCTGCTGAAATCCGATCCCTCGGTGGATCTCGTCCATTTCACGATCCTGCGCCCGCCCGAGGCGCAGGATTTCACGCCGGTCAACGAGCTGTCGCTGATCCCCTTCCCGATCCGCGAGCTGTTCGAGGTCAAGCTCGACGAATTCGATCTCATCATCTTCGACCGCTATCGGCGGCGCGACGTGCTGGCCCAGGTCTATCTCGACAACATCGCGCGCTGGGTGCGGCGCGGCGGCGCGCTGCTGCTCGCGGTCGGGCCGAACCAGGGGCCGTCGAATTCGCTGTTCAACTCGCCGATCGGCCAGATCATGCCGGGCGTGCCGACCGGCCGCGTGCTCGAGGAAGCTTTCCGCCCCAAGCTGACCGAGACCGGCTTCCGCCACCCCGTCACCGCCGATCTGCCGGGGATCGGCGAGCCGGGAATCGAGCCCGGCTGGGGCCGCTGGTTCCGCGCCATCGACGCCGATCAGCGGCGCGGCCAGGCGCTTCTGTCCGGCGCGGCCAACCGTCCGCTGCTGTTGCTCGACCGGGTCGGCGACGGGCGTGTCGCCCAGCTGCAATCCGACCATATCTGGCTCTGGGCCCGCGGCCATGACGGCGGCGGACCGCATGCCGAACTGCTGCGGCGCATCTCGCACTGGCTGATGAAGGAGCCGGAACTCGAGGAGAACGACCTCCGCGCCGCGATCAAGGGCGGACGGATCGAGATCACGCGGCGCTCGCTCGAAGCGGACGGCGCCTCCGTCGAGGTGACGACCCCGGGCGGCGCGACGCGGCGGGTCGCGCTGCGGGAGATCGGCGGCGGTCGCGCGAGCGCGACGATCGAGGCCGATGAACCCGGGCTCTACCGTTTCACCGATGGCGTGCGCGTCGCCCTGGGTGCGGTCGGCGCCCTCAACCCGATCGAACTCGGCGATGTCCGCACCACCGACGAGCCGCTCCGGCCACTCGCCGCCGCCTCGGGTGGCCAGATCCTGTGGCTCGCGGACGGGCTGCCCGATCTGCGCCGCACCCGTCCGGGGCGCGAGACCGGCGCGGTCGCGGGCGGCCGGTCCTGGATCGGGATGCAGGCCAATGGCGACCACCTCGTCGCCGGCGTGATCCAGACACCGATGCTGCCGGCGATCGCGATCTTCCTGCTGTCGCTGGGCGCGCTGCTCGCCGCCTGGCGTCGCGAGGGGCGCTGAGCGGGGGCCCCGGACGGGTCGCATAAACGTTTCGCTAACCTTCTCGCGGCAGACTTCGCGGGTCACCGGAGGTAACGTCCCCGCATGTTCGCCATCATCGGCATCGTCCTGATCTTCGTCATGGTCTTCGGCGGGTACATCCTGGCGGGTGGCAAGCTCGGGATCATCCTCAAGGCCCTGCCCTTCGAGATGATGATGATCGGCGGCGCCGCGGCGGGCACCTTCCTGATCTCCAACGGCAGCGCGACGATCGGCAAGTCTCTGAAAAGCCTGGGCAAGGTCTTCGGCGGGCCCAGCTTCAAGAAGCAGGACTACATCGACGTCCTGTGCCTGATGTTCAGCCTGCTGCGC
>CAYSUY010000247.1:0-4721 GCA_964434345.1 uncultured Acetobacteraceae bacterium
CGTATTTCTGCGCGACGAAGTAGTTCACGGCGGTCGCGCTGCCGCCGGCGATCGCGTCGCTGACCATCTGCGTCGCCTTCGCCTCGGCGGCGGCAAGACGCTCGCGGGCCTCCGCATCCCGGAACGCGGCCTCGCGCCGTCCCTCGGCTTCAAGGATCGCGCTCTGCTTCTGGCCTTCCGCCCGCAGGATCGCGGCCTGCTTGTCGCCCTCGGCGGTGAGGATGTCGGCGCGCTTCGAGCGCTCCGCCGTCATCTGCTTGCCCATCGCCTCGAGCAGGTTTGCCGGCGGCTGGATGTTGCGTAATTCGATACGCGTCACCTTCACGCCCCACGGCGTCGTGGCCTGATCGATGACGGCGAGCAGCTTGGCGTTGATGTGGTCGCGCTGGGACAGTGCCTCGTCGAGATCCATCGCCCCGATGACCGAGCGAATGTTGGTCATCGCCAGATTGATCAGCGCGAGATTGAGGTTCTGCACCTCGTAGGCGGCCTTGGCAGCATCGAGGACCTGAAAGAACATCACGCCGTCGGCGGTCACCGTCGCATTGTCCTTGCTGATGACCTCCTGGCTGGGGATCTCCAGGACGGTCTCCATCATCGAGAGCTTGCTGCCGATCCGGTCGATATACGGAAGGATGACGCTCAGTCCGGGGGTCAGCGTGCGCGTGTAGCGGCCGAGTCGCTCCACCGTCCATTCCTGGCCCTGCGGCACGGTCTTGACCCCCATGAGGATCGTTATGACGACCAGCACGAGCAGCGCGATGAGGATCGGTGCGCCGGATTCCATGGACATCTCCCGCGAGACTGTCGGCGGAGTGTAGGGGCCCGTCTACAGCGTCGCGAGGGAAAAGCGCGGCCGGTGCCCCGTTGTCGACCTCGAATCGCCGCGGTCGTGTCGACCACGACGCTTTCCCCGGCGCGGGATCCTGGCGCGTCCGTCCAAAGTGATGTTCTCTGGCGGGTCAGACGATCGCCGCGATTTGCGGGATCATTGGAGAGACCGAACGCATGGCAAGCGGCCTGGAGACGAGGCGCGTCGTCGTCCTGCAGGATCCTGGCCTCGCGGGCGCTGTCCGTGACCCGGGTATCGTTCTTCGAACCGGCAACGTCGTCGCCTGGGGACCGGGTCGGCGCGTGCCGTCCTCGCACCCGCTCACTCCATGTCTTCAGGGGCGGCGTGGAACTCGGGGATCTGGGCAGCGGGGGCGCGTGCGCCTTCGCCACCGGGTGAAATGACGGCTGCTTTCCCCCGGCCCTTGGGCGAACGACGCGGGATCGCGCTGCGGGTCGGTTCGACCTTGGCCTTCGCCGCCATGTTTGCCTTGATCAAGGCGCTCGCCGGGTCGGTGCCTCTGGGGCAGGTGGTGTTCTTCCGCTCCGCTCTTGCTCTTGTGCCGCTCGTCGGCTTCCTCTGGTGGAGCGGCGACTTCCCCAAGGGTCTGGCGACCCGGCGTCCGTTTGGGCACATCCTGCGCTGCCTGATGGGCGCGACGGCGATGTTCACCTCCTTCGCGACGATCGCACGCCTGCCTTTCGCCGAGGCAACGATGCTGTCCTACCTGTCGCCCGTGATGCTCGCGCTCCTGGGATGGGGGCTGCTCGGCGAGCGTCTGGACGCCAGGCGGTCATGCGGTATCGGGCTGGGGGTCGCGGGGGGTGCGGCCTTCTGCGTGCCTGCCTTCACCGGGACGCTGCCCGACGAGGCGGCGCTGGGCCTCGCCCTCGGTCTTGTCACCGCGGTGCTGACGGCAGGGGCATTGATTCAGGTCAGGCGCCTGACGGTCGCCGGCGAAAAGCCCGGGGCGATTGCCTTCTGGTTTGCCGTGGTCTCGGCGCTGGGCGGGCTTGCAACACTGCCTTTCGGATGGTGTCTGCCAGATCCGATACAGGGGCTGCTCCTGGTCGGCGCGGGGCTCTTCGGCGGCGTCGCCCATATCCTCATGACCCAGTCCTTCCGGCATGCCGAGGCCGCGGCGCTTGCGCCCTTCGAGTACCTGTCGGTGCTGTGGGCGGTTGGGATGGGGATGCTCTTTTTCGCGGAGGTGCCGGGCTGGACGTTCCTCCTGGCGGCGCCGTTGATCCTGTCGGGTGCGGTCATCGCGACCCCGTCACAAGGCCGTGGGTGAGCGTCGCCGCGTGGGGGCAGGGGGGACGCGCGGGTGCCGCAACTTTGGCGCGCGGCGGGTGTGCCCTGGGTATTGGCGCTGACGATTGCCGACGCGCTGGATCCGCCTGCGCGCGAGATCGGTTTTTCATCGATGCGATCGTGACGGGATGGAGCCACGATTGACGCCGGTGCTGCGCGCGACACATTTTTGGCCGTCATGGACGAATCGGTCTTCCCTGCAAGCGACAGATGGCGGCTCGGTCCCGTGCCTGGGGCGCGCGTCGCCCTGCTCGGTGGTGCCGGCGGGATCGGGCGCGCTGTCGTTGCCGCCTGCCTCGAACTGGGCGTCCGCGTGGCCGTGCTCGATCGGGCCGAAGCGCTGGAGGCGCATCCGCCCTCATCAGAGGTGCACGCGATTGCCCTCGACGCGACCGCTCCCGGATCGGTGGAGGATGCGTTTGCGGCGCTGGAGGCGCGTTTCGGCGCGCTCGACGGATATGTCGGTCTCGCCGGGTTCATGACGCGACGTACGCCGATCGCGGCCATGGATCCCGATGGATGGGACACGCTGATCGACGGTAACCTCAATTCGGCCTTTCTCGGCGCGCGCGCGGCGGTGGGCCTGCTGGCGCGGGGCCGCGATCCGGCGATGGTGCTGGTCTCGTCGGGGCTCGCGCAGCGGGTGATGCCCGGCTACGGCGCGTATTCCGCCGCCAAGGCGGCGACGATCGCGCTGAGCAAGGCGCTGGCGGTCGAGAACGCGCCTCGCATCCGCGCCAATTGCGTCGCCCCCGGGGCCGTCGAGACCGCCTTCCTGACCGGCGGAACAGGCCGTCCGCAATCGGCGGTGCAGATCGACCGGGAGGCCTATCTGCGCGCCGTGCCGCTTGGCCGGATCGCCGAGCCCGACGATGTCGTCGGACCGATCCTGTTCCTGCTCGGGCGAGCTTCCTGTTACATGACCGGGCAGACGCTTTATGTGAATGGCGGCGGTCTTACCCCCTGACCCGCTGCGCCAGACGGATGGAGGAGACGATCATGCGACATTCAATCGGACGCCGCGCGGCGCTCGCCGGCATCGGCTCCGCCGGGCTCGTGTCCGCCCTTCCGGCGACGGGCCAGACGCTGACGCCGTTCACGGCGATCACGCCGTTTGGCTTCATCGCCGATTTCGGCGAACTGATGAATGCCCATTCGGCCGGCCATTTTCGTGCGCAGGGACTGCAGAGCACGGTGCTTGGCGGGCAGGGGACCGGGCAGGCGGTGACACAGCTGATCGCCGGCCAGGCCAAGTTCACGCGCGCCTCCGGCCTCGACATCGCGCGGGCGGTCTACGCCGCCAACGCGCCGCTGCTGGTCATCGCGACCCTCTATCAGGGGTCGAACTGGTACGTCATCAGCCACAAGGACAAGCCCATCCGCACCGCGCTCGACATGAAGGGCAAGAAGATGGGCGTGGTCTCCGTCAACGGAACGACGGAGAACTTCCTCGACCTGATGCTGACCTCGGCCGGCGTGAAGCCCGAGGAGACGCCACGCGAGGCAGTCGGCAACAGCCCCGCCGCGTTCCAGTTCATCAAGCAGGGACGGATCGACGGCTTCATCGCGGCCTTCAGCGTCGCGATCGCGCTGCGCGAGGCCAAGGAACCCTTCGAGTTCTTCACCAGCGACAAATACGCGCCGATGCCGAGCCAGGTCTATGCGACGACGCGCGAGGTCGCCGAGAAGGAACCGGACCTCGTCGTGCGCTTCCTCAAGGGCCTCAAGGCCTCGGTCGATGATCTGCTGACGCTCGACTACAACGTGGTCCTCGACCGGATCGCAAAGGATTTCGAGATACCGGGCATACGCAATCGGGCGCCTCTGATCGCGATCGCCCGCGAGGCGAAGGATCTGTGGTTCACGGAGGGACGCGAGAACCTCATGCGCAACGTCCCCGCGCTCTGGCAGAAAGGCGCGGACGCGATCAATCGGTCCGGTCTCTTCAAGGTCGACGACATCGGTCGCCTCTACACGAACCGGTTCATCGACACGGCTCTCAAGTCGTGACGTCCTCGCTCCACCCAGCGCCCGCGGAAATCGACCTCCGCGGCGTGGAAAAGCGTTTCGCGACGCCCGATGGCGAGGTCCATGCCCTCGCCAGCACCGATCTTGCGGTGCGAAAGGGCGAGATGCTGATCCTGCTCGGTCCGTCGGGCTGTGGAAAGACCACGCTGCTGAGAATGATCGGCGGCTTGCTCGCGCCCAGCGGCGGAGAGTTGCGGGTCGCCGGCAAGCGCCTGTGGGACGGCGAGCGGCGCGACGGCGAGGCCGTGCAGGAACTCGGCATGGTCTTCCAGGAGGCCAATCTCTTTCCCTGGCTGTCGATCGAGGACAACATCGCGCTGCCGCTCAAGCTGCGCGGCACCGGCAAGGCCGAGCGCCTCGCCAAGGCGCAGGCGTTGACGCGCCTTGTCGGGATCGCGGGTTTCGAGAAGCGCTGGCCGCGCGAATTGTCGGGCGGCATGCGTCAGCGTGCGGCGATCGCCCGGGCGCTCAGCTACGACCCCGAGATCCTGTTGATGGACGAGCCCTTCGGCGCGCTCGACGCGATGACGCGCGACGCGATGAACCT
>CAYSUY010000248.1:0-4707 GCA_964434345.1 uncultured Acetobacteraceae bacterium
GGCCGCTCGTCTACAACCAGTTCGTCCAGCAGAACAACTGGCCCTTCGGCGCCTCCATCTCGTTCATCCTGATGGCGGCGACCATCGTCCTCACCGCGACCGCGAATATCCTGGTCCAGCGCCGCTACCGGCGATAGGCGCGCATGGTCATTTCGGCGTCGGCTGCCGGGGCTGCTCCATGCCGGCGGCGCGGATGATCTCGCCGGCGGCCGCGCCGGTCATGTGGTCGATGAAGGCACGCGCGAGAGCGGGATCGCGGGCGCCGGCTGACAGGCCGGCCGAGTAGGTCGTCGTCAGTTGGATCGCGGCGGGCAGGGGCCCGATCATCACGACGCCCTTGACCGGCAGGATCTCGCTGATCTGGTGGACGACGAGGTCCGCCTCGCGCTTCGCGACCAGCTCGGCGACGTAGCCGCCAGCCTGGAGGCGCGTCTTCGGGGCCATCTCCGCCGCGAGCCCGTTGCGCTCCAGCCAGTTGCGGAAATAGATGCCGCTGGTGCCACCCGCTGCCGGATCGACATAGGCGATCCGGGGTGCGGCGCGCAGGGCCGCGATGAAGGCATCGACCGTCGCGATGTCCGGACGCGCCTCGCCCTCCCGGACCCCGACGCCGATCCCGACCGAGGCGATGTCGCGGCGTGTGCCCGCGACGACATGGCCCCGCGCGGTCAGGTCGTCGATGGCGGCAGGCACGATCATGATCACGTCGTAGGCCTCGCCCGACAGCACGCGGCGCGTGCCGCCGCCGGCCGTGTCGGTCACCAGCGAAATCCGGTTGCCCGTCGCGGCCTCGAACTGGCGCGCCATGCCTTCGATGATCGCCCGGGACGCGCCGGTTCCGAGCATGCGCAACTCGGCGGCCGAGGCCAGGGACGTCAGGAGCGAGAGGAAGAGTGCCAGGACGAATCGCATGCGTGCCTCGCGAGGATGGGGTTGACGGGAAGGCGGGATTGGATGCCGAAGACCTGGCGGTGGCTTGACCGCTTCGCTCACGCTCCCTTTGCGGCCTTTTCGCGCGCCTGGTTGTCCAGCGCGGCGACATAGGCGCGGTTCCAGGCCGGCAGCATCACGACCTCGTTGAGGTTCACGTGACGCGGCAGGCGGGCGCAGTAGAGCATCATGTCGGCGACGTCCTCGGGCTTGAGCATCCGGTCGAGCTCCTGCTGCGTGAGCGGGATCGGCCGGTTCTTGAGGATCGGCGTCGCGATCTCTCCCGGGCAGATCACCATCGAGCGGATGCCGTTGATGCATTCGGACATGTTGAGCTGGTGGCTCATCGCGACCATGCCATGCTTCGCGGCGGTATAGCCGGGTCCGGAGAGCAGGCTGACCCAGCGCCCGGCGCCGGACGCGGTGTGGATCAGGATTCCGTCGCCCTGCGCGCGCATCGCCGGCAGGACGGCATGCGCGCAGAACATCGCGCTGGTCAGGTTGGCGTCCACGAGCAGCGCGATCGTGTCGGCGTCGAGATCCTTCCAGCCGCGATTGGGGACGTTGGCGCCGGCATTGTTGACCAGGATGTCGATCCGGCCATGCGCCGCCAGGATGTCCTGCGCGATGCGGTAGGGGACCTGCCGGCACGCGAGGTCGCCCGGCATGCAGGCGGCGCGGCCACCCGTCGCGGCGATGCGCGCGGCGACCGTGGCGAGCGGCTCGGCGCGCCGTCCGGTCAGGACGACCGTCGCGCCCGCGGCGGCGAATCCGAGCGCGGCCGACTCGCCGACGCCGCTGCCCGCACCGGTGATCCAGACGACCTTGCCAGCGAGATCCGTCATCGACATTCCTTTCCGCCTGCGGCGTTCAACCGCCGAAGCTTGGCACGACACGCGCGACATCCGCCAGGATCGGTCGCACCGCCGCCATTCCGCGCGGCCGCGCGGGTCACGCCTCGGGCGCTCCCTTGGCGGCACGGGCGATGCGCTCGTGGCGCGTCGCGGTCGCCATGGCGAGGGTGGGATCGAGCCCCAGGTCCGCGAGCATCGCGGCCGCTTCGCGCATCTCGGCGGCGCGGCGGATGCCGTGCGTGGTGACGCGCTCGTCCATCTCCTCGGCCAGCTTCGCCCAGTCGAAGGCGGGGTAGGTGGCGCCCAGGCTGTTCCAGACCTCCGCCTCGACGCCCCAGCGCCGCGCGGCGGCGGCGCAGTCCAGGACCATCGCCTCGAAGCCCTTCATGACGATGCTGCGGCAGAGTTTCATCGCGGAGGCGCGACCCGGTTCGCGCGTCACCGCGGTCAGGTTCATCCCCAATTGGTTGAGCAACTCGGCCACCGCCTCGGCCTTCGGACCACCGGCGAGGATCGGGACGCGCAGGCCCGGGCCGAGGACCGCCGCCATCACCGCGCCCTCGACATAATGGGCGCCGCAGGCCTCGACGACCGCGGCGGCGCGCGACTTGGTCGCCGGCGATGCCGAGTTCACATCGAGGAAGTACTGGCCCGGCGAAAGATAGGTGGCGGCGGCCGCCGCGACCGCCTCGACCTGATCGGCCGTGACCGCGTAGATGACGACGCGCGCGTCGCGCGCCGCCGCGGCCGCGCTGTCGGCGGGAACCGCGCCGACCGCCACGGTGCGCGCGAGATGCGCCGCGCGCCGCGCCGGATCGTCGAACAGGATGTCGTAGGCGACGACATGCAGGTCGCCCGAGGCGAGCAGGCCGCGCGCGAAGGTCTGGCCGACCTCTCCGAAGCCGATGAAGCCGATCGTGGTCGTGTTGCGCATGGTTCCGCCCTCGTCTGGGATGCCCGCCGCCCGGTCCGCAGCCGGACGCAAGAGGCCATCACTATGTGCAGCCGCGTGGTGCCATGCCACAGGCAAGGCCGCGCCGCCATGGCGAGGCGCGCGCGCTTCGGCTAGAACCCGCGCCGCCATGAAGCTCTCGGATTTCGACTTCGACCTGCCGGCGGAGCGGATCGCCCAGCAGCCGGCGCGTCCGCGCGACGCAGCGCGGCTGCTGGAGATCGCGCCGGGCGGCCTTGCCGACCGCGCGGTGCTCGATCTGCCCGGGCTTTTGCGCGCGGGCGATCTGCTGATCTCCAACGACACGCGGGTGATCCGCGCGCAGTTGACCGGGATGCGCGGTGCGGCGCGCATCGGCGTCACGCTGCACAAGGCGGTCGACGAGCGGACCTGGGAAGCCTTCGCGCGGCCGGCGAAGAAGCTGACCGCCGGCGATATCCTGGTCTTCGGCGACGATTTCACGGGCGAAGTCGTGGCGCGGGGCGAAGGCGGGGCGGCGAGGCTGCGTTTCGACCGCGCGGGCGCGGCGCTCATGGCGGCGCTGGCGCGTCACGGGCGCATGCCGCTTCCGCCCTACATCAAGCGCGCAGACGCGGAGCCCGACGACGAGTCCGACTACCAGACCCTGTTCGCGCGGCGCGACGGCGCGGTTGCCGCCCCCACTGCGGGGCTGCATTTCACGCCGCGGCTGATGGCGCGCCTCGCCGAGGCCGGAATCGGCCACGCTCAGGTCACGTTGCATGTCGGCGCCGGCACCTTCCTGCCGGTCAAGACCGAGGACATCTCGGCGCATGTCATGCATTCGGAATGGGCCGAGCTTCCCGCGGCGACCGCAGCCGCCATCGCCGAAACCCGTGCGCGCGGTGGTCGCATCGTCGCGGTCGGCACGACGACGCTGCGCACGCTGGAAGGCGTCGCGGCGCTGCGCGGCGGCCTCGAGCCCTGGGCCGGCGAACTCGACATCTTCATCCGGCCGGGTTTCCGCTTTCGCGCCGTGGACCTCCTGATCACCAATTTCCATCTGCCGAAATCGACGCTGTTCATGCTCGTCTCGGCCTTCGCCGGCCAGGCGCGGATGCGTGCGGCCTATGCCCATGCCATCGACGCCGGCTATCGCTTCTTCTCCTACGGCGATGCCAGCCTCATCCACCGCACGGAGGATCCATGACCGGTTTCGGCTTCGAGTTGATCGCCACGGACGGCGCCGCGCGGCGTGGCCGCGTGACGACGGCCCATGGAAGGATCGAGACGCCGGCCTTCATGCCGGTCGGCACGGCCGCCACCGTCAAGGGCATGACGCCCGAGGGGGTGCGCGGCACCGGCGCCGAGATCCTGCTGTGCAACACCTATCACCTGATGCTCAGGCCGGGCGCGGAGCGGGTGGAGCGGCTGGGCGGCCTGCATCGCTTCATGAACTGGCCCGGCCCGATCCTCACCGATTCCGGCGGGTATCAGGTCATGTCGCTGTCGAGCCTGAGGAAGATGGACGAGGAGGGCGTGCGCTTCCGCTCGCATCTCGACGGCAGCACGCATCTTCTGACGCCCGAGCGCTCGATCGCGATCCAGCACAGCCTGGATGCGACCATCACCATGGCCTTCGACGAGTGCACGCCCTATCCGGCGACGCGCACCCAGGCCGAAGAGTCGATGCGCCTGTCGATGCGCTGGGCGCGGCGCTCGCGCGACGCCTTCGTCCAGCGCGAGGGCTACGCGATCTTCGGCATCCGCGGCGGCGCTGCGCGCGATCGGCTTCGACGGTTACGCGGTGGGCGGGCTGGCGGTGGGCGAGCCGGCGGAAGAGCGCAACGCGACGCTGGAGGCGACGACGCCGCATCTGCCGCAGCGCGCGCCGCGCTATCTGATGGGCGTGGGCAAGCCGGTCGACATCGCCGCGGCGGTGGCGCGCGGCATCGACATGTTCGACTGCGTGCTGCCGACGCGCTCGGGCCGCACGTCGCAGGCCTGGACCAG
>CAYSUY010000249.1:0-4700 GCA_964434345.1 uncultured Acetobacteraceae bacterium
GCTACGCGCGCGAGGGCGGCCTCGACGGCGTCGAGGTCCATGCGCTGTCGCACGGTTATCTGCTCAACCAGTTCCTGTCGCCGGCGACCAATCATCGCAACGACGCCTTCGGCGGCTCGCTCGAGAACCGCATGCGCATCGTGCTCGAGATCCTCGACGCGACGCGCCAGGAGACCGGGCCGGACATGATCGTCGGCGTGCGGATCAATTCCGACGACGGTCACGAGGGCGGCCTGCGCTCCGGCGACTGGGCGGAGATCGCGCAGCGCCTCGAGGCCACCGGCCATCTCGACTACATCTCGTGCAGCCACGGCACCTATCTCAACCGGATGCTGATCTATCCGACGGCGCCGCAGGAGCATGGCTTCCAGATGGGCGCGACGCGCCGCATCAAGGCGGCGGTCAAGCTGCCGGTCGTCGGCGTCGGCCGCATCGTCACGCCGGAGGAGGCGGAGCGTCATCTCGCCGCCGGTGATTGCGATTTCGTCGCCCTGGCGCGCGCCCTGGTCGCCGATCCGGCCTGGGTCAGCAAGGCGGCGCGCGGCGAAGGGGCGAAGGTCCGGCCCTGCGTCGGCGCCAATTGGTGCATGTCCTCGATCTTCGCCCAGGCGCCGATCGCCTGCATCCACAACCCGGCGGCGGGCAACGAGCGCGAACTCGGCGAGGACATGCTGAAGCCGGCGGCGCGGCCCCGGAAGGTCGCCGTGGTCGGCGGCGGTCCGGCGGGGCTGCGCGCGGCGCTGACCGCCGCACGGCGCGGTCATCGCGTCGTGCTGTTCGAGAAATCGGCGACGCTGGGCGGGCAGGTCGCGCTCTGGGCGAAGGCGCCGAGCCGCGTCGAGCTGACCGGCGTCGCGCGCTGGCTCCAGGACCGGCTGGCCGAGACCGATGCCGAGATCCGCCTGAATACCGAGGCCACCGCGCGCGGGCTGCGCGCCGAGGGCTTCGAGACCGTCATCGTCGCGTCAGGCGCGCGGGGCCTCAAGCATGGCTGGACGCCGCTGCGTCCGCAGCGCTGGAACCACGCGCCGATGCCGGGCACCGAATTGCCGCATGTGTTCTCCTACATCGACTATCTGCGTGCCGAGCCGGCGCTGGGGCCGAACGTGGTCGTCGCCGACGCGCTGGGCGGTCGGCAGGGCGCGGTCGTCGCCGAGGTGCTCGCGTCCAAGGGTCACAGCGTCGAGTTCGTGACCCAGCTCGGCCAGGGCTCGCCCGACCTCGCCGCCAGCCGCGACTGGGGCAAGGTGCATGGCATGCTCAAGCGCATGGGCGTGCGCTTCACCGTCGACGCCGAGATCGTCGGCATCGACGCCGAGGGCGTCTCGATCCGCGACGTCTACACCCAGACGGTCGAGCGCCGGACGCCGGTCCATGGCGTGGTGTTCATGCTCGGCGCCTGGGCGGAGGATTCGCTCTTCCACGACTTGCTGCCGGCCCGCGCCGAGGGGCTCGACCTGCGGCTGATCGGCGACGCGATGGCGCCGCGCCGCGCCAGCGACGCGATCCGCGAGGGCGAGATCGTCGCGCGCGACATCTGAGTTGGAACCCAGGAGCAGGACATGACCCCCGAAGGCAAGAAGGCGCTCGACGAGATCCGCAAGGTGCGCGGCTACACGCTGCCGCTGCACGACGCGCTGGCGGAGACCAACCCCGAATTCCTCAAGCGCTACGGGGCGCTGTCCTCCTATGTGATCTTCGGGCCGGGCGAAGGACGCGCCCTCGACCTCAAGACGCGCTTCCTCGTCATGGTCGGCATCACCACCGCGGTGAAGGGCGATCGCGAGGGCATCGAATGGGCCGCCGCACGCGCGATCCAGAACGGTGCCACCTGGGAAGAAGTCTACGAAGCCGCGTTCCTCGCCGGGCTGCCCGCCGGGATGCCGGCCTTCGAGGCGGCGTGCAAGGCGCTCAAGGAGATGAAGGCCGGCCGCGGCTGGGTGCCGCAGAAGGTGCCCGGCGGCGTTCGCAAGGCCAGGGGCGCGGCGAAGGCGGGGCCGAAGGCGAAGCGCAAGGCGCGGTGACGACCCTCCGCGCCACGGTCGCGATCGTCGGCGCGGGCGCGTCCGGCGCTGCGGTCGCCTGGCGTCTCGCCAGCGCCGGGATCGACGTGCTCTGCCTCGAGCAGGGCGACCGGCTCGACCAGGCACGCAGCCCTGCGCTGGGCCATGACTGGGAGCGCGCGCTGCAGACGCGCTTCCATCCCGATCCCAATATCCGGCGCGGTGCCGCCGACTACCCGGTCACGGCCGTGGACACGCCCATCCAGCCGGCGCTGTTCAACGGCGTCGGCGGTAGCCTGCTGCGCTGGGGCGCGCATTTCCCGCGGCTGCGGCCATCGGATTTCCGCGTCCGCAGCCTCGATGGCGTCGCCGACGACTGGCCGATCTCCTATGACGACCTCGAGCCCTGGTACGATCTCAACGACGCGATGACCGGGGTCGCCGGGCTGAAGGGCGATCCGGGAAATCCGCCGCGCAGGGCCGAGCGCGATCCGCCCCTGCCGCTGGGCCCCGGCGGCCTGCGCCTCGCCGCCGGTTTCGACGCGCTTGGCTGGCATTGGTGGCCATCCGACGCGGCGATCGTGACCCGGCCGCGCCCGGGTCGCGCCCCGTGCAACAATTGTGGCCCCTGCGGTGTCGGATGCGTGCGCGGCGCGCGGGCGAGCGCCGACAACACCTATTGGCCGGCGGCGCTCGCGGCCGGGGCGCGGCTTGCCACCGGACTGCGCGTGCTGAGGCTGACGACGTCGGATGGCGGCCGACGGATCGCGGCCATCGAGGCGGCCGACCGGAGCGGGACGCGCGTGCGCATCGAGAGCGACATCGTCGTGCTCGCCGCCAGCGGGCTGGGCACGCCGCGCCTTCTGCTCGCCTCCGCGGACCGCCACCACCCGGACGGGCTCGCCAATGCGAGCGGGCTGGTCGGGCGGCGGCTGATGCATCATCCGACCGCGATCGTCACGGGGGTATTCGACGCGCGGCTCGACGGTCACAAGGGGCCCTTCGCCTGCGCCCTCTACAGCCAGGAATTCTACGAGACGGATCGGTCGCGCGGCTGCGTGCGTGGCGTGCAGTTGCAGATGCTGCGCGGTTCGGGCCCGGTGGCGACGGCGCTGGGCGGCTATATGCGGCGGCTGGATTGGGGGCGCGGCCATCATCGCGACTTCGTGCGCCAGTTCGCACGCGGCGCGACGCTGACGGTCACGGCGGAGGATCTGCCAGATCCGGACAACCGCGTGACGCTGGATGCCACGCGAAGCGATTGCGACGGTCTCGCGGCACCGCGCCTCGGCTACCGCCTGTCGGAGAACAGCCGCCGCCTCCTCGATTTCGGGATCGCGCGGGCGCGCGAGGTCCTGACCGCCGCCGGCGCGCGGGAGATCGCCGTCAATCCGCTGAGCCGGATGGCCGGTTTCCACTTCCTCGGTACCGCGCGGATGGGCGACGATCCGTCGTCTTCCGTCGTCGACGGCGAGGGGCGTTGCCATGCGATCGCCAACCTGTCGATCGTCGATGGCAGCGTCTTCGTCACCGCCGGCGCGGTCAACCCGACGCCGACGATCCAGGCTTTCGCGTTGCGCGCGGCGGACTCGATCCGCGCGCGGCTGAAGGAGCATGCATGACATCCGACGCCACGCTCGATGCGGTCCTGTCCACCTTGCTGCCCGGCGACGGCCCGTGGCCCGACGCCGGGACGCTCGGGCTCGCCGCCACGCTGCGCACCGATCTCGGCGACCATGCGGCGGCGCTGGACGCGGCCTTGCCGCCGGGCTTCGCGGCGTCGGACGAGGCGGCGCGCGTCGCGGCCTTGCGCGCGCTGGAGGCCGGGCAGCCCGCGCTCTTCGAACGCCTGATCGCTGTCGCCTACACCGCCTATTACGTCGATGCGCGGGTGCGCGCGACGATCGAGCGCGAGACCGGCTACGAGAACCGGCCGCCGCAGC
The DNA here is from genome assembly GCA_964434345.1 of uncultured Acetobacteraceae bacterium. GTDB lineage: Bacteria > Pseudomonadota > Alphaproteobacteria > CACIAM-22H2 > CACIAM-22H2 > CAIOSQ01. The sequence goes on from CAYSUY010000249.1 coordinate 3,947, forward strand.
CGCTGGGCTATGTCCTCGCGCCGTTCGACGAACGCCTGCTCGACCGGCAGCGCCAGCGTGCGCCGTTCTGGCGGCACGCGTGAGCGCGATGGTCGCGACCCGTTTCCTCGATCCGATCCCCGCCGACGCGCGCAGCCTCGCGCCGCACGGCATGCTGATCGCGCATGAGTCCGGCGCGGCGCCGTCCCGCTCGGCCTTCTATGGCGACGCGCTGACGCTGGTGAAGCCGGCGCGGATGATCAACGACGACGACATCGACCTGTCGGTGGCGCGTCTGAAGCGCCGGCCGATGGAGGCGCTCTGGCTTGAGCGGCATTTCAAGCACACCCAGACCTTCCTGCCGCTGGGCGGCAAGCCCTTCGCGATGATCCTGTCGCCGCCGACCGCAGGCGACCTGCCCGATCTCGATCGCGCCCAGGCCTTCGTCTTCGCCGGCGACCAGGGCGTCGCGCTGCATGTCGGGACCTGGCACGAATTCCCGCTCGCGCTCGAGGACGGCACGGACATCGTCGTGCTGCTGCGTCGCCAGACCGTGCGCGATCTCACGCGCAAGGACGGCAACGAGGCCGTGGGCCCGGATCTGGAAAAGCGGGACCTCGAGGCGCGTTTCGGCACGCGCCTGGCGATCCGGTTCTGAGCGGGTCCCCGGCGCAGAGGCCGGGGACCGCTCGACGATGCTCAGACGCAGTAGGTCTTCAGCGGCTCGAAGCCGTTGAAGGCGACCGACGCGTAGGTGGTCGTGTAGGCGCCGGTG
>CAYSUY010000250.1:0-4658 GCA_964434345.1 uncultured Acetobacteraceae bacterium
CCAGTTGCGCGCGGCGGCCCAGCCATCGTCGACGACCAGGATCATCGGCCCGTTGCCGGCGAGCTGGGCTTGCGGGTTGAGCAGCGGATGCGCGAGCGCGACGATCACCGCCGCCGCGATCAGCAGTCGTAGCAGCAGCAGCCACCAGGGCGTGCGCGCCGGCGTCTCCTCGCGCGGCGCGAGCCGCAGCAGCAGGGCGATCGCGGGAAAGGCGACCTGCCGCGGCGCGGGCGGCGTGACGCGCAGCAGCCACCACAGGACGGGCAGCGCCGCCAGCGCGCCGAGCCAGGCGGGAGAGAGGAAGGCGAGCGCGCCGAGCCCTGTCATCCGCGCCCCCAGCCGCGCGCCGCGTCACCGCTGCGCGCGAGGGCCTGCCAGAGCGTCATCAAGGCGTTTTCCGGCGAGCGATCGGTGCGGTGGAGAAGGGCCCGCCAGCCGAGCGTGCGCGCGATCCCGGCCAGCCCGTCGCGGTGGGCGGCGAAGGCATGGGCGTAGTCCGGGCGCATCGCCTCGACCCGCGGCACAAGCATCGCGCCGTCCTCCTCCAGCCCTTCGAAGCGCGTGCGCCCCGAAAAGGGCAGCGTTTCCTCGGCGGGGTCGACGATCTGGAGCAATACGCCTTCGACGCCGGAGGCCGCGAGGGCGCGTAGACGTCGATCGGTGTCTTCCAGCGGCGCAAGGAAATCCCCGATCAGGACCAGCGTGGCATGGCGCGGCGGGGCGAGCGTCGCCGGCACTCCGGCCTCGCCATCTTGCGCCTCGGCGAGGCGCGCGACGAGCCGCCCCAGCGCGGCGCGTCCGGCAAGCGGCCGCATGCCCGTGCCGAGCAGGGCCACCCGCTCGCCACCACGCAGCAGCAGGGCGGAGAGCCCGAGAAGCAGCAATTCGGCGCGCTCCAGCTTGGTCGGCAGGCGCGAGTCGGAGCGCCAGTCCATCGAGCGCGAGGCATCGCGCCAGAGCCAGGCGCTCTGCGCCGCCTCCCATTCGGTCTCGCGGACGTAGACATGCGGGCGCTTGGCGCTCTGCCGCCAGTCGATGCGGATCAGCGGGTCGCCCTGCTGGTAGCGGCGGAACTGCCAGAACGCCTCGCCCTGGCCGACCCGGCGTCGGCCATGGACGCCCTGCATAACGGTCATCGCCACGCGGTCGGCGGCGATCTGCAGCGCCGGCAGCCGGCTGGCCGCGGCCTCGGCCATGGCCTGGCGTCGCTGCGGGGTCACGCGGGTCGTGGGATCGGTCATGATCGCGCGCGCGATCGTCGGGGCCGGCGCCGGGCCCGGATCAGGCGAGCCGCTCGACCAGCTTGCCGATCACGCCGTCGACGGTCAGGCCGTCGGCGCGGGCGGCGAAGCTGACCGCCATGCGGTGCCGCAGCACGGGCTTGGCCAGCGCCGCAACGTCGTCGATCGAGGGGGCGAGGCGTCCGTCGAGCACCGCGCGGGCGCGGCAGGCGAGCATGAGCGCCTGGCTGGCGCGCGGGCCCGGACCCCAGACGACATGGCGCTGGACCGCGTCGATGTCGCTGCTTTCCGGACGGCCGGCGCGCACCATGGTCAAGATCGCCTCGACGACGCTCTCGCCGACGGGGATCCGGCGGATCAGGCGTTGCGCCGCCAGCAGGTCGGACGCCGAGATCGCCTGGGTGGCGCGCTCCTCGCCGCTGCCGGTGGTCGCGAGCAGCATGCGGCGTTCGGAGTCGAGGTCGGGATAGCCGACGTCGATCTGCAGCAGGAACCGGTCGAGCTGCGCTTCGGGCAGCGGATAGGTGCCCTCCTGCTCGATCGGGTTCTGGGTCGCGAGGACATGGAAGGGCTCGGGGAGCGGGTGATAGACGCCGCCGACCGAAACGCGGCGCTCCTGCATCGCCTGGAGCAGCGCCGATTGCGTGCGCGGGCTGGCGCGGTTGATCTCGTCGGCCATCAGCAGCTGGCTGAACACCGGGCCGCGCAGGAAGCGGAACTGGCGCTTGCCGCCCTCGGCCTCCTCCAGTACCTCCGAGCCGATGATGTCGGCGGGCATGAGATCGGGCGTGCATTGCACGCGCTTGTCCTCGAGGCCCATGACCGTGCCGAGCGTTTCCACCAGCCGCGTCTTGGCGAGGCCCGGGACGCCGATCAGCAGCGCGTGACCGCCAGCGAGCAGCGTCACGAGGCCGCTTTCGACCACGTCCGTCTGTCCGAAGATCACGCGCGCGATCCGCGACCGGATTTCCGCCATCCTGTCGGCGAGACGCTCGATGTCGGCCACGATGCGTGTCGGGTCTTCAGCCTGGGCCGCTGGGGCCGATGCGGGAGCGGTCTTGCTTTCCTGGGCCGTCACGCGAAACTCCATGGCTGGCTGGCGCCGCAGGGGCGGCGGCAGGATAGAAGACCTATGACCAAGGCTCCGCCGATCAACTCCGCCCTTCAAGTCGCCACCCTGTCCGGGGAGGCGGTGACCGGCTCGCTCCCGCCAGGGGAGCCGGCGCTTCCGGCGATGACGTCGATCTGCGGTACCTTCCCGATCCGCATCGCGCGCGACGGGACGTGGTTTTACCATGGCTCTCCGATCGGTCGCAAACCGCTGGTCCGGCTTTTCGCGCGCGTGCTGCAACGACGGCCGGACGGCACGCATTGGCTGGTCACTCCCTACGAGAGCGGCCGGATCGAGGTCGAGGACGCGCCCTTCGTCGCGGTGCTCTGCGCGGCCGCGGGCGCGGGCGCGGCGCAGGAGCTGCGCTTCACCACCAATCTCGACGACGAGATCCGCGCCGACGCGGAGCATCCGATCCTGATGCGCGGGACACCGGAGGCGCCGGCGCCGTATCTCGTCGTCCGGCCGGGGCTGGAGGCGCGGATCGCGCGCGCGGTCTTCTACCAGCTGGTCGATCTCGCGGTGGAGGCATCGACGGGAGGAGCCATGCGGCTTGGCGTCTGGTCCGCGGGAAACTTCTTTCCGCTCGAGCCGAACGGGTAGAGGATCGCGCGATGACCTCCGACGCCGCTCCCGTCCTGACCGCCGAGGCCCTGCGCGCGCGCATCGCCGCGGCCTCGGCGCTCGCGGGGCTGCGCGGGCCGGGGACGCTGGGGCGCGACAGGCTGCGTGGCGATCACGACCTCGATCCCGCCCTGCGTCCCGAGGGCAAGCTGGTGCCGGCCGCCGTCCTCGTGCCGGTGGTGACCGGCGAGGATGGTCCCGCGGTGCTGCTGACGCGGCGCACCGCCCATCTGCACGCGCATGCCGGGCAGATCAGCTTCCCCGGCGGTCGTTTCGAGACCGACGACGCCGACGCCGCGGCCTGCGCCCTGCGCGAGGCGGAGGAGGAGATCGGCCTGGGTCGCGATCGCGTCGAGGTGATCGGACGGCTCGATACCTATCTGATCCGCACGGGGTTCGAGGTGACGCCGGTCGTCGGGCTGGTGACACCGCCCTTCGACCTGCGTCCCGATCCCTTCGAGGTCGACGAGATCTTCCAGGTGCCTCTGGCCTTCGTCATCGATCCGCGCAACCGCGAGCGTCGCTCGCGCGAGGTCAATGGCGCGCGGCGGGATTTCTGGGCGATTCCCTATGGCGAGTATTTCATCTGGGGCGCGACGGCGGGGATGCTGGTGAACCTCTCCGACGTCCTGCTGGACGTGCCGTGATCCGTCTGCTGGTCGAGTTCCTGCTGCCGCTGGTGGCCCCGACCCTGGCCTATGCGCTCTGGCTCGCCTGGCGACAGCGCAGCGGCTCCGGACAGGCGGCGCCCGGTGATGCGGAGGGTACGGATGGTGCCGTGCCGCGGCCCATGGGCTGGCGGTCGGCGCCGTGGGTCTGGCTCGGCGCGACGGGGATCGCGCTGGTGGCGGTGGTGGCCATCGGTCTCGGAATGTCGCGCAGCCTGGGCGGCATCGGCGGGACCTATGTCGCGCCGCGGGTGATCGACGGGCGTATCGTGCCCGGCCATGTCGATCCGCCGCCTTCGCGGTGAAACCCCCGGCCCCCCGGTGACCGCGCCCGCGACGATCCGGCTTCCGGACCCGCCCTGGCTCGCGGCCGCGGAGACGCGCCGCGTCCTCGCGGCGCTCGCGGCCGGGGGAACGGAGATCCGGTTCGTCGGGGGCTGCGTGCGCGACGCGCTGATCGGCCGCGCCGTCGTCGATATCGACATCGCCTCGCCCGACGCGCCGGACGTCGCGATGCGCAAGCTTGCCGCGGCCGGTCTGCGCGCCCTGCCGACCGGGATCGCGCACGGGACGGTGACCGCGCTATGCGGCGACCGCCGTTTCGAGGTCACGACGCTGCGCCGCGACGTCGAGACCGATGGGCGCCATGCGCGCGTCGCCTTCACCGACGACTGGCGCGCCGACGCGGCGCGGCGCGACTTCACGATGAACGCGATGTCGGCCGGCGCCGACGGCGTCGTCCACGATTATTTCGGCGGGCTCGCCGACCTGCGTGCCGGGCGCGTGCGCTTCGTCGGCGATCCCGCCGCGCGCATCGCCGAGGACCATCTGCGGTTGCTGCGCTTCTGGCGGTTCCACGCCCATTACGGACGCGGCGCGGCCGCCGATGCCGAGCGCGCCGCCTGCCGCGCCGCCGCGCCGTCGCTCGCGCGGCTGTCGGGCGAGCGCGTGCGCGCCGAACTCGTGAAGCTGCTCGCCGCGCCCGACCCGGTCGCGAGCGTGGCGGCGATGGCG
>CAYSUY010000251.1:0-4626 GCA_964434345.1 uncultured Acetobacteraceae bacterium
CGCCCGGGGCTCGCGCGTCGTGCGGATCCGCAATCGCGCACGCGCCTCGCCAGTCACCAATGCGTTGCGCCACTTGCCATCGAGCCGCGCGCGCTGGCGACTTTCGTCCGCGAGCACGGGTACGCAGGACGTGGCATGGCCGGTGAAGACGCGGCGCATGCCTGCCATGCGGGCAACATCCGCGGCGCGGTTGGCATCCGCCGCGTCTGGCGTCCAGAAGGACAGGCCGAAGACCTGCCGGCCGAAGGCGGCGCGCAGGACCCCCAGGGTCGCGCCCGCACGCTCAGTCTCGTCGGGCGGCGGGTCCAGCCAGACCGGCCCGCGCAGACACTCGCGGACGGGCCAGAGTCCCCACCACCGCCGGGCGACGACCGCGGCGACGGCCCGCTCGCCCAAGGCCAGGTACCGGATCGCGGCATCAGTCCCGACGCTCATCGCCTGCGTGTAGGGCCAGGATTGCTCCAAAGGCAGCCGCACCGCACCGGCCAGCAATCGCGCCGCTCGCGGCGCGGCGATTTCGGACCATTCCACGGTCATCATGCTCCGCTTCGGTCCGGCTTCGAGATGACGCGTCGGGCTTGCGATGCACGATGAGCAGGATGTTCGCATTTCGCGTTGCCATGTCGCTCGTGATGGCCCTGACCGCCGCCGCGGCGGTACGCATGCCTGTCGCCCGGGCCGCCGACCCGCAGCCGAACCATTCGGGCAGCGCCCAGCCGTTCGTCGGATTCCACAAACTCGACGCGATCGTGATGCACAACGGCAAGGCCCGCCTCGTGATCGAACCTTTCGTGAGGTTCCGCGACGAACATCGCGCCACGCTCGACGGCACCGGTCCCAACGCCTTCAGCGCGGACGCTCAGCGTTTCGCCGCCATGCTGGTCCGACATCGGCTTACCCTTCTGTGGTTGGACCGGCGCCAGGACATCGGACGCCAGGAAGTCACCGAGACGATCACATCGACCATCAACGAGGTCGTCCGTCTCGACGTGGTTGAATCCGTCGCCTTCACGAGATTTTCGGTGCGCTAGGGTCCGACTGCACCTCCGAGGCATTCGTCGATCACCGCGCATAATGGACATGCGCCCCCGGACGACGCCCGCGGCAACGCGAACTCGACCGCCTCGCCCTCGACGAGATCGCCGATCAGAAGACGCACGCCGCGCCGAATCCCCGTAAGGAAGGCAAGACGGTCGGCGTTCTCGCGGCGGGCCCGCTCCTCGCGCCTGAGGCCCGTCTCGATCCCGCGCCAGGACCATGCGTCGATGCGCGCGGCGTTGTCGCTTTCGGCCGGAACAGCACGCGCCGTCGCCACGGGCTGGCGATCGAGACGCCAGCGCAGCGCACGCAGCGACGCCCCTGTCCGTCGGTCGATGTCCCAATCGGGCGACAGGGGCGCACGATCGCCACCGAAAAGGACGATCTCCGTTTCCAGATCGCGCCGCGCACCGTCGCGCCGACAGGAGATGCGCAACTCATAGATGTTTCCGCGGTCACCCGTCCCACGGCCCGCCGCGATGCGCCAGGTCGCATCGGTGAAGCGGTCGGTCGAGAGCGCGCCGACCCATTGTTCGTCCAGCGTCGCCGGCGAATCCTCCGCGTGCGCCACCCCGGCCGACAGGACCAGCGCGATGGTGAACGCGGGCAGGACGCGACGGCGGGAACCGCGCGCGACGGCGCCAGGGACGCTGATCATCGGCATTCGCCCCGATCCGCGGCGGTCGCGGCGCAGATGAGGCCGCCGGAGAACCTCCACCGCCCCTGCTCGCGACGGACGACGAGGCCGTTGCTGAACGAGATCCAGCCCGTCGCGCCTCGCCGTCCCTCGACGCCGTTCGACATCCGGATCACATCCGGTCGGCTGCGATCGACGCGGATGCGGCCCGGAAGGACGATCGAACCGTCGGACTGGAGATACGCAACCCCGCGCACGCCGCACTCTGCGACCGCCGGCGATGGCGTCCGGCACGCCACCGGGATCTCCGTTCCGGCGGCGAGTACGAGGAACAGCGCCGCCTCTACGGCATGAAGACCATCAGCCATCGGCGAGATTCCGGTCCGGTCCGGCACGGAACCGGTCCGCTGCGGCGCTAACGGCACTCGCAGTTTCATCGCCTGGGAGTAGTGACTTCCCCCGCGACCATTGACCAGGGCCCGACGGGCATTGACCAGGGAGAGTGCCGTGAACATCGAATTCGGCGGCGAAATCATCAAACTGAACTGTCGCGCCGAAGACGAGGCGTATTGTCGGTTCCTCGCGGACAAGATCAAGGGGCTTGCAGCGCAGCATGCGGCGGGCAATGCCCTGTTGACGTCCGGTGAATTGCTCCTGTTGGCGGCTATGGCGATGGCCGACGAACTCTATGGCGGCGAATACGGTACGCCGGCTCCGACCGCAGCCGACGGTCCCGACGCTCTTGCTGAGCGCGAAGCCCTGCAGAACGTCTTCAAGCATTTCTGATCGCCCCGTCAGACGCCTGCGACGCGCGGTTGCAACTGATCCATCAGGATGCGGTCCGCGAGCATCCTGATGTCCTGTGCCGCGGGGCTCGCAGGAAAGCACGCGGCGATCGGCTGCTGGCGACGGATCGCGAGGGATACGTTGGCGTCGGTCCGCACGAAACCGAGCGAGCGCGGTTCGGCCTGCAGGAAGCGGCGCAGGACGCCGCCGAACTGCCGGATCAGGATCTCCGCCTCGCTTGCGCTCTGTACCATGTTCGGCGTGATGACGACCCGCGCGCGCAAGGCGAAGGGAAGCGCCTTGACCACCGCGTAGGCATCCATGATCGAGGTCGGTTCAGGCTTAACGATCAGGAGGACGAGATCCGACAGGTCTACGAAGTCGATGACGTTCGCCTCGATCCCGGCGCCGAGATCGATGAACATGGCGTCGTATCCCATCGCCGTGCGCGCGAGCGCCTCCTTGATGCGGCGGCGCTCCAACGGCGTGGTGTTGACGATGAGACCATGCGCAGGACGACCGCTGATCACCGAGCATCCGATCGACTGCGCATGCGCCACAACGTCCTCGAACGCGGCGTCGCCGAGGATGAAATCGTTGATGTGGCGCTTGGTGACGAGACCGATCTGGATGTCGATGTTCGCGAGGCCGAGGTCTCCGTCGAACACCAGGACGCTACGCCGCTGCAAAGCGGTCGCATGGGCGAGATTTGCCGTCAGGAACGTCTTCCCGACGCCGCCCTTGCCGGAGAGTATGGATACGACCTTGGCCATGGCGCGACTATGCCTGCAGGTTGAAGACGAGCTTGAGAAGGTTCGGGTCCGATGCGGATATTTTCTCGGTCAACATCCGCGATTGCTGAAGCCCGAGGAGTACGAAGCGCTCGATGATCAGCGCGTTCAGCAGCGTGCCGAGCCGCCGCGTGACGTCGCATTTCGTGACGATTGCGTGTTCGACGCCGCACCCGCGCACAGTGGCAAGGCTATCCGCCGTCTCGCGAGCCTCGAGACCGGCCGGCACGACCATCACCGGGACCGCTGTCAGTCGCTCTGCGAGGGACAGCGCCTCGTCGACGTCCATCACGCGCCAGGGATGGATCGACGGCGCGTCCGCAAGGATGCAGTCGACGCGACCGGCACCACGCAGCGCCGTGCTCACGCGTTGCGCCTTCTCGACGCTCACCAGCGGCAGGCCGAGAAGCCCCGCGAGATGTTCGAGTTGGGAGTCTCCGCCGAGCCGGTCCTTTTCCAGGCTCACCAGCATGACGCGCTTGCCGGCGGCGACCAGCGTGGCCGCGGCCTTCGCGATCGTCGTGGTCTTCCCGGCACCCGGCGGCCCGAGGAACAGCAGGCACCGGCTTTCGGTGGCGAAGTCGATGAAGGACCGCGTCCGCAGACGACTGCGGACATAGGCGTCGATCAGGTCGCCGGGATCGGTGATGGTGGACTCGCTTGCGAACTGCTCGAGCTTGGCCAGAACGGCTCCATCGAATCCGGCCGCCTGCATGCGCCGCTTCGCGGCCTCCATCACAGGCTCGCGTGGCGAGGCGACGGGATCGGGGAGCGACACGGTGAACTCGACCGAGCGCGACTTGACGCCACCATCGACCCGCACCACGAGGGCTTCGTCGCCGAAATTGTCCTTGATGTAGCTGTAGCCCTCGGCGATCGACGACGCGGTGAAGGTGGCGGTCCGCATCACAGCCTCTCAACGATGATCAGATCGACCGATTCGTCGATCTCGCTCTGGGACAGGACAGGCGTCGGCAGCCGCTGGCGGCGGACGAGGTCGGCGATCCCCGGCCGCAGATGGTCCGGAACGACCAGCGCCGGCGCGATCGGATTGGTGCGTGCGCGTTCGCGCTGCCCCACGGTATCGATGAGCCGCGCCAGGTCCGCAGCCGAACCGGCGGCGTGCGCCGCGCCATCGGTGCCGCGCGGCACGTAGAGATAAGCGGGCAGCCGCAAATCCGTCTGGTCGGCGAAATGCAGGCAGATGGTGCGCCGGATCCGCCGCCGCACGAGTTCGACCAGTTCCTGCTGGTCACGCGCCTTGGGCACCGCATCGGCGCAGGCCTCGATGATTTCCGGCAGGCCACGCACCGGGACGCCATCCTGGAGCAGCGCGCGCAGCACGCCCTGGAGCGCGGACACGCTGACCGGCGA
>CAYSUY010000252.1:0-4625 GCA_964434345.1 uncultured Acetobacteraceae bacterium
CGCCGGGCAAGCCGCCCGGCCGCGGTCCGCGTCCGGCCGGTGGCGGCCCCCGCGACGGTGCGCCCCGCGACGGCGCCCCCCGCGGCGGACCTCCCCGCGACGCGGCGCCGCGCGACGGTGCGCGACGCGAAGGCGGCGGCGGTCCGCGCCCCGATCTGCCGGCGCTGCCGCGGGCCAACCCGCCGCGCTACTTCACCGACGAGACGCGTCTCGCGATTCGCCGCGACCTGCTCGAGGATCGTGCCGATACGCTGGCGCGTTCCTGTGCCGCCGTGCCCGCCTCGCTCATGCGGCGCTTTTTCGACGAGGTCAGACTGGTCGAGCGTCGCGAGCCACCGGAGGGCGAGCCCGACCCCGCAGCGATCCAGGCGCATATGGTGCTGATCAAGGCGAAGGCTGCGCATGCGTTCCGGCGCCGCGGCAAGGCGGAGAACTTCCCGCATGAACTGCTGCAGTTCTTCGTCGACCATGCGGCGGCGATCCAGGATGCCCGCGATCTCGCGGCGTTCCTGCGGATCTTCGAGGCCGTGGTCGCCTATCACCGGTTCTACGAACGCAAGGCGTGAAGGGGTCAGGGATGAACGACATCAGGCTGCTCGGGCGCGTGTTCGTCACCGGCAGGATCCGCCTGCTCTCCGGGCTCCATATCGGAGCCGGTCCGGCCGGAACGGGCATCGGTGCCGGCGGCAGCGACACGCCGGTCGTCCGCCAGCCGGTCGGCGAGGATCCCTATATCCCGGGGTCCAGCCTCAAGGGGCGCCTGCGCTTCCTGCTCGACTGGGCGTTCGAGCGGGTCGGAAAGGGCGCGGCCGGCGAGGGTCTCGATCCCGCCGATCCGGTCCTGCGCATCTTCGGGGCACCGACCGGCGATGGCGTGTGGAGCGGCGGGCCGACGCGGCTGATCGTGCGCGACGCGACGCTCGACCCCGCCTGGCGCGCGCGCGCCTTCGCGCGCGGCTGGCCGCTGACCGAAGAGAAGGGCGAGATCGCGATCGACCGCATCGCCGGAAAGGCGCATGACCGGTCGGCGCCGCGGCATACCGAGCGCGTCTCGGCAGGTGCGCTCTTCGACGCCGAGTTCGTGTTTCGCGTCTACGACACCGGCGACGGCGGCGCGCGTGACGCGCAATGCCTCAACTGGCTGCTGGCCGGATTGTCGCTGCTCGAACAGGACGCGCTGGGCGGCTCGGGATCGCGCGGCTATGGCCGGATCCGGTTCGAGGATCTGGTCTTCCGCGATCTCCGCGGGACGGCGGTCCCGCTGGGCGATGGCTTCCGCGTCGCGCGCTTCGATCGCGTCGAGGCGCCAGCGATCGTGACGCTGGGGGCTGCGTGATCCTGCCGCCGCTCGCGCGCATCCGGCTGCGGCTGACGGCGCCGCTGGGGACGCGCCTCGTCTCCGGCACGCTGTTCGGCCATGTTTGCTGGGCGCTGCGCGAGGCCGAGGGCGCGGCGTCCCTGCAGGGCTGGCTTGCGGCGCAGGACACGGCGCCGACGATCTTCTCCGACGCCTTCCCCGAAGGCCTGCTGCCGCGCCCGCTGCTGGCACCGCCGCCGCCGCGCATCCCGCAGGGCCAGACGGATGCCGACGCGGCGAAGGCGCGGGCGCGCCGCCCGTGGATCCGCGCGGTCGACCTGGCGGTGCTGCGCCTGCGCCTGGATCCCGTCTTCCTTGCGGACAAGCTCGTCGATGCGCCCTGGCACGGCGCCGGTGCCGTCGATGCGGTGCGGGTCGCGCATGGGCCGGTCGATGCGTCGACCGGGCGCGTGCGCGACGCCGCTGGTTTCGCCGTCGAAGAGGATTGGAGCTTCAAGATCGCGCCGTGGCGCGATGTCTATGTGCGGAGCGTCGAGACGCCCGCGCGGCTCGCGGCGCTTCTGGGCGCGGTCGGCGAGACGGGCTACGGGCGCAGCGCCAGCTGGGGCCGCGGACGGTTCGCGGTCGACTCGATCGTCCCCGTGCCCGAACTCGATGGCCCCGATGGCACGCGCTGGCTGAGCCTGTCGCACGGGACGATCGACGCGGCGATGCGCGACGCGCGCTATCGGCTGATCACCCATACCGGTCGCCTGGGCGCCGCTGCCTCGGGCGACGGTGCGCCGCCCTGGAAGCACGCGATCCTGCTCGCGGAGCCGGGTGCGACCTTCGCCGCGACGGGCGCCGGCCCGTTCGGCACGCTTCTGGCGGGGGTGCATCCGGGTGTCGAGGCGGTGCGCCACGATGCGCGACACGTCGCGATCCGCTACGGCGAGATCGTCCATCCATGACCGCGCGGCTGTTCCACGCCGTGGCGCTCACGCCGATCCATGTCGAGGATCCCGAGGCGTGGCTGCCGGAATGCTTCGTCCTCGACGGTGACGACCTCGTGCGTTTCGAGCCGGCGGCGGTGATGGCCGCGCTCGACGACGCCGCGCGGCGCGGCTTCGCGCTGGCGGTCGAGCGCGGCGATCTTCGCCTCGCCCAGGACGTGCTGCATGCCGCGATGCGTCCGGAGCATGCGCTCGAGCGCATCCTGGTCGGCGCCGCGTCGCGCGCCGGGATCGTCGAGGCGCTCTCCAGCCCCGCCCGGCCTGGCCGGGTGATCCTGTTCGCGCGCAGCGGCGGACGTCCCTGTCTGCCCGGCAGCACGATCAAGGGGGCGCTGCGCACCGCGCTGCTGAGCGCGCGCGCCCAGCCGCTGCTCGGCGATCTGCGGCGGATCGCTGCGCGCGAGGACGGGCGCGGCGGACGTTCCGGGCGGCTCTCCGACGAGGTCCAGGCCACGCTTCTGGGCCTCGCCGATGCGCCGGATGCGGTCAGGGGCGGGCGCGATCCGTTCCGGTTCCTTCGCGTCGGGGATTGCATGCCCGAGGGGGTGTGCACGCGGATCGAGCGGGTCTTCAACCGCCGGCGCGACGGGCGCACGCGGGACATGCTGGTGGATGCCGAGGTGATCCGCGCGGGGACGAGGTTCGAGATGACCATCGCCGCCGCCGCCGGGCTGGATGGCGACGGGCTCGACCTCGATGGGCTCCTGGCGGCCTGCGACATGTTCCATCGCCAGCGCTGGGAGCAGGAGCGCGCGCGCTTCCACGCCGACGCGCCCTGGCCCGCGCAGCCTGCCGCCGAGGATGGACGACGCGCCATCCTGCTGCGCCTCGGCCGCTATGCGCATTTCGAGGCGGCCTCGATCGAGGGGCTGCGCCAGGGCTGGAACCATGCGCGGCGCGACACGATGATCGTCGGCGACACGCGTGCGGTGACGCTGCGCGGCGATCTGGCGGTGCCGTTCGGATGGATCGCGCTGTTCGAAACGGCGGATGCCGCGGAGGCCTGTGCCGCCATCCAGCGACGCCTCCTCGAGCCGGTGCCGCGTCCACCCAGGACGGCATCGCCGCCGGCACCGGCTGCGCCCGTGGCGCGGCCTTCCGGGTCCGAGGGCAGTCGCGAGGCTGGTCGCCGCGGGAAGCCACGCCGTGACGCGCGCGGCCAAGCGTCTGCGCAAACGCAATCGCAGACGCCGCCACCCGCCGCGGCGGCGCGCGACGAGCCACGACGCAAGCGCACGAGCGCGCCTGCGGACACGAGGCCGGCTGCCAAGCCCACGAAGCCGCAGGCACCCGCGCGCGTCGTCCAGTTCCGTCGGGGCGATCGCGTCCGCGACCCGGACAGTGGCGACATCGCGATCGTCGCCGCCGACGTGCCGTTCGGCGCGGCGCGCATGGAAGTGGACTTCCCCGACGGGCCCATGAGCGTCGATCCGAAAGGCTGGAAGAAGCTGTGATCGCGCGGCGGGTTCGGGTTATCGTCGGCGCGTCCCGCGGTCGCGATCGCGGAGACAGACCCGAAAAAGGGGATTGCACCGCACAAGCGCCAATCCGCGCTTCTTCGTCCAACTAAGACCCAGACCCGTCCTAGGGGATCATGTCGTCCGTCGTCGTCCGCCGCTCCACGCATGGAGCGCGCGGACGACGGCGGCGCGCGCGCGGGCGGCGCAGCCATGCCAGCCCGGCAAGGCCCGTAGCATCCGCCAGAGCATCCTGCCGGTTTCGATCAGCCGTAATTGCCCTTCTTCGCTGCGCGCCGGCGCCGGCCGGATGCGGCGGTGGCGGTGCCTTCCAGCAGGGTGCGCATCCCGTCGCCGTTGGCGCGCCATGCGGCGTGCAGGATCGTCACGTCCCAGCCGATGCAGAAATGGCGCACGCCCATCTCGATGAAGCGCGCGGCCTGATCGGGGTCGGAGATCTCGGCCCGCGGATGCAGACCCTTTTTGAGCGCGGTCTCGATCGTGAGACGTTCGGCGGCGCGCACCTCGGGATGCGTCCAGTCGCCGGTGCGGCCGATGCTCATCGCATAATCCGCCGGTCCGAACTGCACCATGTCGATGCCGGGGACCGAGAGGATCGCGTCGAGGTCTTCGACGCACTGGCGCTTCTCCACCATGATCGCGACGACCACGTCGTCGAGCGCCTTCACGAAGGCGGGCGAGCCCGCGTCGCGCATCGTGCCGACGTCGCGGCGCATCCCCACGCCGTGCAATCCGCCGGCACGCGGCTCCTCGGCGCGCACCGCCCGCACGCAGGCGCGCGCGTCCTCGACGCTGCGCACGTCGGCGAAGAGCGCGGACTGGAAGCCCGAGCCGATC
>CAYSUY010000253.1:0-4585 GCA_964434345.1 uncultured Acetobacteraceae bacterium
CCAGGTCTACCCGTCGCAGGCCGCGGCGATCGCCTTCATGCGCTACAACCGCAAGATCAACTCGACGCGCCTCGTCGACCGGCTGCGCGACGAGAAGAACGTGCTGATCGTGCCCGGCGACCATTTCGGCTACGACCACCATCTGCGCATCAGCTTCGGCCTGCCGCACGACTACCTCAAGGAAGGCCTCGCGCGGATCAGCCAGATGCTCGACGAGGTCGGTGAATGACCGACTTCGCCGGCGCGATCGCGGCGGCCGAGCGCCGGATCCGCGCCCATGCGCGGGAGACGCCGATCGAGCCGTCTCCCGCGCTCGCGGGCGGATCGGGCGCGTCGGTGTTCCTCAAATGCGAGAACCTGCAGCACACCGGCTCGTTCAAGGCGCGCGGCGCGCTCAACAAGGTGCTGTCGCTCTCGCCCGAGGAACTGGCCAGGGGCGTGGTCACCGCGTCGACCGGCAACCACGGCGCCGCCGTCGGCTTCGCGCTGCGCAGCGTGGGCGCGCGGGCGACGGTCTTCGTCCCGGAGGGTGCATCGCCGACAAAGCTGGCGGCGATCGCGCGTCAGGGCGGCGAAATCCGGCGACATGGTGCGGATTCCGGCGAGACCGAGCTCTTCGCGCGCGCCCATGCCGAAGCGACCGGCGCGGTCTGGATCTCGCCGTACAACGATCCGCTCGTGATCGGTGGCCAGGGGACGGCCGGCGTCGAACTGCTCCGGCAAGTGCCTGATCTCGACGCCGTGTTCGTGTCCCTGGGCGGCGGCGGACTGATCGGCGGGATCGGCGCGTGGCTGAAGGCCCATGCGCCCGCGACCCGTGTCGTCGCCTGTTCGCCGCTCAACAGCGCGGTGATGATGCGTTCGGTCGAGGCCGGACGGATCCTCACGCTCGACTCGCTGCCGACCCTGTCCGACGGTACCGCGGGCGGCGTCGAGCCCGGCAGCATCACCTTCGATCTCGTGCGCGCGGTCGTCGACGAGCATGTCGCGGTCAGCGAGGAGGAGATCGCGGCGGCGATGCGCGACACGATGGAGGCCCACCACATGATGATCGAAGGCGCGGCTGGCGTGGCCGTCGCCGGTTTCCGGCAACAGGCCGCGCGCTGGTCGGGAGCGCGGGTCGCGATCGTGCTGTGCGGGGCGAATGTCTCGCTCGCGACGCTGAAATCGATCCTGCCATGACCCGGGTCCTCGACCGGGCGGCGATCGCGGCGGCGCTCGCGGATCTCGACCTCGTCGGCCGCATCGAAGCCGGCTTCGCGGCCTATTCGGCGGGGCGCTGCAACGTCCCGCCGGTCGGTGAATTGCTGATGGAGACCGGCGAAGTCCACATCAAGTACGGCTGCGTCACGGGCGATCCCACCTATCTCGTGAAGATCGCCTCCGGCTTTCCCGGGAATCCCGCCCGCGGTCTGCCGTCGGGCAATGGCGTCATGCTGATCTTCAGCCAGCAGACCGGCGCGCTGGAGACCGTGCTGCTCGACGAAGGACATCTCACCGATCTTCGCACGGCCATCGCCGGCGCGGTCGCGGCGCGTCTCCTGGCGCCACCCGCCATTCCGGCGATCGGGATCCTCGGCACCGGGATCCAGGCGCGGCTGCAGGCGCGCGAGCTGCGCGCGGTCGTCGCATGCCGCGATCTGGTGCTTTACGGACGCGATGCGTCGCGTCGCGCCGCGTGCCGCGCGGATCTCGCCGCAATGGGCTTCGTGGTGCGCGAGACCGACGATCCGGCGGAAGTCGCGCGCGCCTGTCGTCTGATCGTCACCACGACCTCGGCGGAGTCGCCTCTGCTTTCAGCCGCCGATATCCGGCCCGGCACGCATGTGAGCGCGATGGGTTCGGACACGCCGGCCAAGCAGGAACTCGATCCCCGGATCCTGGCGCGCGCGGCGCGCGTGATCGTCGATTCGCGGCCCCAGGCGCTGCTGCGCGGCGAGGCGCATCGCGCGCTCGCCGCCGGCGCGATCGACGCGTCGCGTCTCGACGAGATTGGCGAGGTCCTGCTTGGCCGCAAGCCCGGCCGCCGCGCTGCGGACGAGATCACGGTCTTCGACTCGACCGGCCTTGCGGTCCAGGACATCGCGATCGCGGCGGCCGTGGCGGAACGCGCCGCTGCGGCGCCCGCGCTTGCCCGGAGCCTCGGAGGGGATTAAGCAGCGTCGCGTGCGCCGCCGCGGTCGAGAGCGGGCGCGACGAGTTTCCGGCGCCAGCGAGGCGGCATGTTCCGCGTCTTCGAAGATCTTCTCCGTCCGACCGACGTCGCGCCGGATCCTTCGCCGCCCGTCGAAACGGGCCGGCACGGGCTGGCGCGTTTCTATCTCCATTTCGTGCGCCAGGTGCGCGGCCTGCTCGTGGCGCTGTTCGGCGCCGGATTGCTGGTGGCGCTTCTGGACGTCACGATCCCCGTGATGATCGGCCATGTGGTCGAACTCGTCGGTCGCGTGGCGCCCGAGGCGGTGTGGCGCGATCACTGGCATGTGCTGGCGGGCATGGCCGCGGTGATGCTGGTTCTGCGGCCCGCCGCGCTGGCGCTGCGGGTCATGCTGACCAACCAGTCGATCAATGTCGGCCTGACCAATCTCGTGCGCTGGCAGAACCACTGGCACGTGGTGCGGCAGAGCTGGAGCTTCTTCCAGAACGATTTTGCGGGACGCATCGCCAACCGGGTCATGCAGACCGGCCCGTCGCTGCGCGAGAGCGTGGTGAGCGCGACCAATGCGGTCTGGTACATCGTCGTCTACGGCACCAGCGCGGTGATCCTGCTGGCCAGCATCGACGCACGCCTCGCGTTTCCGATGCTGGCGTGGTTCGTCGGCTATGTGGCGATGCTCCGCTACTTCGTGCCGCGGATGCGCGACCGCAGCCGGGCGACCAGCGAGGCGCGCTCGGCGCTGACCGGCCGGGTCGTCGACAGCTACACCAATATCCTGACCGTGAAACTCTTCGCCCGGGCGCGCGACGAGGACGATTTCGTGCGCGAGGCGGTGGACGAGCATACGGCGGCCTTTCGCCATCAGACGCGCATGACCACGCGCTACATCCTGACGCTCAATCTCCTGAACGCCTGCCTGATCGTCGCCACCGGCGCGACGGCGATCGCGCTGTGGCGGTCCGGCGGGATCGGCGTGGGCACGGTGGCGATGGCGCTGCCGCTCGCCTGGCAGATCGCCAACATGGCCGGCTGGGTCGGCGACAATGTCACCACGATCTTCGAGAATGTCGGCGTGGTTCAGGAAGGCATGCGTTCGATCGCCGTGCCGCGTCAGATGCCCGATGCGCCGGGCGCGACGGACCTCGTGGTGACCCGCGGCGAGATCCGGTTCGAGGCGCTGCGTTTCGGCTACGGCACCGCGCGCGGCGTCCTGCACGATCTGGACCTGACCATCCGGCCCGGCGAGCGCGTCGGACTGGTCGGGCATTCCGGCGCCGGCAAGTCGACGCTGGTGAACCTGTTGCTCCATTTCCATCGGCCCGAGGCGGGCCGGATCCTGATCGACGGGCAGGACATCGCGACGGCGACGCAGGAGAGCCTGCGCACGCAGATCGCGATGGTCACCCAGGACACGTCGCTCTTGCATCGCTCGATCCGCGACAACATCCGCTACGGCCGACCCTGGGCCAGCGAGGCCGAGACCCGCGCCGCCGCCGACCAGGCCGAAGCGACCGCGTTCATCGAGACGCTGGAAGACTGGAACGGGCGGCGCGGCTTCGACGCGCATGTGGGCGAGCGCGGCGTCAAGCTCTCGGGCGGCCAGCGCCAGCGCATCGCGATTGCGCGCGTGATCCTCAAGGACGCGCCGATCCTGGTGCTCGACGAGGCGACGAGCGCGCTCGACTCGGAGGTCGAAGCGGCGATCCAGGGACAGCTGGAGACGTTGATGCGCGGGCGGACAGTGATCGCGATCGCGCATCGCCTGTCGACCATCGCGCGGATGGACCGGCTCGTGGTGCTGGAGCAGGGGCGGATCGTGGAGCAGGGCACCCATGCCGAACTCCTCGCGGCCGGAGGCCCCTATGCGCGGATGTGGCTGCGCCAGTCCGGCGGCTTCACGGCGACGGCGGATTGAGCACGCCCATCCGTCGGGCCGCGGCACGTCGCCGTGGCCGCGCCGGGTCCCGTCTATCTCTTCATCTGCGACACCGGGCCGGACACCAGCGGCGGCGGCGTTTCGGTGCGCTATCCTGCGCGCATTCTCAATGCGGGAGGATCGGAGATGCGGATGATCGAGTACGGCGAGGCGACGCCCGAGGTGCGCGCGGTCTATGACGACATCATGGCGACGCGGCGCATCGACTGGATCAACAATTTCTGGAAGGTCCTGGCCAACGATCCGGCGACGCTGCGCCGGACGTGGGAGTCGCTGAAGCAGGTCATGGCGCCGGGCGCGCTCGACCCGCTGGCCAAGGAGATGATCTATCTCGCGGTCAGCGCCAGCAATGGCTGCGGCTACTGCATCGCCTCGCATGGCGCGGCGGCGCGCAAGGCCGGGATGAGCGAGGCGATGTTCGGCGAGCTGATGGCGGTGGTCGGCATGGCCAGCGAGACCAACAGGCTCGCCCAGGGCTGGCAGGTCGAGATCGA
>CAYSUY010000254.1:0-4561 GCA_964434345.1 uncultured Acetobacteraceae bacterium
GGACAGCCGGCCCCAGTCGCGCGGCGGGGCGACGCCCATCACGCCGAAGAAGGGCGACAGGGGCAGATCCATGCCCCAGGGGAGCCGCGCCATGCCGCGATCGCGATCGACCGGGATGTGGAGCAGCCGCGTGTACGGAAAATCCTCGGGCAGGCTGCCGCGCAACGGGCGAAACCCCGTATAGCCCCAATCGGCGCCGGGACGGACATCCTTGACGCGGACCTCGAGCGTGTCGCCGGGCTCCGCGCCGGCGACCGCGACCGGTCCGGTCAGGATATGGCCCGGTGCGCGCGGCGCGCAGCGCTCATGGATGGCCCGCAGCGCCGGCGGCACGACATAGGGCGGCGGCGGCATGGCGTCGCGCCCACCGGATACGCAGTGGAAGGTGACGCTGTCGCCGGACTCGACGGTCAGGATCGGCCGCAGCGACGGATCGAAGACGCCCCAATGGATGGTCTCCGGCGACGCTTCGACGACATGATGGCGGCTCATCACTTCCTCCCGGTTGCGGCGCTGCGCGCCAGGGCGATTCCAGCCAGCGCGATCATCGTGCCGCCGGCGAGCGTTCCAAGGTCGGGCTGCTCGCCGAAGACGAGATAGCCGAGGATCACCGCCCAGATCAGCGAAACATAGCCGAAGGGCGCGATCAACGAGGCCGGCGCGTTGGCGAGCGCGTGGATCATCACGAAATGGCCGAACCCGACGACGAGTCCATGCACGAAGAGGATCGCGAGATGGGCGGGGCTCGGCGTCACCCAGACGAAGGGCACGGCGAAGGAGGCCAGGACCGTCCCTACCAGCGCCGTGTAGAACAGGTTCGGCAGCGCGCCATCGACGCCGGCGATGCGCCGCGTCAGCACCTGATAAAGCGCATAGGAACAGGCGGTCGCGAGCGGAAACAGCATCGCCCATTCGATGCTGCCCATGTCCGGGCGCACCACCACGACGAGACCCGCGAAGCCGAAGAGGATCGCGATCCAGCGCCGCCAGCCGACGCGCTCGGCGAGCAGCGGCATGGCGATCGCAGCGACGATCAGCGGCGCCGTCGAGCCGATCACCTTCGTGGTCGCGAATGGCAGCAGGCTCAGCCCCGCGAGGAATGTCGTGGCGGAGAGCCACAGCGCGGTGCCGCGCAGAAGCTGCATCCGCGGCGCGCTTGTTCCGGTCACGCGGCGCCAGCCGAGGAACGGCACCGCGGCGAGCAGGGCCAGCGTCAGCGCCGCGTAGCGGATCCAGATGAGCTGGGCGACGGGATAGCTCTGCGAAAACCATTTCGACGTCGCGTCGAGATGGCTGGCGAGCGTCCCGAAGAGGAGCATCAGGGCGATGCCGAGCAATGGCCGGTCACGCCGGAGTGGAGAGGCGGTCACGATGCGCGCAGCGTAGCGCATCGATCGTCGCGCCGCGACGAATTGGCACATCCTTCCGCCATGCGATGGACGCCACCCTGCATGCCGCCGACGCAGGAGGACCCATGACCCAGCGCCACGCCGCCGACATCGTCCGCGACCAGACGCCCCTGATCCTGCCGCCGCAGACCAGCGTGCGCGACGCCTGCCGCGCGATGCGTGGCCGGCGCGTCGGCGCCGTCCTGATCGTGGACGGGCTCGGCAGCCTGGTCGGGATCTTCACCGGTCGCGATGCGGTCTGCAGGGTCCTCGCCGAGGGACTCGATCCGACCACCACGACCCTCGCGACGGCGATGACCCGCGATCCCGACACGATCGAGGCCGGATGCACCGCCCTCGAACTGCTGCGACGCATGCAGGACGGCGGTTACCGCCACCTGCCGGTGGTCGAGCGGGGACGCGTCCTCGGTATCGTCTCGCGGGGCGATTGCCGGGGCATGGAACACGCCCGCCTCGACGAGGAGACCGGTTTGTGGGAGAGGATCTGATCGACTTCCCCTCCCTGGACCGGGACAGATGGCGCCGAACGACGACCAACTCACCTCGCCCAGCTACCTTCTTCCTGTCGAGGACACGGCCTTCCTGCTGCGCGACGAGATGCGCGCGATCCGCTTCGCGCTCGAATACGCGAAGGCCGAATTGCTGCTGCGAGAATGGGGTGTGCGCAGCACCGTGGTCGTGTTCGGCAGCGCGCGCGTGCCCTCGCCCGAGCAGGCCGAGGCGATCCGCAACGCCGGGCGCGGCACCGCGCAGGAGGCCGAGGCCGAGCGTCGCGCAGCCCAGTCGCAGTGGTACGAGCAGGCACGGGCCTTCGCACGGATCGTCTCGGAGCGCGGCGGCGCACGCAGCCGTGACCATGGCCCTCGCGACAACGTGATCGCGACCGGCGGCGGTCCGGGGATCATGGAGGCCGCCAATCGCGGCGCGCACGATGCCGGCGCGCCCAGCATCGGCTTCAACATCACGCTCCCGCACGAGCAGCGGCCGAACCGCTACTCCACGCCGGCCCTCACCTTCCGCTTCCACTATTTCGCGATGCGCAAGATGCATCTGGCGATGCGCGCCAATGCGCTGGTGGTCTTCCCCGGCGGCTTCGGCACGATGGACGAGCTCTTCGAATTGCTGACGCTGCAGCAGACCGGCAAGGCGCCCGCGATGCCCATCGTGCTCTTCGACCGGGCGTACTGGACGCGCGCGATCGATTTCGACTTCATGGCCGAGCGCGGCATGATCGCCGCCGCCGATCTCGACCTGTTCGAGATGGTCGACGACGCCGAGGAGGCCTGGTCGTCGCTGCGCCGTCGCGGGCTCAAGCTCGGCGAAACGGGCTGACGAACCGACAAACTCCCTGGGAGCGCACGCCATGCACAGGATCGTCGTCATCGGGCTTGGCATGGCGGTCAAACCGCATGCCGCGGCGCTGCGCGATCTCGCGCAGCGTGTCGAGGTGGTCGCCGGCTGGAGCCCCAGCGCCGCGCGCCGCGCCCAGTTCGCGGCGACCTACGGATTTCCCGTCGTCGGGTCCCTCGAAACGGCGCTGGACGCGCCCGGCGTCGACACGGCGCTGATCCTGACGCCGCCCTGGGCGCATCGGGACCTCGCGCTGCGCTGCGCCGCCGCCGGCAAGCACGTGCTGCTCGAAAAGCCCATCGACGCGACGCTGGAACGCGCCGTCGCCACGGTCGAGGCCTTCGAGGCCGCCCGGCTCAAGCTCGCGATCGTCTTCCAGCATCGATTCCGGACCGCCTCGCTGAAACTCGCGGAGCTGCTGCGCGGGGGACGGCTCGGGCGCCTGGTTTCGTGCTCGGCCTCGGTACGCTGGTGGCGCGGACCGGATTACTTTGCGCAGACCGGACGCGGCATGGTGGCGCGCGACGGCGGCGGCGTCCTGCTCACCCAGGCGATCCATACCCTCGACCTGTTCCTGAGCCTCGCCGGTCCGGTCGCGGAACTCAGCGCCTTCCACGCCAATACCGGTCTGCGCGCGATCGACACCGAAGACGTCGCCGCCGCGACGCTGCGCTTCGCCAGCGGCGCCATCGGGACCATCGACGCGACGACGGCGGCCTTCCCGGGACATCCGGAGCGCATCGAACTCGCGGGCGACAGGGGTGGCGCGGTCCTCGAAGGCGACACGCTGCGCGCGCGGCTGATGGACGGAACGACGATCGAGGCAGGAGCCGGCGGCGGCAGCGGCGGCGGCGCGGATCCGATGGCCTTCGACCATGCCGCCAACACGCGCCTGCTCGCCGATTTCCTCGACGCGATCGACGAGGACCGTGCGCCGGCCGCCGATGGCCGCGCGGCGCTGGAGGTTCACCGCCTGATCGCCGCGATCCTGGCGAGCGGTGGCAGGCCGATCGTGCCTTGAGCCGCGGCCTGCCCCGGCGCGCCGCAGTCCCGCGTCAGACGTGTACCGGTCGCTCCATCAAGGCCGCACCCGCGCCGTAGCCGCCGTCTCCACGCGTCGCGTCGTCCGCACGGGCGCGGGGTAGGAACCCAAGGCGACGCCAGACGCGATCCGTCCCGGGAATGGCGACCAGGGCGAGCCGCGCCAGGCCCGCCGCGCGCGCCAAGTCGTCGAGGCGCGCGAGGAGGCGCGCCGTGGCGCCATGCCCGCGCCCCGCGGGGCGCAGCGCGACATCGTGCAGATAGAGGCAATCCGGCCTCGCGGGCAGCGCGCCCAGGAGCGTGTCGAGCGCGGGTGGCGCCGAGATGAGCCAGGGATGCGCGATCGCGTAGCCGAGCACGGCGCCGTCCTGCATCAGGATCAGGCACCCCCGCGGATACAGGAACAGCCGCTCGGCGAACACCGCATCACGCTCGGGATGGGCGACATGGATCGCAGCCGCGATGGCGACGACCTCGGCAAGGTCCGCCTCCGCCATCGCGCGCCACACCGCGACCGCGCGATCAATCGGATGCGGCACGCGGCAGGAACAGGGCGAGATCGGGGAAGATCGACATCAGCACCATCATCACGACCAGGGTGACCACGAACGGCAGCGTCCCGATGATGACGTCGTCGATCTTCCCGCGCGGGCGCAGGCCCTGGACGACATAGAGATTGATCCCGACCGGCGGCGTGATCATCGCGGTCTCCATCAGCAGGATCACCAGGATCCCGAACCAGATCGGGTCGTAGCCGGCCT
>CAYSUY010000255.1:0-4526 GCA_964434345.1 uncultured Acetobacteraceae bacterium
GAGGAATTCGATTACATCGTCGTAGGCTCAGGCTCGGCGGGGTCGGTGCTTGCCAATCGTCTCAGCGAGGATGGCCAGCACCGGGTCCTGATCCTCGAGCATGGCGGCAGCGACCGGTCGGTCTTCATACAGATGCCCAGTGCGCTGGCGATCCCGATGAACTCGCCGCGCTACGACTGGGGCTACCACACGCAACCCGAGCCGCATCTGGACGGCCGCAGCCTGCACTGCCCGCGCGGCAAGGTGATCGGCGGCTCGTCCTCGATCAACGGCATGGTCTATGTGCGCGGGCATGCGCTCGATTTCGAGCGCTGGGAAGAGGAGGGGGCGCGCGGCTGGGGCTATCGCGACGTCCTGCCCTATTTCCGCCGCGCCGAGACGCGTGCCGAGGGTGGCGACCCGTATCGTGGCGATTCGGGGCCGCTCAACACCAGTTACGGACGGCTCGCGAACCCGCTCTACCGATGCTTCATCGACGCGGGGCGCCAGGCCGGCTACGCGCCAAGCGAGGATCTCAACGGTTTCCGTCAGGAAGGCTTTGGCCGCTTCGACATGACCGTGCATCGCGGCAGGCGCTGGTCGGCGGCCAACGCCTATCTGCGGCCGGCGCTGCGGCGGCCGAACCTGGACCTGCGGTCGCATTGCCTGGCGACGCGTATCCTGTTCGAGGGACGGCGGGCGGTCGGGGTCGCCTATCGCCGTGGCGGGGACGAGACGATCGTCCGTGCGCGGCGCGAGGTCATCCTGGCCGGCGGACCGATCAACTCGCCGCAACTGCTCGAATTGTCGGGCATCGGTCGTCCGGACGAACTGCGTCGCCATGGGATCCCGGTGAGGCATGCGCTCGACGGGGTCGGCGAGAACCTTCAGGACCATCTGGAGTTCTACTTCCAGATGGCATGCACCAAGCCCATCACCCTCTATTCGGCGCTTGGCCCGATGGCGAAGCTGCGCATCGGCCTGCGCTGGCTGCTGGCCAAGGACGGACTCGGCGCGACCAACCATTTCGAGGTCGGCGGCTTCATTCGCAGCCGTGCCGGCATTCGTCATCCCGATATCCAGTTCCATTTCCTGTCGCTTGCGATCAGCTATGACGGGACGCGTCAGGTGCGGCGCCACGGGTTTCAGGCCCATGTCGGTCCGATGCGATCGAAATCGCGTGGCTGGGTCCGGTTGCGCTCGGCCGATCCCGGCGAACGCCCGGCGATCCTGTTCAACTACATGAGCCATCCCGACGACTGGGCGGAGATGCGGGCCTGTGTACGCCTGACGCGCGAGATCTTCGCCCAGGACGCCTTCGCGCCGTATCGCGGCGAGGAACTGTCGCCCGGGGCCGATGTCAGGGACGACGCGGATATCGATGCGTTTGTACGCCGCAGCGTCGAGAGCGCCTACCATCCCTGCGGCACCTGCCGGATGGGCGATCCGGAGGATCCCATGACCGTGGTCGATCCGCAGGCCAGGGTCGTCGGACTCGACCGCCTGCGGGTCGTCGATTCGTCGATCATGCCGTCGATCACGACCGGCAATCTCAACGCGCCGACGATCATGCTGGCGGAGAAATGCGCGGATGCGATACTGGGGCGGACACCCCTGGCGCCGTCCAACGCGCCGTTCCACGTCGCTCCCGACTGGGAGACGAGCCAACGCTGACCGCCCTTTGGCGGCAGGTCAGTTCGACAAGGAGACCGCTTCGTGACCGATCTGTCCTGGAACCGAATCCTGATCACCGGGGCCGCCGGAAAGATCGGCACGACGTTGCGCGCCGGACTTGCCGGTCGCCATGGGACCCTGCGACTGCTCGACCGTCGGCCGGTCGGCGATCTGCGTCCGGGCGAGGAGGAGATCGTCGCGGATCTGCGCGACCGCGCCGCGCTGGCACGCGCCGTCGACGGCGCCGATGCGGTGATCCATCTCGCCGGCGCGCCGGAGCCGCGCGACTTCGAAGAGATGTTCCGCGCCAATGTCCGCGGCCTCTACGATCTGTTCGAGGCGGCGCGCGCGGCGTCGGTGAAGCGCATCGTCTTCGCCTCGACCAACCACACCTACGGCATGTATCCGGTCTCGCACGGCATGACCGAGACGGATCCGGTGCGCCCCGACAGCTTCTACGGCGTGGCGAAGGTCTTCGGGGAGAACATGCTCCGCTACTACTACGACAAGCACGGCATCGAATCGGTGAGCCTGCGCATCGGCAGCTTCGAAGAGCGTCCGAGCCAGCAGCGCCATCTCTCGACCTGGTTCAGCCCGCGCGACGCCGTCGAGATGTTCGATCGCGCGCTGAAGCAACCGGATGTGGGCGCCGCCATCGTCTTCGGCATGTCCGGAAACACGCGCATCCGCATCGCCCATCCCAACTGGGAGGCGATCGGCTTCACGCCCGCGGACAATGCGGAGACATGGCGCGACCGCCTCGCTGCCGAGGGCGTCGACGTCGATGGCGACCTCGAATGGAAACGCCACGGCGGCATCTACGAAGGCAAGGCCTATTGATCGCGACCGAAGCCGCCCTGTCGCCGTCCGGCATCGAATTGTCACGGAGCTGAGACCGTCGCGTCACCGCTGTCCCGGATTCCTTGCGCCACCGCGCGTGGCGCGGGCGACAACGGAGCGACGGCATGACGGACATATTCGATCGGCGACGCCTGATGCGGCGCGGTGCGGCGCTTGCTGCGGGCGGCTTCATCGCCCAGGGGCCTTGGCTGGCGGAACAGATCGCGCGGGCGCAGACGCCTCGCGGCCGGGCGTTGCGTATCGCCCTCGGTGGCCTCGATACGTCCGATCCGCATCGTCACACCGGTTCGATCTCGGTTCAGCAGGTCTATGTCGAGGGTCTGACGAGCATCGCCGACGACGGCAAGGCGATCCCCTATCTCGCCGAATCCTGGACCGTGAGCCCCGATGGCAGGCGCTATACGTTCCGGATCCGTCAGGGCGTGCGCTTTCACAACGGTCGCGCGATGACCGCAATGGATGTCAAGGCGAACGCCGAGCGCGTGCGTGACAAGGTGCGCCGCGGCTGGCTGGCGGCGCCCATGCAACTGGTCAAGGCGCTCGAGGCGCCCGATCCCACGCAGTTCGTGATGGAGATGTCGGAGCCCTATGGCCCGTTGCTCAACATCCTGTCGGAACTCTGGATCCTCGCACCAGAGAGCCCGGGATGGGATGCAACGATCCAGACACCGATCGGCACGGGGCCCTATCGTTTCGGCCGCTGGATCCCGAACGAGAGGCTCGACGCGCCGGCGTTCGAGGCCTACTGGCAGCCCGGTCTGCCGCGCAACGCGGGCGTCGAGTTCAATCTTCGCGATACGGTCGATTATACACTCGCCCTGCGCGCCGGTGACCTCCATGTGGCACGTGCCCCGGCCAACCAGATGGCGGTGCTCAAGGCCGATCCGAACATCGAATTGCAGGCGATGAAGGATACGAGTTGGATCTTCTGGTCCTTCAACAACCGCAAGCCTCGTGCGCCCTTCGACAACGTGCGGGTGCGCGAGGCGGTCTGCCACGCGATGGACAAGTCGGCGCTCCTCAGGATCTGGGCGGGCGAGGGCGGCGTCGCGACCAACCAGATGGCGGCCCCAGGCAATTTCTATTGGGACGAGGCGTTGCACCGCGCCGATCATCACGCCCGGCCGGATCGTGCGCGGGCGCTCGCGATGCTGCGGGCGGAGGGCGTCGACCCTGCCCGGACGCCATTGCGGATCGTGTCCTGGGAAAACGACTATTCCCAGGCCTGCGCGCAGACGATGCGCGAACTCGGCTTCCAGGTCGAGCATCTGGCGCTCGACGACCTCGGCGCCCAGCGCCGCCTCGGCCAATACGACTGGGATCTGGCGCCGTTCGGAAGCGGGCCACGCGCCGATATCTTCCTGCGCTACATCCGATTGCTGTCCGACGGGCCCAATACGGGGCTCTGGGGTAGCCCGCAGGATCCGGCATTCGATGCGATCGTGCGCAAGGCTGTCGCCGCTGTCGAACTCGACACGCGCCGGCAGTTCTACCTCGATGCCTGGCGCCATGCGATGGAGCGCTATTGGACGGTCGTGATCGGTCATTCCGCCGAGACGATCGCCAACCGCCGCGATGTCGTCGGCTGGTCGCCGGGCTTCACCTGGGCCGCCGCCCGGGTCGATGGAGGCGCCGCCTATGCGGATCTCTCCCGTCTGCGCTGACGAAGGCGGGGCCGGTTCGGTGAGATCGCGGGGCGCGGCGATCGCGGTGGTCATCCTTGGGGGCGCGGTTCTCCTCGCCCTGGCAGGACCGGCGCTCTCGGGCCTCGACCCGCTCGCGCAGAACATCGGCGGCGCCAATACGCCGCCGAGCGCGGCACATTGGCTTGGCCAGGATCACCTGGGACGCGACATTTTCACCCGGCTTGCCGTGGGACCCCGGCTGACGCTGTTCGTCGCCCTGGCCGCGACGCTGGCGGCGATCCTGATCGGCGCGGTGCTGGGCCTTGTCGCGATCGCGTCGGGACGGATTGCCGAGACCTTGGTGTTCGGTGGCTGCGATCTCGTGCG
>CAYSUY010000256.1:0-4490 GCA_964434345.1 uncultured Acetobacteraceae bacterium
GGTCCGCAACCGCCAGGTCGCCGGCTATGGCACGGCTTCCACGCACCCGTCGCCGCAGGTCCAGGAACTCGCCGCGACGACGGCGATCCGGCTGATCGGCCTCTCGGCGGACGAACTGGAAAAGGTCCGCGCCATCGACCCGTCCTCGGCGCCGGTCACGATCGCGCGCGGCACCTATCCGGGCGTCGACCAGGATGTCCGGACGCTCTCCGTGCCCGTGGGCGCCTATGCGACGACCCGGATGGACGAAGCCGCCGCCTTCGCCATCGTGCGTGCCTTCTGGACCCAGCGCGAGGCGATGGCGCGCCAGAACCCGTGGTGGGCCGGCGTCACCCCGGAGATGATAGCGGCGCTCGGCGCCAGCCTGCATCCCGGCGCGCTGCGCTACTATCGCGAAGCAGGGATCGCGGTTCCCGACGCGCTGCGCTGAGGCGCGCGGTTCCGGCGCCGCGCGCGCCCCGCATCCAGGAACGACGCGGATGCGCGCGCTCGCCATCGCGCTCGCTGCGGCGTCGGTAACGTTTCATGTGTGGCTGATCTTCTCCGGGCTGCTGCCAAATCTGGTCTCGCGGCCCCTGCATCTGCTTCTGGCGCTGCCATGGATCTTCTTCCTCGATGCCGAGGGATCGCGGCGCGCGCGGTGGATCGCGGCGGCCACCGGCAGCATCGGCATCATCGCCTGCCTCGCGGTCATCGCGGGCCGGGAGCGTCTGCTGGATCAATACGGCACCCTCGTCGGCCCCTGGCAGTTCGTGCTCGCCCTGGCGCTGCTCGCCGTGGCGCTCGAGATGGGGCGCCGGGCGATCAAGCCGATCCTGCCCACCGTGGCGCTGGCCGCCCTCGCCTATGGCCTGCTCGGCGACGCCATCCCGGGTCATTGGGGCCATGATCCGCCTCCGCTCGACAGCTTCCTCGGGACGCTGACCATCGCCGAGGGCGGGCTCTGGGGCGAGTTGACCGGCATTTCGGCGACCACGGTGGCCCCGTTCCTGATCCTGGGCGCGCTGGTCGCGGCCGGCGATGCCGGCGAGGGCTTCATCGCGCTGTCCAAGCGTATCGGCGGTCGCTACCGCGCCGGCTCGGCAAAGGTCGAGGTCGTGGCATCCGCGCTCTACGGCACGATCTCCGGCTCGGCCTCGGCGAACGCGGCATCCACCGGATCGATCACGATCCCGAACATGATCCGCATGGGATACCCGCCGCGCTTCGCCGCGGCGGTCGAGGCGGTCGCGTCCTCCGGTGGCCAGATCATGCCGCCCGTGATGGGGGCCGGCGCCTTCCTGATGGCGGAAATGCTGCGCGTCTCCTATGCCGACATCATGGTCGCGGCCCTGCTGCCGGCTTTCCTTTTCTTCGTCGCGGCCTGGGCCGGCTGCCACGCCTATGGGCATCGCCTCGGCCTGCCGGGGCTGCCGGAGGACGAATTGCCTGCCTGGACCCATGTCGGCCGGACGGCCCCGTTCTTCCTGGCGCCCTTCGGCACGCTGGTCGGGCTGCTGGCGACCACCGACATGACGCCGCAATACGCCTGCCTCGCCGCGATCGCGGTCGCGACGGCGCTGCTCGCCATCGACCATCGCGGCCGTTTCGACCTCCGTCGCTTCGGAACGCGCCTCGCCCAGGCGCTTCTGGACGCCGCCCGGCAGATCGCCATGATCGCGGCGGTCATCGTCTGCGCCGCGATCGTCGTGGGCGTGCTTCAGACGACCGGGCTCGGCGTCAAGGTCACCTCCGCCATCCTCGGCGTCGCCGGGGACCGCATCTGGCTCGCCCTCGCGCTGACCGCGCTGGCCTGCATCGTCCTCGGCATGGAAGTACCGACCACGGCCGCGTTCGTGATCTGCATCTCGGTCGCCGGACCGGCGCTGGCCAAGCTCGGCGTGCCGGCGCTGGACGCGCATATGTTCGTGTTCTGGTACGCGTTGCTGTCGACGATCACGCCGCCGGTCTGCGGGACGGTCTACATCGCGGCGGGGATCGCGCGCACGCCCTGGCTGCCCGTGGCCTGGACCGCGATGCGCCTGGGTGTGGGGCTGTTCGTGCTCCCGCCGGCCTTCATCCTGAACCCCGCCCTGCTTCGTCCCGACGAATCGCTGGTCCTCGCCCTGGCGGCGGCGCTGAAGATCGGGATCGGGATCGTGCTCCTGTCCCGGTCGGTCATCGGCCATGGGCCCGGCGAACCGCTCCGGCGCCTCGCCCTGGGACTTGCCGGCGCCGCCTTTATCGTCATGTTCCCGGTGTAACCTTCTGTTACCTGGGCTTAGTATCCCTTTCTCCCGGTCGGGTTTATCCTCGCCCCCCCGCTAGATCAGACGGTAGCCATGCGCCTCATCACGCAAGTCGCGATCATCGCCGTTCTCGGAGCCGCCGGCTTCGGCGGCTACATGTACTGGCAGCAGACGCAAGACGCGAAACCGGCCACGGCCGGAACGGCCGGGCAGAGACCCGCCGGTCCCCCGATGGCCGTGGAGGTCGCGCCGGTGCGCACGGGCGTCGTGCTCGAGAAGGCCGAGGCGGTCGGGACCGCGCGCGCCAACGAATCGGTCACCATCACCGCGAAACAGACCGGCTTCGTGTCATCCTTCGCCTTCCAGGAAGGCCAGTCGGTCAAGACCGGACAGATCCTCGTCGAGCTCGAGACACGCGAGCGCAAGGCCGATGTCGATCAGGCGCGCAACGATCTGGATCAGGCGCGCGCGACCCGCGACGACGCGCGCCAGAAGCTGGAGCGTGCACGCCAGTTGAAGGCCACCGGCGCCATCACACAGGCCAAGGTCGACGAGCTCGACCAACTCCTGCGCGGCGCCGAGGCGCGCGTGCGCAGCGCCGAGGCGCGCACCCGCTCGCTCGACGCGCGCCTCGACGACGTGCGCATTGTCGCGCCCTTCGATGGCCGCGTCGGCATGCGCCAGGTCAGCGTGGGCGCGCTGCTGCAACCGGGCACGGCGATCACGTCCCTCGACGACCTGAGCCGCATCAAGCTCGATTTCTCCATCCCCGAGAATTTCCTCGGCAAGCTGCGGCCCGGCCTGCCGGTCTTCGCACGCAGCAGCGCCTATGTCGGCCGCGTCTTCGAAGGCACGGTGGCGGTGGTCGACACGCGCGTCGATCCGGTGACACGCGCCGTCCGCGTCAACGCCCTGTTCGAGAACCGCGACGAATCGCTGAAGCCCGGCATGTTCATCACCGTCGAACTCGCGCTCGAGCGCCGCGAGAACGCGCTGCTGATCGACGAGGAGGCGCTGGTGCCGGAAGGCGCGCGCCAATATGTCTTCGTGGTGCGCGACAACCGTGCGATCCGCGCCGAGGTGAAGCTCGGCAACCGCCAGCAGGGCAGCGTGGAAGTGATCGAAGGTCTCAAGGCCGGCGATCAGGTCATCGTCCGCGGCACGAGCCGGGTGCGACCGAACCAGCCTGTCACGGCGCGTCCCTTCCAGCGCCCGACGTCCTGACCGAAACCGCGGCGACAACCGACCGAAACGGGTAGCGATCCATGGTCCTCTCCGACATCTCCATCAAGCGCCCGGTCTTCGCGACCGTGATCAGCCTCGTGATCCTGGTGCTGGGCCTCGCGGCCTTCACCAAGCTGCCGATCCGCGAGTATCCGGCGATCGATCCGCCCATCGTCTCGGTCACGACGGTCTACAAGGGCGCCTCGAACGACGTCGTCGAGAGCCGCATCACCGAACTCGTCGAGGCGGCGGTGTCCGGCATCGAAGGCGTGCGCGCGATCACGTCCCAGAGCCGCGAGGAACGCAGCCAGGTCGTCATCGAGTTCCGCATCGACCGCGACGTCGATGCGGCCGCCGCCGATGTGCGCGACCGCGTGGCGCGCATCCGCGCGCGCCTGCCGGAAGCGGCCGAGAACCCGGTCGTCGCCAAGGTCGATTCCGACGCCCGCGCGATCGTGTTCTTCAGTCTCACCTCCGAACGCATGAACCAGATGGAGCTGACCGATTTCGCGCGGCGGAACCTGGTCGACAAGCTCTCCATCGTCCCCGGCGTGGCGCAGGTCCAGATCTCCGGCGAGCGCCGTTTCGCCATGCGCATCTGGCTCGACCGCGCCGCGATGGCGGCACGCCAGCTGACCGTGGCCGATGTCGAGACCGCGATCCGGCGGCAGAACATCGAGCTGCCCGCCGGCCGTATCGAGTCGAGCCAGCGCGAATTCACCGTGAAGACCGATTCGCGCCTCCAGACGCCGGACCAGTTCCGCAACATCGTCGTGACGTCGCGGGGCGGCTATCCGGTTCGCATCGGCGAGATCGGCCGCGTCGAGATCGCGCCCGAGGACGACCGCAGCGAGATGCGCACCAATGGCCGCACCGCCGTCGGTCTCGGCATCCTGCGCCAGTCGACCGCGAACACCCTCACCGTCGCCGAAGGTGCCAAGCGCGAGATGGAGCGCCTGCGCGAGGCGATGCCCGACGGCACCAGCTACATCGTCAGCTACGACGAATCGCTGTTCATCAAGCAGTCGATCTACGAGG
>CAYSUY010000257.1:0-4485 GCA_964434345.1 uncultured Acetobacteraceae bacterium
CTCGACGACAAGACCGCCACGCGCGCAGTTGACGATACGGACGCCCCGCTTGCACTTGGCGAACGCCGACGCATCGAGGATGTTGCGTGTCGCGTCGGTCAACGGCGTGTGCAGCGTGATGAAGTCGGCGCGCGCGAGCAGATCGTCGAGTTCCAGTTTCTCGACCCCGAGCTTCACCGCCCGTTCCGCCGTCAGGAACGGGTCATAGGCGACCACCTTCATCTTCAGGGCCAGCGCCCGCTCGGCGACGATCGCGCCGATATTGCCGCAGCCGATGATGCCGAGCGTCTTCGCGAAGAGTTCAACGCCCATGAAGCGGTTCTTCTCCCACTTCCCTGCCTGGGTGGAGCGGTCGGCCGCCGGGATCTGTCGCGCCAGGGCGAACATCATCGCGATCGCATGCTCGGCCGTCGTGATCGAGTTTCCGAACGGCGTGTTCATGACCACGATGCCGCGGCGCGTCGCCGCCGGCACGTCGACATTGTCAACGCCGATACCGGCACGCCCGACGACCTTGAGGTTCGTCGCCGCCGCGATCAGGGACGGCGTCACCTTGGTCGCCGAGCGGATCGCAAGCCCGTCATAGGCGCCGATGATGGCTTCCAGTTCGGCCGGCTTGAGACCGGTGCGGGTATCCACATCTACCCCACGCCGCCTGAATATTTCCACGGCCCGCGGGGAGAGATTGTCGCTGATCAGGACCTTTGGCATGTCGGTCTCCTTCACGCGGAGATATCGGCGATCGCCTGGGCAAACGCCCAGTCGAGCCAGGGAAACAGGGCTTCGAGGTCGGCACGCTCGATCGTCGCACCAGCCCAAATGCGCAGGCCCGGCGGCGCATCGCGGTAGGCATCGATGTCGAAGGCCACCGCCTCCGCCTCCAGACGTGCCGCGATCGTCTTCGGCAGGTTCGCCCGCTCGGCGGGTGCGAGATGGGCGACGGCCGCATCCGCGATCTTGAGGCAGACTGACGTACAGGAGCGGATGGGTGCGTCGGCGGCGAGGAACGACGCCCAACCGCTCGCCGCGACCCAGGACGCGATCGCCGCCAGGTTCGACTCGCTGCGCGCGACCAGCGCATCCAGTCCGCCTATGGATTCGGCCCAGCGCAGCCCGTCGAGGGCATCCTCGACCGCGAGCATCGACGGCGTGTTGATCGTCTCGCCCTTGAACAGGCCCTCGATCAGCTTTCCGCCTGACGTCATCCGGAAGATCTTGGGCAGGGGCCAAGCCGGCACGTGGGTCTGCAACCGTTCCACGGCACGCGGGCCGAGCACGATCATGCCGTGCTGCCCCTCGCCGCCCAGAACCTTCTGCCAGGACCATGTCGTGACATCGAGCTTGTCCCACGGCAGACGCATGGCGAAGGCGGCCGAGGTCGCGTCGCAGATCGTCAACCCGGCACGGTCGTCGGCGATCCAAGCGGCATCCGGAACACGCACGCCCGAGGTCGTCCCATTCCATGTGAAGACGACATCGCGGTCGAAATCGACGCTTGCGAGATCTGGAATGGCACCATAGGGCGCCTTGATCACCCGCGCGTCCGCGAGCCTGAGTTGCTTGGCGACATCGACCGCCCACGCCTCGCCGAAGGACTCCCAGGCAAGAACGTCGACGCCGCGCGCACCGAGCAGG
This sequence comes from uncultured Acetobacteraceae bacterium, assembly GCA_964434345.1. Taxonomy (GTDB): domain Bacteria; phylum Pseudomonadota; class Alphaproteobacteria; order CACIAM-22H2; family CACIAM-22H2; genus CAIOSQ01. Next base: position 1,636 of record CAYSUY010000257.1, read on the forward strand.
GACCACAGCGCCATTTCCACGGCGCCCGTGTCCGACGCCGGCACGATAGCGATGCGGTGGGTCGCGGGGATCCGCAGGACGACCCGCGTCCGCTCGATCACTTCCGCAAGCTTCGCCTTGCCGGGTCTTGATCTGTGGGACCGCCCTAGGAGGGCCTGGTCGAGGGCAGCGAGCGTCCATCCAGGACGCTTCGCGCAGGGACCGGACGAGAAATTGGCAACGCCCGGCCGAAGCTTCGGCTTGGTCAGCATATAAAGCCATCCTTTCAGATGGCCGGGACCCGTTGGGAGGTCCTGGCCCAAGGATCACACTAAAGAGCTCCATGCTGCGCCGCAACATGATTATGCGGCGTCGCACACATCCACGTGGATCGCGCGTCGTCCGTGACGCTCAACCGGTGAAGCCGTAGGCGTCGAGGGCGAGGATCCCGTAGGCGAACGAGTGGTGCAAGAGTTGCCCGGCCACGCCGCCACCAGCCCCGAAGGCGACGTGGAGCGGCAACAGATGTTCAGGCGTGGGATGGTTCCGACGCGCATCGGGCGCAGACCAGATATCCGCGAGCGCCACCTCGTCGGCGGTCTCGACGGCACCGCGTAGCCATGACGCGAATCCCACCGAATCCGCGTCGGGTCGTGTGTCGATCCGCTGGCCGCGGAAACGCCGGAGGTCGTGCGTTGCCGACCCGCTGCCGAGCACCAGAACGTCATCACGGACGAGATCACGCAACGCACGACCCATGGCGATGTGGTGCTCGGGGCTGGCGTGAGGCTGCACCGCGAGGCTCACCACCGGAATGTCGGCGTCGGGGTACATCAGCATGAGGGGTGTCCACACGCCGTGATCGAGGCCCCGCCCGGGATCCATATCGCACGCCATGCCCGACGCGCACAGACGATCCGCGATCTCCATCGCAAGCCCGGGCGCACCTCGCGCGGGATAGCGCATCTCGAACAACCGGTCGTCGAAATTGCCGAAATCGTGGATCGTCCCGGGCACCGCCGCCGTGGAGACGGCTGGCCGTGGTGTCGTCCAGTGCGCGGTCGCAACCACGATCGCACGCGGCCGGCCGAGCGCCGCGCCGAGTCCCGACAGGAAGCGTGCCGCTGGCGAGCCGTCGAGGACGATCGTCGGCGCGCCGTGCGAGACGAACACTGCGCGGCAAAGGGCTCCCGTCATACGCGACCTCAACGGACCCGGTCGGGATCGCCCACGAATTCCATCTCGCAGAACATGCCGCCGATGAAAAGTTCCGCGATCTTGCCCTCGGGCTGCGCAGCGGTCGCTGCGAGCGCCGGTGCGGCATGATCCTCGGCCGAGTCGCGAGGCCGATAGCCAAGCCGCTCCGCCGCCGCGTTGTCCCACCAGGCGCGCTCGCAATGCGACGAGCCATAGACGATCTCGAAATGGATATCGGGATGCTCCAGGCCGATGCGCGCGAGTTGGACGAAGTCGCGCGGGCTCAGCCACATGCTGAGACGCCGCTTGTCGATCGGGCGGTCGCCGTAGTTCCCGATCCGGATGCACAGGCTCGCGACGCCATACTTGTCGGCGTACATGGCGGCCAGCGCCTCGCCATAGGCCTTGCTGACGCCGTACCGCCCATCTGGCCGCGGTTGCACCTGATTGTCGATGCGACGCGTGCGGCGGTAGAAGCCGACGACGTGGTTCGTCGACGCGAAGATGACCCGTTTCACACCCTGGCGGCGCGCCGCCTCGTAGAGATTATAGGTGCCGACGATGTTGGCCGGATGGATCTCCTCCCAGCTGTCCTCGACGCTGCGCCCGCCGAGATGAATGATCCCGTCCACTCCCGCGCACAGCCGCTCGACCATGGCGAGGTCGGTGAGATCGGCGCGCTCGAAAATCTCGCCGGCGGCAAGATCGTTGGGCACGGTCCGGTCGGTCAACCGCAACTCTCCGTAGACGCCCTTGAGAAGGGTGCGAAGGCTGGTACCTATCCCGCCTGCGGCACCAGTGACGAGAACGGTCTTCATGGCATGAGGCATGGCGCTGGCTCCGGCGGCGTGGAAGGGGCGACGATCGGCGCGTTATGCCATGCCGGATGCCGCGGACATAAGATCAGGATGCGTTTCGCTTGACGCTGCGCGCGAAGAATCGGTCTACTCTCCCCTAACTTGGAACGGCTCGCGTTCCGGGTCCTTAGGGAGGAAACATGAAACTTCGCTGGCCATTCCTGGCGCGACTGGCGCTCGGCACCGCCCTCGCCTTCGCCGCCCTGCCCGCCGTCGACGCGCATGCGCAAAGCGCGCTGTCGCAGTCCGGCCTCGTCGGCAAGCCCGAAGGCATCACGATCATCACCGATCAGGCCCAATGGCCGAAGAACTTCAACGAGGCGCCGCAACTGGGCGAACTCGTGAAGCAAGGCAAGCTGCCGCCGGTCAAGGACCGGCTGCCGCAGGACCTGATGGTCATCAAGCCGGTCCAGGAAATCGGCAAGTATGGCGGTGTCTGGCGCCGCGGCTTCACCGGCCCAGGCGACAACGAGAACGGCAACCGCATCAACGCCTCGGACCGTCCGATCCTCGTCGATCACACGGGCGCCAAGCCCAACCCGTCGCTCGCCAAGGGTTGGAAGATGAGCGATGACGGCAAGACCTTCACGCTCAACCTCCGCCGCGGCCTGCGCTGGTCCGATGGCGCGCCGATGACCGCGAACGATTTCATCTTCTGGTTCGAGGATATCTACGGCAACAAGGACATCGTCCCGACGGCGATCCCCGACATGTCGCCGCAGGGCAAGCCCGGGCGCATCGTGAAGGTTGACGACTACACGGTGAACTTCGAGTTCGACGTGCCGTTCTACCTCTTCGAGGACCTGATGGCCGGCGA
>CAYSUY010000258.1:0-4485 GCA_964434345.1 uncultured Acetobacteraceae bacterium
GAGGTCGGCCTCGAGGAGGCGCTGCGCCTGATCGAGGCGCGCAGCGCGCGTGCCGGAGGGGGCAAGGCCAAGCGTGGCAGATCTGCCCCGGCCGCCAAAAGCGCCGCGGCGCCCAAGACGAAGGCCAAGGGGGCGCCCAAGGCGAAGGCCAAGGCCGGTCCGAAGCCCAAGGCGGGCACGACGGCGAAATCCCGCAAGACCGGCGGCGCGGCGGCGGATTGACCTTGCCCCGCCCGCCGGGACGGCGCCCGCAGCGCCGAGACGTCTTCGGCCGCGAGACCGTCATCGCCTATCTCGAGGCCAATCCTGGCGCCGACCGGCGACAGGTCGCCCGCGACCTGCGGCTCAAGACCGAAGATCGGCGGTTGCTCAAGGCGATCTTCGCCGAGCTCGCCGCGACACCCGCCGGCGCCCGGCCCGCGCCCCAACCCGAATCCGCAGCCGAGCCATCTGACGAGGGCCAGGACGTCCTGCTCGCGCGGGTGATCGGCATCGACCACGAGACCGCCGAGCCGCTGCTCGAACCCACGGACTGGCTGCGGCCGGGGCCGCCGCCGCGCATCCGGCTGCGCCGCCTCGACGCCGCCACGCTGGAGCCCGGACGGCGGGCCTTCGTGCGGATCGATGCGCGCAACGGCACGCAGTGGCGCGGCCGCCTGCTGCGCGCGGCGCCCGATCTGCCGGAGCGCGTCGTCGGCACCGTCCGCCGCACGCCGCATGGCCGCATCATCGAAAGCGCGGATCGCCGCGTGCGCGAGGAATTCCTGATCGTCGCGGGCGCTGACGGGACGCCGGAGGATGGCGAGCTGGTGGTCGCGCGGCCGCTGCCGGCACGCCGTTTCGAGCGGCCGCGCGCCGCGATCCTGGAACGGCTCGGGGATGCGGGCGCGCCCAGGGCCGCGAGCGCGATCGCGCTGGCCCTGCACGACATTCCCGTCGATTTCTCGGCGACCGCGCTCGCCGAAAGCGAGGGCTGCAAGCCGGCGCCGGCAGAGGGGCGCGCCGATCTGCGCGACCTGCCGCTGGTGACGATCGACGGTCCCGACGCGCGCGATTTCGACGATGCCGTCCACGCGGTGCCGGATGCCGAAACCGGCGGGTTTCGCCTGACGGTCGCGATCGCCGACGTCGCCTGGTATGTCCGGCCGGGCAGCGCGCTCGACCGCGACGCCGAGCGGCGCGGCAACTCGGTCTATTTCCCCGACCGCGTCGTGCCGATGCTGCCGGAGCGGCTGTCCAACGACCTGTGCTCGCTGCGCCCCGACGCCGACCGTCCGGTCGTCGTCGCCGAGATGCGGATCGACGCGCAGGGCACGTTGCTGGGGCATCGCTTCGTGCGCGCCACGATGCGCTCCGCCGCGCGGCTGACCTACGAGCAGGTCCAGGCGTGGCACGACGGCGACGCGACCGCCCTGCCCGCGCCGCTCCACGACCCCGCGCGGCATCTCTACGCCGCGTTCCGGGCGCTTGCCGCCGCCCGCGCCGCGCGCGGCACGCTCGATCTCGACCTCGAGGAGCGCAGCGTCGCCCTGGGTCCCGACGGCCGGATCGCGGCGATCGCGCCGCGCGCGCGACTCGACGCGCATCGCCTGATCGAGGAGATGATGATTCTCGCCAACGTGGCCGCGGCGCAGGCGCTGGAGGCGGCGCGCCGCCCCTGCCTCTACCGCGTCCACGACCAGCCGAGCCCGGAGCGCATGGACGCGCTGCGCGACAGCCTGTCGACGCTGGGCTACCGCCTCGCGAAGGGCCAGGCGCCGCGCCCGGCACTGCTGCGCGACGTCCTGCGCTGGGCCGAGGGCAAGCCGTTCCAGGCGATGGTCAACGACCTCGTGCTGCGCAGCCAGGCGCTCGCCGTCTACAGCCCCGACAATCCCGGACATTTCGGGCTCGCCCTGCCCCGCTACGCGCATTTCACATCGCCGATCCGTCGCTATGCCGACCTCGTCGTCCATCGCGCGCTCATCGAGGCGCATGATCTCGGCCCCGGCGGGGCGCGGCACGGCCTCGACAGCCTCGCGCGGACCGGCGAGGGCGTATCGCGCGCCGAGCGTCGCGCCCAGGCCGCGGAGCGTGCCGCGCTCGAGCGCTATGTCGCGCAGTTCCTCGCCGAACGCACCGGCGCGTGCTTCGCGGCGCGCGTCTCGGGGCTGCACCGGGCCGGGGTCTTCGTCACGCTGAGCGAGAGCGGCGCGGAGGGGCTCGTCCCGATGTCCTCGCTGCCCGGGCGCTGGCGGCTCCATCCGGCCGGGCACGCGCTCATCGGAACCGGAACCATCGCGCTCGCCGACCGCGTCACCGTCCGCCTCGTCGAGGCCGGCGGCACGACCGGTGCGCTGCGCTTCGATCTTGTCATGCCGCATGACCGCGGCGACGCGCCCCGCCGCGGACGTGGTGCAGGCCGCGACCATCCACCGCAGCGCCGAGGCCAGCGCCGGAAAAATTGAAGCATTGCGGAAATTTCGATCCTCCGCGCCGACGGGCGCGCTATTCTTGCGCTGCTTTCGAGGTTTCTCCGCATGTCAGAAGACGCGTCGTCGCCCGCGGCGTCCCGAACCGGATGGTTGGGAGCCCTGTGGCGCGGCTTCACCAATCGCTGCCCGTGCTGTGGGCGGGCGGGGCTGCGTGGCGGATTCCTGCGGGTGCGGCCGCGCTGCGAAGGCTGTGGCCTGAATTTCGCGGAGTTCCGCGCCGACGACGCGCCGCCCTATTTCACGATCTTCATCGTCGGGCACATCATCGTGCCGGCGGTACTCGTGGTGGAGCGCGTCTGGGCGCCCGATCTGTGGCTGCAGGCCGCGCTCTGGGTCCCCGCGACCTTGGGGCTTTCGCTGCTGCTGCTGCCGCGCATCAAGGGCGCGGTGATCGGTGCGCAATACGCCGCCGGGATCAGAGGCTGAACCATCCATGTCCCCCCTGGTCGTGCGCGCCGTCGCCTGGTGCCTGATCCTTGGAACGCTGGCCGGCTGCGCCGTCACCGGAACGCGGCGTGACGGCGACGGCGGCGAATTGCCGTCCCGCAGCCGACGGGTTCTCGCCGCCGCGCTCGACCAGATCCAGGACCGCTACGTCCGCGCCGTCGACCTCGGCGACCTCACCGAACTGGGCGTCGCGCAGGTCGTGCGCGTTGATCCGGAGTCGGGCCTGTCGCTGCGGCGCGACGGCGACGCGCTGGTGCTGCGCGGAAAGACCGACGTCGTCCATCGCGCGGTCGCGGCCTCGCCCGGCGGACCGGCCGCCTGGGCCGCCGCGGCCGTCGCCGCGATCGATGCCGCGCGGGCCCGCTCGGAGGGGCTGCGCGCGCTCGACGCCGAGCGCACGCAGCAATTGTTCTTCGAAGGTCTGGTCAAGGGCCTCGACGGGTATTCGCGCTACACGACCCCCGACGCCGCACGCGAGGAACGCGCGCAGCGCGAGGGGTTCGGCGGGCTCGGCATCGTCATCGATACCGAGGGTGGCGACGTGCGCATCGTCTCCGTGATGGAGGACTCGCCAGCGGCACGCGGCGGGCTGCGGCCCGACGACCGGATCGTCTCGATCGATGGCGACACCACCCAGGGCATGGGCGCACGCGACGTGGTGCGGCGGCTGCGCGGCGCGATCGGCAGCGCGGTCGAACTCCAGTTGCGCCGCGCCGAGCATCTCTCACCGATGCGCATCGCCCTGACGCGCGCCCATATCGTGCCGCAGACCGTGTCCTATCGCCGCCTCGGCGACATCGCCCATGTCCGGGTCAGCGGCTTCAACCACAAGACGACGGAAGCGCTGGTCGAATCGCTGCGCCGCGCCGAGCGCGAGATCGGACCACGCATGACCGGCGTGGTGCTCGACCTGCGGAACAATTTCGGCGGCTATCTCGACCAGTCGATCTACGTCGCCGACCTCTTCCTGGCCGAGGGCACGATCGTCAGTACGCGTGGCCGGCACCGCGCGGTCAATCAGGAATCCTGGGCCAGGCGCGGCGACATCGGCGAACGCATCCCCCTGGTCGTGCTCATCAACGGCAATTCCGCCTCCGCCTCGGAGATCGTGGCCGCGGCGCTGCAGGACAACAGCCGGGCCGTGGTGATCGGCTCCGCCTCCTTCGGCAAGGGATCCGTCCAGTCGATCCTGCCGCTGCCGAACGAGGGCGAATTGATCCTGACCTCCGCCCGCTTCCACGCGCCCTCCGGCTACGCCCTCTCCGATCTGGGCGTGCTGCCGCATCTCTGCACCAGCGGCGGCAAGGAGAGCGCAGCGATGCTTCTGCAGCAGCTGCGCGGCGGCCGGTTTGCCGACCGGACGGCCGCACGCAAATGGCGCGCCGTCGCCACCGACGACGCCGAGGCGCGCCGCCGCCTGCGCTCGGCCACCTGTCCCGGCGAGGTCGTCGAACGCGACGCCGATCTCGACCTCGCCCGCGAGATTCTGGCCGACCGCGCCCTCCACGCCCTCGCCCTCGCGAGCACCTCGACACTGGCCACCGCCCAGCCACGCTGACGCCGC
>CAYSUY010000259.1:0-4446 GCA_964434345.1 uncultured Acetobacteraceae bacterium
GAGCGCGTCGTGATCCGGCACATCGCCGATGGCGCGGCGCAGCTTCTCGCGGTGCGCCGCGGCGACATCGACGCGGCATTCAACCTGACCGCCGAACAGCTCGATTCGCTCAAGGGCGACGCCAACGTGCGTCTCGAATCGACGGTCAGCCTCGACTACGTCTACATGACCCTGACCGGCAACGCCGAGTTCAACCCGGCGCTCGCCAAGCGCGAGGCCCGGCAGGCGGTCGCGCACGCGATCGACTACGATGGCATCATCAAGGGACTGGTCGGCGGTTTCGCCGTCAGGCCGCCATCCTTCCTGCCGATCGGCGCGGCCGGTACGACGGAGGCCTTCACGGCCGAGTTCGGCTACCGCCAGGATCTCGCGAAGGCGAGGGCCTTCCTCCAGCAGGCCGGTGTGCCGAACGGGTTCGAGTTCGACCTGTCGATCACCAACGCCGCCATCGTCGGCACCAACTATCAGGTGATCGCGCAGAAGGTGCAGTCGGATCTCGCGCGCGTCGGGATCAAGGCCAATCTCAAGCCGCTCGATCCGGTGAACCTGCGCACGCAGTACAACGGCGGCAGGACGACGTCGGTGATCACCTTCTGGAACCCGCCCTCGCCGGAAACCGATCTCTGGGCCTCGGCCTCGATCGAACGCGTCGCCAAGCGCGTCGGCTGGGATGTGCCGCAATCCATGCGCGACCTCGTCAAGGCCGCCGCGTCGGAGCAGGACCAGGCGAAGCAGATCGGCCTCTACAAACAGTACCAGCAGCAATTGGTCGACAACGCCCACTATCTGATCCTGCTGCAGCCGATCTACCGGATCGCCGTGCGCAACACGTTGAAGAACTTCAACGTGACCGCCGCCGGCTGGTACGTCGAGATGGAGCAGATCGAGCCGACCTGAGCGAACGGGAGCGCCGCCCCGCCGGTCCGGAAACGGAACGGCCGGGGCGGCGGCCGGACCACGCCGCATGTTCCGCTACCTGACCCTGCGCCTCGCCTCGATGGCCGTGATGATCGTGCTGTCGACGCTTGTCGTGTTTCTCATCGCCACGCAGGTCCCGGCCGATCCGGTCCTGGCGCAGCTGGGCGACATGCAATCCGCCGACAAGGAACTCGTCGCGGCCTATCGGCGCAAATGGGGACTCGATCTCCCGATCTGGCAGCAATACCTGCTCTATCTCCAGGGACTGACGCGCGGTGACCTCGGCGAGTCCATCTCGACCCACAGGCCCGTCCTCGAGGATATCCGTCAATACGCGCCGGCCACCATCGAACTCGCGACCATCGCCTTCGTGCTGTCGCTGGTCGTCTCGATCCCGCTGGGCGTGCTCGCGGCGGTGAAGCGCGACACGCCGATCGATCACGTGGCGCGGCTGGTGTCGCTGATCGGGGTCTCGGCGCCGACTTTCTGGCTCGCCTTCATCATGCTCGCCGTCTTCTATGGCGGGCTGCAGATCGCGCCGGGGCCGGGACGCCTCGACGTCACGGCCTTGCCGCCACCGAAATGGTCGGGGCTGCTGCTGCTCGACAGTGCGATCGCCGGACAATGGGACACGTTCCGTGACGCCGCGGCGCATCTCGTCCTGCCGAGCATCGTGCTCGCCGCGTCCATCGTCGGCCTCCTCACCCGCACGGTGCGCGCCAGCATGCTCGAGGCGCTCGCACAGGACTATGTGCGTGTCGCGCGCGCCAAGGGTCTGCGCGAGACCGCGATCGTCGTGCGTCACGCCTTGCCCAACGCGCTCGTGCCCGTCGTCACCCTGGGCGGCATCGCCTACGCGATCCTCCTGACCGGAGCGGTGATGACCGAGACGATCTTCAGCTGGCCCGGACTTGGCCGCTACACGTTCCGCAGCGCGATAGCGCTCGATTTTCCGGGGATCATGGGCATCACCCTCGTCGTCGCCGTGGTCTATCTCGTGATCAACCTGATCGTGGATCTCTCCTATGCGTTGATCGATCCGCGCGTGGTGCGTCGATGAGCGCGGGGCTTGCCGAGGCGCGGAACGCAGACGGCGCCGCCGACCGCGCGCGGGTGCGGCGATCGCGCTGGCTGCGTCGCTACGGGTTGGCGGCGGCCGGCGGCGCGATCGTGATCGCGTGGATCCTCGTCGCCAGCTTCGCGACTTCGCTGGCGCCTTATCCGTACGAACAGGTCGACGTGACGAAGCGTCTGCTGCCGCCGTCGGCGGAGCATTGGCTGGGGACCGACCTGCTGGGCCGCGACGTCTTCTCCCGGCTCCTCGTCGGCGCGCGGATCTCGCTCATCGCGGGGATCGTCGTGGTCGTCGTCGGCGGTCTGGTCGGGACCTTGATCGGGGGCGTCGCCGCCTATGCGGGCGGGCGTGCCGAGGAATGGATGATGCGGGCCACCGATCTGGTGATGTGCTTTCCGCCGATCATCCTGGCGATGGCGATCGCGGCGGCGCTCGGCATCGGCGTCACCAACACGATCCTGGCGATGCTGGTCGTCTGGTGGCCGAAATTCGCGCGGCTCGCGCGCAGCCTCGTGCTCGTGCAGCGCAGCCAGGAATATGTCGAGGCGGCGCATGTCCTCGGCTATGGCCCGTCGCGCATCCTGTTCCGGCACATCGTCCCGAACGCCGTCGGGCCGCTGATCGTCCTGCTTACGCTCGATGTGGGCACGGCGATCCTGACCTTCGCCGGGCTCAACTTCCTCGGCCTCGGCGTGATCCCGCCGACCCCGGAATGGGGGCAGATGGTGTCCGAAGGCCGCGAACTCGTCGAGCAATGGTGGGTCGCGACGTTCCCGGGCCTCGCGATCCTGAGCGTCGTCGTCGGCTTCAACTTCCTCGGCGACGGCATCCGCGATTGGCTCGATCCGAAATCGAGACGGCGATGAGCGACGCCCCGACACCGCTTCTGGAGGTGCGCGACCTGCGCACCCAGTTCGACACCGACGCCGGGACCGTGCGCGCCGTCGACGGCGTGAGCTTCACGGTGGGTGCCGGCGAGACGGTCGGCATCGTCGGCGAGTCCGGTTCGGGCAAGAGCGTGACCGCGCGCTCGCTCATGCGCCTGCTCGACGAGGGCGCGCGCATCGCGGGCGGCGAGATCGTCTTCCGCGGTCGCGACGTCATGCACCTCGACCGCGAGGGTCTCCGCGCCTTGCGTGGCGGCGATGTCGCGATGGTCTTCCAGGATCCGATGACCTCGCTCAACCCCGTGCGCCGGATCGCGGGGCAACTCGTCGAGGGCATGACGGTCCATGGCCGTTTCGGCAAGGGCGCCGCGCGGGCGCGCGCCATCGACCTGCTGCGGCGGATGGGGGTGAGCGCCCCGGAGCGCGCCCTCGATTCCTATCCGCACGAGTTTTCAGGCGGCATGCGTCAGCGCGTGATGCTGGCGATGGGCTTTTCGAACGGTCCGGCGCTGCTGATCGCGGACGAGCCGACGACCGCGCTCGACGTCACGATCCAGGCCCAGATCCTCGACCTGCTGCGCGACCTGAACGCCGAGTTCGGCACCGCGGTCCTGCTGATCAGCCATGACCTCGGCGTGATCGCGAATGTCTGCCGCCGCGTGATCGTGATGTATGGCGGCGAGGTCGTGGAGGAGGGGCCGGCGGAGGATCTGCTGGCCGATCCCCGCCATCCCTATACCTGGGCGCTCATCAACGCCGTGCCGCGGGTCGACCGGCATGCGGGCGGCGACCGGCGCTTGCTGGCGATCGAAGGACAGCCGCCTGACCCTCTGGCGATGCCGTCGGGATGCCGCTTCGCCGCGCGCTGCCCGTTCCGCGAGCCGCGCTGCGAGGCGAAGCCGGAACTCGCGCCGGTGGCGCCGGGCCGCCGGGCGCGTTGCTGGGTGACGCAGGACGGCGGCGCCTTGAAGCCGCGCGCGGCCGTCGTCCGGGCGCCGCAGACACCAGTGGCCACGTCGGCCGCTCAGCCGGCATCCGCCTCGCCGATCCTGGAACTGACGGGACTCGCCAAGCATTTTCCACTGCGCGGCGGCGGGTTCTTCGGCACGCCGCGCAAGGTCCACGCGGTCGACGGCGTCGACCTGGTCGTCCGGCGCGGAGAGACCGTGGGGCTGGTCGGCGAGTCCGGTTGCGGCAAGTCCACGATCGCGCGGCTCGTCACGCGCATCCACACGCCGACCGCGGGCCGGATCGTGTTCGACGGTGTCGACATCACGCATGCCGATGCGCGGACCATCCGTCCGCTGCGACGGCGGATGCAGATGATCTTCCAGGACCCCTACGCCTCGCTCAACCCGCGCATGACGGTCGGCGACATGCTTGCCGAGCCGCTGCGCTTCCACGGCCTCGCCGCGGATGATGGCGCGGCACGGCGCCGGGTGGCCGAGCTGCTGGACCTCGTCGGGCTTCCCGCGCGCGCCGCGGAACGCTATCCGCATGAATTCTCCGGCGGGCAGCGCCAGCGCATCGGCACGGCGCGCGCGCTGGCCGTGGACCCCGCGCTGA
>CAYSUY010000260.1:0-4422 GCA_964434345.1 uncultured Acetobacteraceae bacterium
ACCTGAAGCTCGGCGCGCTGACGCTCGACATCGTGCGCATCTCGGCGCTCGCCGCAAGCCTGGGGCTGATCGCCCTGCTCGCCTTCGTCCTCTACCGCACCGACTGGGGACGCGTGATCCGCGCCACCGCGCAACAGGATTTCGCGGCCGGGCTGTGCGGCGTCAATGTCCGCCATGTCTATGGCCTCACCTTCGGCGTCGCCAGCGCCTTCGCCGGCGCCGCGGGTGCGGTGATCGGCATCGTGCTGCCTTTCGCGCCGCCCGACGAGGGACACTGGACGATGAAGGCCTTCGCGGTGGTGGTGCTCGGCGGCGTCGGAAGCCCGGCCGGCGCGCTGCTCGGCGGATTGCTGCTCGGCCTGATCAACACCTTCACCGCGCAGTTCATCGGCCCCGCCTTTCCCAACGCGATGATGTTCCTGGTCCTGGTGCTGATGCTGCTCGTGCGGCCGCACGGCCTGCTGGGCAGCGCCTTCGGAGGATCGCGGTGAAGGGACGCACGGCCGCCATCCTCGCTGCCTGCGCGGTGCTGGTGCTGCTCGCGGCGCTGCCCGCCTTCGCCATGCCGTACCATGTGCGGGTCGGACAGCTCTTCCTGCTGTCGGCCGGCCTCGCGCTCGCCTGGCATATCCTCGGCGGCTTCGCCGGATACTGGAGCTTCGGGCACACGGCCTTCGTCGGCATCGGCGCGTTCACGGCGGGGCTTCTGCACGCGCATCTCAAACTGCCGCCGATGCTCGGCTTCGCGGCGGGCACGCTGCTCGGCGGCTGCGTCAGCGCGGCCTTCGCGGCGGTGATCGCCTATCCGGTCCTGCGGCTGCGCGGGATCTATTTCGCGATCGCGCTGCTCGGCGTGTCCCAGGTCCTGGGCGAGCTGTCGCAGAACGTGGACGCCTTCCAGGGCGCGCTCGGCCTCAACCTGCCGGACATCGTGCCCGACGCGATCCGGCCTGAGGTCTTCTTCTATTACTGCTTCCTTGCCCTGGCCGCCGGCATCTTCGCCTTCTCCGCGTGGCTGCGCGGGAGTCGGCTGGGCTACGGCCTCGCCGCCATCCGCGAGGACGAGGACACGGCGCGCATGCTCGGCGTGCCGACCGAGCGCTTCAAGGTCCTGACCTTCGTGCTGAGCGCCGCGCTCACCGGAACGATCGGCGCGGTCTATGCCTACAGCCTCGGCTATTTCACCAGCGGCTCGGTCTTCCGCGTCGATTTCTCTCTCAACATGATCCTGCACGCGCTGCTCGGCGGCATCGGCACGCTCGCGGGTCCGGTGATCGGGGCGGCGCTGCTCGTCTTCGTGACCAACGTCCTGCTCGGGCGGCTGCTCGACGTGCATCTGCTGGTGACCGGCGTGCTGGTCGTCGGGCTGGTTCTGCTGGCGCCGTCGGGGCTGCTCGGCGTGCTGCGCGACTGGCGCGCGCGCTGGCGCCGGAATGAACGGCCATGAGCGCGCCCATCCTCTCGACGCGCGGCCTGACCAAGCGCTTCCGCGGCCTGACCGCGATGAGCGACGTCGACATCGACGTGCCCGCAGGCTCGATCTGCAGCCTGATCGGCCCGAACGGCGCCGGCAAGTCGACCTTCTTCAACCTCGTGACGGGTTATGTCGCCCCGAGCGCCGGCAGCATCGTCTTCGCCGGACGGCGCATCGACGGCATGCCCACGGACACGATCAACCGGCTCGGCATCGGCCGCGCCTTCCAGATCTCGAAGCCCTTTCCGGGTCTGTCGGTGCGCGACAATGTCCGCGTCGGCGCCCTGTTCGGCGCCGACGGGGAGCGCGATCCCGACGCGGTGACCGAGGATGCGATGACGCTCGCGGGGCTCGCGGGCCATCGCGATGCCGCCGCGTCGAGCCTCACGGTCGGGTTCCTGCGGCGCCTCGAGCTCGCGCGCGCGATTGCGACCCGGCCGCGTCTGCTGCTGGCCGACGAACCCTGCGCGGGGCTGAACCCGTCGGAGACGGCGGAGATCGTCGACATCCTGCGCCGGGTGCGCGCACGCGGCCTGACCGTGCTTCTGGTCGAGCACGACATGCGGGCGGTGATGGAGGTCTCGGACCACGTGTTCGTGCTCGAGGCCGGACGCAAGATCGCCGAGGGGCCGCCGCAGCGCATCGCCCGCGACCCGGTGGTGATCGCGGCCTATCTCGGGACCGATGCCGAGGATCCGGTCTGATCGAGGCCGAGGAAGGCCGCGCGCACGAAATCGTTGCCGATCAGTTCGGGGCCCGTCCCGGACAGCGCGATGCTGCCCTTTTCGAGGACATAGGCGCGATCGGCGATCTTGAGCGACTGATGCACGTTCTGCTCGACCAGAAGGATCGAGACACCGCGCCCGCGGAGCGAGGCGATGAGGACGAACAGCTCGCGCACCAGCTTCGGCATCAGGCCCAGCGACGGCTCGTCGAGGATGATCAGGCGCGGACCGCTCATCAGACCGCGGGCGATCGCGAGCATCTGCTGTTCGCCGCCGCTGAGGCTGCCCGCGAACTGGCCGCGCCGCTCGGCAAGGCGGGGAAAGATCGCGAAGACCTCGTCGAGCCGCACCGCGCGCGCGCCGCGCGCGCGGGGCGCCCAGCCGCCGACGAGGAGATTGTCCTCGATCGTCATCTGCGGGAAGACGAGCCGTCCCTCGGGCACCAGCGTGATGCCGCGCTCGACCACTTCGTGGACGGGGTGGCCCGCGATCTCGGTGCCAGCGAAGCGGATCGAGCCGCGCGCAGGGCGCAGCGCGCCGGCGACGCATTTGACCGAGGTCGACTTGCCCGCACCGTTGGCGCCGACCAGGGCCACGACCTCGCCCTCGCCCACCGTGAAGCTCACGTCACGCACCGCGAGCGCGCCGGCGTAAGCGTGCGCGAGCCCCTCGACCGTCAGCAATGCGCCCATCGCCCCATCCCCTCGCCCGTCACAATCCTGGCCGCACCCGCATGCGCGATGCCCGTCCCCGCGCGCGACGATAGCCGAAGCGGCCGATGCCGACGAGATGCTATGACGGAGGACCGATCGGGGAGAGGTTGAGATGAACGCAGCATATCCGGGAAGCGTCGCGTCGTTCTTTTCGCGGAGCTACGCCGAGGCGCGGGAGAAGTTCCTCGCCGCGGTCGAGGCGTCGGGTGCGCGGCTGCTGGAGAGTTGCGCGCATTCGCTGCCGGGGCCCGATGGCGAGGCTCTGTTCACCGACCTCGCCCGCATCGGACCGGGCGACGCGCGCAAGATCCTGGTGCTGACCTCCGCGACCCATGGGATCGAGGGCTATTGCGGTTCGGGTTGCCAGGTCGGCTGGCTGGCCAGGAAGCATTACTGGCGCGACGCGACGCCCGACGTCGCGGTCTACCTCGTGCACGCAGTGAACCCGCACGGCTTCGCATGGGGTCGCCGCGTCACCGAGGAAAATGTCGACCTCAACCGCAACTTCGTCGACTTCGCGCAACCGCTGCCGCGCAATCCCGACTACGAGGCGCTGGCCGCGCACGTGAATCCGCGCGACTGGACCGAGGAGGCGATCGCCGCCGCCGATCGCGCGATCGCGCGGCATTACGGTCTGGCCAATGCCGATTTCCTGCCGCGCGCCATCCATGGCGGCCAATACGTCAACGACAAGGGCACCTATTTCGGCGGCTTCGCGCCGACCTGGGCGCGCCGCACTCTCGAGGCCCTCGTCACCCGGCATTTCGCCCACGCCACGGATGTCTGCGTGATCGATTATCACACGGGCCTCGGGCCGCTCGGCCATGGCGACATGATCTTCGGCAACACCCCCACCCAGGGTCGCGCGCGCGACTGGTTCGACCATGTGACGCCGACCGAGGAGGATCTGGAGGCCGCGCGCAGCGCCTCCGGCGGGCATGTCGCCAACTCCATTCCGGGAACGCTGACGAGCCGGCTGCCGGCGCTCCTGCCGCAGGCCCGACTGACGGCCGGCGGCATCGAGTACGGCACGCATGACGTGCGCGCGGTCCTCAAGTCGATCCGCGCCGACAACTGGCTCTGGACCCATGGCGATCCGCAATCCGCGCAGGGCCGCGAGATCCGCGCCGATCTGCGGGAAATGTTCTATCCCGCCCTGCCCGAATGGAAGATCATGGTCCTGTCCCGCTCGAACGACGTCATCCGCCAGGCCCTCGACGGGCTGGCGCGCGCCTGACCCGGTCGCCGGAGGTCGTCGCCATGCGCCCGCATCCCGGCACCGCGTCGCCCGCCTGGTCGCTGACCTGCGCCGCCTGCGGCCGTCGCCATCCCGCCTTCGCCGCGACCGGGGGCTGTCCCGATTGCGACGCGCGCGGCCGCATCTGCGTGCTCGCGGTGGACGGGCGTCTGCCCGGACGCGGCGATCCCGGCGCGCTGACGCTGGGCGAGGGCGAGACGCCGCTGGTCGAGGCGCCACGCATCGCGGCGCGGCTGGGCCTCGCGCGGCTGC
>CAYSUY010000261.1:0-4368 GCA_964434345.1 uncultured Acetobacteraceae bacterium
CCTGGGCGCGGGCGGCGGCGCGCGACGCCTGGGCCTGGAGCGCGGCCGCCTCGGCGCGCTCCAGGTCGGCGGCAGTCGCGGCGCCCCGTCCGATCAGCGCGCGCTTGCGCTCGCGCTCGCGCATCGCCTCGTCGAGCTGGCTCTGGGCGCGGGCTTCCTGCGCGTCGGCGTTGGCGATGCCGGCTTCCGCGGAGGTCAGCTCCGCGCGCAACCGGTCGAGCTGGGCGCGGGCCGTCGCGACGCCGGAGGTCGCCTGGGCGAGCTCCGCGCGGGCCGCGGCGAGGCGCGCGCGGAGCTGGTCGTCGTCAAGTCGGGCGATGATCTGGCCCGCACGCACCGCGGTGTTGTAGTCCGCCAGCAACTCGCGCACCTGCCCGGAGAGCTGCGAGCCGACGAGGACGGTCGTCACCGGCTGGACCGTTCCGGTGGCCGAGACGCTGGCGACGATGGTGCCGCGATCGATCCTGGCGAGGCGATAGGGCGGGGGCGGCGGCGCGCGGTCGTGCCACCAATACGCACCGCCGGCGGCGGCAAGCGCCAGCGGGATCGCGAACAACCAAGCCATGCCGCCGCCGCGCCGTGCCATCCGATCGTCATCCCCGCCAGGCTATTGCGTCGCGCGATCCTGCGCGGCGCGTCTCGGCTTGTCCAACGCGGATGCGTTACACTCGGTGACGCGTGCGGGTCCCCAGGGGCCGGCGGCAACGGTAACCAGGGGGCAAGGCGATGGCATTTTCCTTCGACGGCAAGCGTGTGGTGGTTGCGGGCGGCAGCCGCGGCATCGGGCGGGCGATCGCGGCAGGCTTTGCCGCTTCGGGCGCGGATGTGTCGATCTGCGCGCGCGGCGCCCAGACGCTCGAGACGACGCGGACCGAACTCGCGCGCCACGGCCGCAAGGTCCATGCCGCGCCCTGCGACCTCGCCGACGGCGCCGCCGTGGCGCGTTACGTCGCGGCGGCCGATGCGGCACTGGGCGGCATCGACATCCTCGTCAACAACGCCTCGGGATTCGGCATGGCGGACGACGAGGCCGGCTGGGCGGCCGGGCTTGCGGTCGATGTCATGGCCATGGTCCGCGCCTCGCATGCCGCGATCCCGGCGCTGTCGCGCCAGGCCGGCAGCTCCATCATCCATATTTCGTCGATTTCCGGGCTCAAGCCCTCGACACGCACGCCGGCCTACGCGGCCGTCAAGGCGACGATGATCCACTACACGCAGAGCCAGGCGGCGATGCTCGCGGCCAAGGGCATCCGCGTGAACTGCATCGCGCCCGGTTCGATCGAGTTCCCGGGCGGCTTGTGGGAGCAGCGCCGCCTCGCCGGCGATCCGCTCTATGCCCGGGTGCTGGGCGCGATTCCGTTCGGCCGCATGGGCGAGCCCGAGGAGGTCGCGGATGTCGCGCTGTTCCTGGCGTCGCCCTTCGCGCGCTGGGTCACCGGACAGACGATCGCCGTCGACGGCGGACAGGTGTTGAGCGCGTGAGCCTCGCCCGCGGCATCGCGACGGTCGGCGGCTACACCCTCGCGAGCCGCGTCCTCGGCTTCCTGCGCGATGTGCTCGCCGCCGCCTATCTCGGCGCCGGACCGGTGGCGGACGCGTTCTTCGTCGCCTTCAAGTTCCCGAACTTCTTCCGGCGCCTCTTCGCCGAAGGCGCCTTCAACGCGGCCTTCGTGCCGATCTTCGCCGGGATGGTGGCGAAGGACGGACGGATGGCGGCGCGGAACTTCGCCGAGGACGCGCTCGCGGTCCTGCTGGCCGCGCTGCTGGCCCTGACGCTGGCGATCGAGGCCCTGATGCCGCATTTCGTGGCTCTTGCCGCGCCGGGATTTCGCGACGAACCCGAGAAGCTGGCGCTGGCGATCGAGTTCACGCGCGTCACCTTCCCGTATCTCCTGTTCATCAGCCTCGTGAGCCTTCAGGGCGGGGTCCTCAACAGCCTGGACCGCTTCGCCGCCGTGGCCGCGACGCCGATCCTGCTCAATCTCTGCCTGATCGGCGCGATGATCGGCCTGTCGCCGCTGCTGGGCTCGTCGGGTCTGGCGCTGAGCTGGGGGGTGGCGATCGCCGGCGTGGTGCAGTTCCTGTGGCTCGCGGCGGCCTGTCGTAGCGCCGGCATGGCCCTGCGCCTGCCCTGGCCCCGTCTGACGCCGGAGGTCCGTCGCCTCGGTCGGCTCATGCTGCCGGCCGCGCTGGGCAGCGGCGTCGTCCAGATCAACCTGCTGATCGACGTGATGATCGCCTCGCTGCTGCCGACCGGGGCGGTCAGCTACCTCTACTACGCGGATCGCCTCTACGAATTGCCGCTGGCCGTGATCGGCATCGCCATCGGCACGGCGCTGCTGCCGCTGTTGTCGCGCCAGATCCGGCTGGGCGAGGCGGAGGCGGCCGCCGAGACCCAGAACCGGGCACTCGAGGCGGCGATGGTCCTGACCCTGCCGGCGACGGCGGCCCTGCTCGTGCTGGCGGAGCCGATCATCGTCGTGCTGTTCCAGCGCGGCGCCTTCGACGCGGCGGTCTCCACGGCGACCGCTGCGGCGCTCGTCGCCTATGCCTGCGGCCTGCCGGCCTATGTGCTGATCAAGGTCCTGGCGCCGGGCTTCTATGCGCGCGAGGATACCCGAACGCCCGTTCGCATCGCGGTGGTCTGCGTCGCCCTCAACACGCTCGCGGCGCTGGCGCTGATGCGCGTGCTTGGCCATGTCGGCATCGCGCTCGCGACCGCGATGTCGGCCTGGGTGAATTGCGCCTTGCTGGCACGCGGGCTCGCGACGCGCGGTGCGCTGCGTGCGGACGCGCGGCTGCGTCGCGCGACGCTGGGGGCTGCTGCGGCGAGCCTTGCCATGGCCGCGGCTCTCGTCCTGGCGTCGCACGCAGGCCTGTCGCCGCTGGCGCAAGCGACTGGTCTGGCGCGCTCGACCGCTCTCGGCGCACTGATCGGAATCGGCGGGCTGGTCTATGCTATCGCCGGGGCTGCCTTCGGCGCGGTTCGGCCGCGTGCGCTGCTCGCCCTGCTGCGTCGGCCTCGCCATTAGACGGCGGCTGGCGATCGACCGGATCGGGAATGGCGCCCCCATCGTTCGTCGGTCTCGTCGAGAGGGTGGATCGACGGTCGAAAGCGGGCGTTCAAGGGACAAGCCAGGTGGCGCCGGACGGTCCGTTCTCGGGCCAGACGAAGCGGGCGCGGCGATGGCCGCCGGACGCGAGATGGAGCCAGTCCAGGGCGATCAGACGCGCCTCGATGGTCGCGAAGTTGGAAACTCCGGACGCCGATTCCTCCGCCGTCGGGGGGCGGCTCTCCAACTCCGCCGGAAGGCCGGAAACGGGTGTCGGGCTCGGGCTTCCTGGCGGCAGGCCCAGATAGACGCGCCGGCTGCCGGCCGCGACGCCGTTCCAGACGGCGCATGCCGCCGCGTCGCCGCGATGGAGCGTGGCGATGGCGTGGAAACGGAATTGCAGCCGCGCGCGGGGATCGTAGAACAGGATCGCCACGCGCGGATCGGCCTCCAGTTCGGCGTATTTCGCCGAACGCTGATCGGTGTGGAATCGTAGCGTCCGGTGCGTCGTGTCGGCGGCGCGGAGCACGACGCTGCGCGCGGCGGGGAACCCGTCGCGTCCGGCGCTCGCCAGCGTCGCGATGTGCAGCGCGCTGCGCCGGTCGCGCACCGCGCGGGCGAGCAGCAAGAAGCATTGCCGCTCGACCTCCTCGAGGCTCCGCGGGGTCGTCGGGTCCTCGCGCATCGCGTGGCTCAGCAACCGCGCGCCAGCGTGGCGGCGAAGGCCGTGGCGCCATGGGCCGTCGAGATCTCGAGGTCGAGCGCGTCGCGCCCGCGCGGCGTGACGGTCATGCGATAGCCCCTCGACTCGACGGTGTAGACGAAGCTGGCACCGTCGCTGCGCAGTCGCGGCCGCGTGCTGGTCATCGGCAGACGGCGTTCCGGCCCGGCGCCGAACGCCATCGTCGCGGCGAGACCCTTGGCGTCCTGCGTCTCGATCGCGAGACAGACTTCCTGACCGTCGCCGGCGCCATGCGGCGTGCGCGCGAGGACGCCTGACCACGCGCCGATCAGGCGGTCGGGCGCGACGGCCGCCGGCAGCCGGTACGCGGCGGGAAAGAGGAAGCGCGTGTCGCCGGACGGGTGCGGGCAACTTGTCTCCTTTCCTGACGGTTCGCTCTCCGGGTCGAAGAAGCGCTGGACGCAGGCGCCGTACCAGGTCCGGAACTGGGCGAGATAGGCGGCCAAATGTCCGGCCAGGGGCATCGCGGCGTCGAGGAAGACGAATTTCCCGGCGCTGGCGACGAGCCCCGCCCGGATCGCTGAACCCGGATGGTTGAAGCCCTGGCGCTCGTCGTTGGCCGCCATCACGACC
>CAYSUY010000262.1:0-4367 GCA_964434345.1 uncultured Acetobacteraceae bacterium
CCGAGGTGGAGGAGCTGATCGGCTCGGTCGAGGCGATCGCGCGCGCCAACGGCGCCGTCTACGCGCGGACCTCGACCAGCGAGGAGGAGCGGCTGCGCTTCTGGGCGGGCCGCAAGGCCGCCTTCCCGGCGGTGGGCCGCATCGGCCCCGACTACTACTGCATGGACGGCACGATCCCGCGCCGTCGCCTGCCCGAGGTGCTGCGGCGCATGGGCGAGATGTCGGTGCGCTACGGCCTGCGCCTCGCCAACGTCTTCCATGCCGGCGACGGCAACCTGCATCCGCTGATCCTCTACGATGCAAGCAAGCCCGGCGAGACGGAGCGCGCCGAGGAATTCGGCGCCGACATCCTGCGGCTCTGCGTCGAGGTGGGCGGCGTGCTGACCGGCGAGCACGGCGTCGGCGTCGAGAAGCGCGACCTGATGGGCACGATGTTCGACGAGGCGGACCTCGCCCAGCAGCAGCGCCTCAAATGCGCCTTCGACCCCGGTGGCCTGCTCAATCCCGGCAAGGTCTTCCCGGTGCTGCATCGCTGCGCCGAGCTGGGGCGCATGCATGTGCGCCGCGGCGAGCTGCCCTTCCCCGAACTGCCGCGATTCTGATGACCGAGACATTCAAGCCCGCCGATGCGGCGCAGCTGCGCGAGGTCGTCGCCTGGGCGGCGGCCGAGGAAATCCCGCTCGACCTCTCCGGCAGCGGCACGAAGCGCGGCTATGGCCGGCCGGTGCAGGCGCGCCACGCCGTCGATCTGTCGGCAATTTCGGGCATCCTGGCCTACGAGCCCGAGGAGCTGATCCTGACCGCGGCGGCGGCGACGCCGATGGCGGAGATCGAGGCTGCGATCGCCGCGAAGGGACAGATGCTCGCTTTCGAGCCGGTCGATCTGTCGGCGCTGCTTGGCGCCGCCGCCGGTGGCGGCACGATCGGCGGGGCGCTCGCCTGCGGCATTTCCGGGCCACGCCGCGTCAAGGCCGGCGCCGCGCGTGACCATCTGCTGGGCTTCCAGGCGGTCAGCGGCCGCGGCGAGATCTTCAAGGCCGGCAGCAAGGTGGTGAAGAACGTCACCGGCTACGACCTGCCCAAGATCTTCTGCGGATCGCTGGGCACGCTCGGTGCGATGACGGAGGTCACGGTCAAGGTGCTGCCGGCGCCGCCCAAGGCGCGTACCGTGCTGCTGTTCGGCCTCGACGTCGCGGCGGCGGTGCGGGCGATGACCGATGCGCTCAACTCGCCCTTCGAGGTCTCGGGCGCGGCGCTGCTGCCGGTGGAGATCGCTGCGCGCTCGGCCATCGACATGGTGCGCGCGGCGGGCGCCAGCGTGGTCGCGCTGCGCATCGAGGGCACGCCGGCCTCGGTGGCGGCGCGCTGCGCCGGCCTGCGCGCGCTGCTCGCCGGGCGCGCGCCGGACGAGGAGCTGCATTCGATGCGCTCGCGCCGCCTCTGGGTGGAGATCCGCGACGTCGGCGCGTTGCTGCCGGATGTAGCAGCGGCGCTGTGGCGCGTCTCGGTGCCGCCGGCCGCCGCACCCGCGATCGCGGCGACGCTGCCCGGCGACTGGTTCCTCGACTGGGGCGGTGGGCTGATCTGGATCGCGGTGCCGCCGGGCACCGAGGCGGAGGCCACGCGCATTCGCGGCGCGATCGCCGCCGCCGGCGCCGGCGGTCATGCGACGCTGCTGCGCGCGCCGACCAGCCTGCGCGCGGGCATCGACGTCTTCCACCCGCAGCCGGCGGCGCTGGCGCGGCTGAGCGCGCGGGTGAAGGAAAGCTTCGACCCCAAGCGCATCCTCAATCCCGGCCGGCTCTACGCCGGCGTGTGAGGGACGACGCATCATGCAGACCCATTTCAGCCTGGCGCAGCTTGCCGATCCCGATACCGCCGCGGCCGAGAAGATCCTGCGCAGCTGCGTGCATTGCGGCTTCTGCACCGCGACCTGCCCGACCTATGCGCTGCTCGGCGACGAACTCGACAGCCCGCGCGGGCGCATCTACCTGATGAAGGACATGCTGGAGCGCGGCGGCGCCCCCGATCCACGCGTGGTCACGCATGTCGATCGCTGCCTGTCCTGCCTGTCCTGCATGACGACCTGTCCGTCGAGCGTGCATTACATGCATCTCGTCGACCATGCCCGCGCGCATATCGAGACCCATTTCCGGCGTCCGCTGATCGACCGGCTGATGCGCCGTGTGCTGGGTGCGGTTCTGCCGCGGCCGAAGCTGTTCCGCCTGGCGCTCGTCGCCGCGAAGCTGGCGAAGCCGCTCGCGCCCCTCATGCCGTCGCGGCTGCGCGCGATGCTGGCGCTGGCGCCGGCGCGCATCCCGTCGCCTTCGCCGATGGACCGGCCGCAGGTCTTTCCGGCCGAGGGCCGGCTGCGCAAGCGCGTGGCGCTGCTGACCGGCTGCGCGCAGCAGGTGCTGGATCCGCGCATCAACGAGGCGACGATCCGGCTGCTCACGCGGCTGGGCTGCGAGGTGGCGGTGGCGCCGGGGGCCGGGTGCTGCGGGGCGCTGACGCATCACCTGGGCCAGCGCGACGCGGCGCATGACGCGGCGTCGCGCAACATCCGCGCCTGGCTGGCGCTGTGGCGGGGGCGGGGCCCCGACGCGATCGTGGTCAACGCCTCGGGCTGCGGCACGACGGTGAAGGACTACGGCTTCATGTTCCGCGAGGACCGCGACCTCGCCGCGGCGGCCGCGCGCGTGTCGTCGCTCGCGCGCGACGTCAGCGAGCTGGTCGCCGAACTGGGCCTGGGCGCGGCCGCCGCGCCGGAAAAGCTGACGCTGGCCTATCACAGCGCCTGTTCGCTGCAGCACGGCCAGAAGATCACGGCGCTGCCCAAGACGCTGCTGGCCAAGGCCGGCTTCGTCGTGCGCGACGTGCCGGAAGGCCATCTGTGCTGCGGCTCGGCCGGCACCTACAACCTGCTGCAGCCGGAGATCGCGGGCCAGCTCAAGGCACGCAAGCTCGCCAACATCGCGCGCGTCGCCCCCGACGCGATCGCCGCCGGCAATATCGGCTGCATGACCCAGCTCGCGAGCGGCACCGGCACCCCGGTCCTCCACACCGTCGAACTCCTCGACTGGGCCACCGGCGGCCCGCGGCCGGAGGGGTTGGGGGTGGTCGGCAGTTAGCGGGCGCAAGCGGATTGAGGTAATTTGCGCCGCAGAGAGATGGCGATACGCGCGCCGCCTGCCGCGGAAGGAGGATCATCGGCCATGCTGAGCGATGAACAACTGCGGTCGGCGGCTGCGCGGCTCGCTGCGGCCGCGACGCGCCCTGTGACGGTGATCGTCTTCGGTTCCTATGCCCGCGGCGAGGCATCCGCCGCGTCAGACCTCGATCTTGCCGTCGTCGAGCCGGACCTGCCGGACAAGGCGGCCGAATATCTTCGCCTGAAGGCTGCCCTGGGACGGCTTGGTGTCGGCGTCGATCTGCTGCTCTTCGCGCGTCACGACTTCGATCGGCGTAGCCAGGTCCCGGGCACGCTTCCCTATCGGGTTCGACAGGAGGGTAGGGTGCTGCATGACGCCGCAGCGTGAGGAGGCGGCGCGTCTGCTGCGTCTTGCTCGCCGCGATGCCGTGGCGATGACGGCTCTGCTCGATGCGCCGGAAGTGCCCTTGGCCATCGCGCTCTTTCATGCCCAACAGTCGGTGGAAAAGGTGTTGAAGGCGATCATGTGCCTTCATGCACTCGACTATCGCCGAACACACGACCTCGAGGAACTGGCGGCGCGCCTGGCCGATGTCGGTCAAACGTGCAACGTGCCGGTCATCGACATGCGGCGACTGACACCTTATGCCGTCGAGTATCGTTACGATGACGAGGCGCCACATCTGCTGCAGCCTGAGCATGCACGGGCGATCGTGGCCACGATGCTCGACTGGGGCGACGACCAGATGCGGTCTGCAATTGCATGACGTCACTCATGCTGGCCGCAGAGAAAATCTCTCCAGCGCAGCAACCCCGGGACGTGTGCGAAGAAGTCGCCCGGCCACCGGGGGGTTCTGCGCTGGAGAGGGTACTCGCGGCGACTGGTTCCTCCACTGGGGCGGCGGTCTGATCTGGATCGCGGTGCCGCCGGGCACCGAGGCCGAGGTCACGCGCATTCGCGGCGCCATCGCCGCCGGCAATATCGGCTGCATGACCCAGATCGCGAGCGGCACCGGCACCCCGGTCCTCCACACCGTCGAACTCCTCGACTGGGCCACCGGCGGCCCGCGGCCGGAGGGGTTGCGGGCGGTCGGGTAGGGAAGTTCGGGCGCAGTCAGGTTCACGGTCCGCGGGGACGAGGGCGCAAGCGAGGGGTGCCGTCGCCGTCACGCCGGTCTCGGCCAACGTCTTGCCCGACGCCTCGCTCAGCGGTCGG
>CAYSUY010000263.1:0-4357 GCA_964434345.1 uncultured Acetobacteraceae bacterium
GCCTGTTCGCGCGCGTGATGCCGAAGCTGCCCGCGGCGGGCGTCGTCGCCGAACAGGTCGAACTCGACACCGACGCCGGCCATGCCTGCGGCCGCGCCGAGGCTGCGAAATGGGCCCCCGATCTGCGCCGCTTCATGGCGTCATTGCCGGAGTGACGGGGCGGGTGAGCGCAGCGCCGGAGGATCGGATTTTCTGCGTCAATCGTCCGAGAGCGGCTTGAGGGTGCCCCTGCGGGTCCCGAGCCGAAGGTCGCTCCACACGCGTTCCGCCGGCCGTGCGTCGCCGCGCTGAAGAAGCGCGGTGATCTCGTCAGGCTTGATCGTCAGGCCATTGAAGTCGAACCAGCCGATCTGCCGCCATCGGCCGTCGACGACGGCGAAGGCGGGGAATGGGAAGGCCATCAAGATCAGTTCCGGTTCCGGCCCCATCCCGAGGTCGATGGCGAGCAGCGGCACCGCCTTGCCGGTCCTGAGCGCAGTCAGGTGATGGCTCGACGACGCGCTCGCCAGTCGCTCCGCGAGAAAGACGATGAAGGGCTCCGGCACGGTGCTGCCAAGCGGATAGGGCTTCAACCGGGCCCTGATGGCCGTTTCGTCGAACGCGATCTGCTCGTGGCCGGCATATCGGGTCTTGCGCGCCAGGGCATCCCGCGCCTTGTCGCGGATGACGCCCGAATGCGGGTGATCGCCGAGCTCGGCGAGCGCGCGCAGCGCCTCGACCCCGGCACGACCGAGATCGAAGCGGAGATGGTCGAAGTCGAAGCGCTCGGGTTTCACCGCGCCCGAAAGAAGCCGGCGCATCTGGCTCGAGGCGGAAATGGCCGACGGGTCGAGCAGTGGCGTATGGACGGCGAGCAGGGTGCCGATCACCAGGAGCGCCAGCCAGGTATTGGTCGTGCCGAGAAACCGCAACCACCCTCGCGTCACGGCAGAGGCGGCATATCCGACGGCGTACAGGCCCGCGAGCGTCACCAGTATGGCCGCCCAGACGCGATCGATCGACCAGCCATGCTGCCCGATACGCAAGGACAGCGACCAGATGCACAGCGCGGCCAGTATCGGCGACAGGGCCAGTGCTCCGCGCACCACCCATTGCACGGCGACCGGAAAGGGCGGCGGCTGGCTGCCGTCCTGCCAGGCCGCGTTGGTGAGGCAGATGAGGATCGCCAGAATGCTCAGGATGAGCGGCGTCGTGTGGCCCGTCGACCAGAGGGGCGCCAGCCCGGCGATCGGCAGCGCCCCGAGGAACAGCACGACGATCAGCGCCGCGAGCGGCAGGAGGCGGGTCTGGAAGGCAAGCAGATGCCGCCGCAGCGTCCGCAATGCACCAGCCTCCTTTTCCTCCAGCGAGATCGCGAAGCCGATCGCGACGGCCGTCGCGAGATAGACGAAGGAGCGGGAGGTGAAGAGATCCCTGAAAAACTCCATGCGGAGAACGAGGAACAGCCCGCCCCAGAGCCCGAGCAGCATCCAGAACAGCGCCGCGAACAGGATGCAGTTCGCCAGCAGCAGGGCATTGCGCCACGCATCGTCGAACAGGCGGGCGTACTGGACGCGCATGTGCCCGTCGCGCAGCCCCGACTGCACGAATGGCAGCATGATGAACCACGCGATCAGGCTGGTGAGGCAGAACATGAAGAAACCGGCCGCGGAGGCGAAGAACCACGCATCCTCGGCGCCTGCGACCGAAGACCAGCCGGACCATGCGGCCGTCGCGACAAAGGGCAGCGTCGCGGCGGCTGCGCCAGCCAGGCTCTGGCGAAGGGTGAATTCGTGCCTGAGGAAATTGAAGGTCGTCGGCGCGAATATGATCAGCGTGTATGCCGGCGCCGCCCAGACGAGATCCGTGGGCTGAAAGCCGAAGGCTCGGAACCATTCGTGCAGGGACAGCAGGAGCCCCCCCTGCACCAGCCCGGCGCCGACCATGCTCTGGCGATCCGTGACGGAAAGTTTCATCGTAAGGGAAGATCCGATCCAGAGTGCTGTTTCGCTCCAGCGTGCCGCAGGATGAGGGAGTGCCGCAGCGAAATACTACTCTGGATCGAAGTTTCACGCGCGGGATCGTCGCCGGGCGCAGGTCTCTTCAGCCACGCATGCCCTCCTGCCGCCGTGCTTGGCGCACGGCGTCTGTCCTCCCAGCCGCGCTGGCGCGCGGCCAGGAGGACGGTGCGTGTGTCGGCATTGTCTTTCCCTCTCGCGGAGACCCGGGGACGGAGCCAGGATCGCTTTGCGTGTCGGCGAGATGGGGCTAACGTCCCGGACGCACTGCACGCGCAACCGGAGACAGACGATGGCAAGCCTCACCGAACCCAAGGTCCATATGGGCACGATCAGCGGCGGGGAGGGGCGGGCGCTCTACGCCACCAATCCGGTCGTGCTGTTGCCGATGGGCAGCCACGAGGACCAGGGTCCGCATGCGCCGATGGGCGACTACCTGCTGGCGGAGAAGCTCGCCGAGCTGATCGCGCTCTCCGCATGCGGGCGCGGAACCCGTACGGTGGTGGCGCCAGTCCTCGCCTTCGGCGGCGCCGATCATTTCGGGCCGATGCCCGGCGGCATCGCGATCTCGCCCGCGACGCTGACCGCGGTGATCGCCGACATGGTCGCCTCGCTGCATCGCAACGGCCTGACGCGCATCGTCTTCATCAACGGCCATGGCGGCAATGTCGGGCCGATCGCCGAGGTGGCGCGCGAGGTCCATCGCCGCACCGGGATGATCATGCCCAGCCTCTATCTCTGGCGGATCGGCTACGGGATGCTGCCGCGCATCCTCGGCCCCGAGATGGCGAAGAAGGTCGCGGGCCACGGCGCCGATCCGGTGACCAGCACCGCGATGCATCTCTTCCCCGAACTGATCCGACGCGACCTGATCCCCGCGGGCGCGCCGCTCAAGCGCTGCGCGGAGCTCGACATCCCGTTCACGTCGCTGGGCGCGGGCAGCTTCGACGGCGCCGAGGTCGGGCTGCCGCACGAATACGAGGCGATCTACAATCTCGGCGTCGGCACCGGCGATCCGACCCTGTGTTCCGAGAAGACGGGCGCGACGCTCGTCGAGCAGATGGTCGATGTCTGCGCGCGTTTCGTCGTCCATTTCGCGGGGCGCGTGCCGGCGAAGTGAGACGCGGCGCTCAGCGCACGAGGCGTGGCGCGGCGTCGACGAGCCGCGCCACCGCGCCATCCAGCGTCGTGTCGGCCTTGGCGAAGCAGAAGCGGATCACGCTGCGCATGCTGGCGTCGGCGTAGAAGGCCGAGACCGGGATCGCGGCGACCCCGGCCTCCGTGACCAGCCGGCGGCAGAATGCGGCGTCGTCGGTCAGGCCGAGCGGCGCCAGGTCGACGTTCAGGAAATACGTCCCCTCCGCCGGCAGCGCGGCAAAACCGGCGGCGGTCAGGCCGGCTGCGAGCCGGTCGCGCCGCATCTGAAGGTCGGCGCGCATCGCGTCGAAATGCGACGCCGGCTTGTCGAGCCCGTAGGCCACGGCGACCTGGAGATTGGGCGGCGTCGTGAAGGTGATGTACTGGTGCGCCTTGCCCAGCACCTTTACGATCTCGGGCGCGGCGACGACGAAGCCGACCTTCCAGCCGGTCAGGCAGAAGATCTTCCCCGCGGAGCCGATCTTGACGCAGCGCCGCCGCAGGTCGGGAATGGCCAGCACCGAGGTATGGGGGCGATCGTCGAAGATCACATGCTCCCACACCTCGTCGGCCACCACGATGGCGCCGGTACCGGCCGTCGCGTCGGCTATCAGCTGCAGCTCGGCCGGCCCATAGACCGCGCCCGAGGGATTCTGCGGGTTGTTGAGCAGCACGACGCGGGTGCGCGGCGTGATCGCCGCGGCGAGCTGCGCGGCGGTGAAGCGCCAGTCCGGCGGCGCCAGCTTGACGAAGCGCGGCACGCCGCCGGCGCGGCGGATCAGCGGCAGATAGGCATCGTAGGCCGGCTCGAACAGCACCACCTCGTCGCCCGGCTCGATCAGGGCGAGCAGCGCCCCGGCCAGCGCCTCGGTCGCGCCGGAGGTGATCATCACCTCGCTGGCGGCATCGATCTCGAGCCCCTGATGCGTGCGGTAATGGCGCGCGACAGCCTCGCGCAGCTCGGGCAGGCCGAGCATCGGCGGATACTGGTTCCAGCCCGTCATCACGGCGTCGGCGGCCTTGCGCCGGACATCCTCGGGCCCGGGATCGTCGGGAAAGCCCTGGCCGAGATTGATCGCCTGGTGCTGACGTGCCAGGGCGGACATCTCCTCGAAGATCGAGACGGTCAGGCCGGCGAAGAGCGAATTCATCGGAGGCGCTCCGGGTTCAGGGCCGCGGTGGCGGCGCCACGATCCGCGCGACGATGACGCGCACGACCGGCA
>CAYSUY010000264.1:0-283 GCA_964434345.1 uncultured Acetobacteraceae bacterium
TGTCGGTTCCCATCGAACTCACCCAATACGCGGCGGCCAGAACGGTCGCCGCGTTGTTTTCACCGTTCGACCCCGAGCAGAACATGGAGACCGCTCGGCTGGTCGGCCGCGTCTATGCGCGCTGCTCGAGGAAGCGCCGCGAGCGGGCGCGCACCGGCGTCGCGCGCGCCTTCCCGACGATGCCGATCGAGCTGCAGCGGCGAATCGTCGACAGCTCGATCGGCCACATGTTCGGCCTGTTCATGGTCGACGCCTTCGCGATGCCGCGCGTGGTCGGCCGCGG
>CAYSUY010000264.1:293-4309 GCA_964434345.1 uncultured Acetobacteraceae bacterium
GCATGAACGCGTGCGGCTCGGCGGCGTCGGCCGCGCGATGGAGCACCTGACGAGCGACCGCCCCTGCCTCTTCGTGACCGGCCATGTCGGCAACTGGGAGATCCTCGGCTATGTGCTCGCGCTGGTCGGCTTCGAGATGACCGCATTGGCGCGGCCGCTCGACAACCGCTTCCTGAACGACTGGCTGCTCGGCGTGCGGCAGCGCACGGGCCTGAAGGTCATCACCAAGTGGGGCGCGACCGACGAGATCCAGAAGGTGATCGAGTCGGGCGGAAAGGTCGGCTTCATCGCCGACCAGAACGCCGGCGACGACGGACTGTTCGTGCCGTTCTTCTCGCGCCTCGCGTCGACCTACAAGTCGATCCCCCTGCTCGCGCTGCGCTACGAGATCCCGATCGTCTGCGGCTATGCGCGCCGCGTCGACGGCGCGTTCCGCTACGAGCTGCGCGTGACCGATGTGATCGAGCCGACGGACTGGGCCGCGCAGGACGATCCGATGCTCTATGTCGGCGCGCGCTTCAACCGCGCGATCGAGTGGATGATCCGCGAGAGCCCCGAGCAGTACCTCTGGGTGCACCGCCGCTGGAACTCGCGCCCGAAGCACGAGCGCGAGGGCGCGCCCATGCCGCCCCGCCTCGAGCGCAAGCTCGCGGCGCTGCCGTGGATGACGCCCGCGCTGCTCGCGGACCTCGCGCGTCCGATCCTCGAGCCGACCGACCCCGCCGCGCTCGCGCAGCCAGGCGCGCCGCTTCCGCTCGAAGCCGCGTACCGCGAGGCGCTGCTCGACCCGCGCACGCGTCCGTGACCGCGCGACCCGGCGACCGAGACACCGTCAGACCGACCGCACGCACGAGTTCGCGAGGGCACGCCGCATGTCGAACCGATTCGCCCAACGTACGATCGCCATCGTCGACGACGATCCGGACATCCTCCAGTCGATCGAGATGGCGTTCCGGCACGAGGGCGCCCGCACGCTGACCGCGGCGGACGGGCTGGGCGCGCTGCACCTCGTCCGCGAGGAGAAGCCCGACCTCCTCGTCCTCGACATGATGCTGCCGCGCAGCTCCGGGCTCCTGGTCCTCGAGAAGATGCAGGAGGAAGGCTCGGCCGTGCCCGTGATCATGGTGACCGCGAACCAGGGTCGCCGGCACCGCGAGTTCGCGACGGGCATCGGCGCCCGCGCCTACCTGCTCAAGCCGGTGTCGCTTGTCCGACTGCTCGAGACCGCCGCGTCGCTGCTTGCGCCCGAGGCGCCGTGAACCGCGCGATCCCGCGCGCGGACGCCGTCATGGCGAACGCCCGCCTGTATCATCCCGACCCCGATGTCGTCCGACCTGTACATCATCCAGCGCCCGCGGCCGAAGTCCGACGGCGGCGGCCTCGCGCCGCTTGGGTCGCGCGCGGAGATCGTCGAGGTCTTTGCGTCGCTGAACACGGGGCCGGACAGGGTCGGCGGAAACTACCTCTACGGCCCGGGCATCGTGGTCGAGCTGCCGCCGGGGCAGGATCCGGTGATCGCGCTGACGATCGAGGTTTCGGAGTCCGAGCTGTGGGAAGAACTGTTCATGGGCCGCCCCGCGCCGGGCCGTCCGTTCCGATCGCTGTCGCGGGTGATCCGCGCGCAGGGCTGGGAGCTCTACAACCCGATGACCGATGTGCGCTTTCCGCCACCACCGATCGAGGACGACGAGACCTCGTCGGGATACTGAGCCTGCGCGCAATCCGTCGCGAGATTCGCCCGTGACCCACCCCGCTTCCGACAACCCGACGCCCTCGGTCGACGGCACCGACCGCACGCTCCTGCGCGAGGCCGTGCGCCGCGCGGTCGACTTCCGCGGCGACGTGACCATCGAGACGCGCGACGGGCGCTCGGTCGAGGGCTTCGCCTTCGACGCGCGGCTCGGCGAGGAAGGCGAGTCGATCCGCCTGCTTCCCGGAGACTCGAACACGCGCGTCGAGGTGCCGCTTGCGCATGTCGTGCGCCTGTCGTTCACCGGCAAGGACGCGGCCAGCGGCAAGAGCTGGGAGAACTGGATCCGCCGCTACGCCGAGAAGAAGCTCGCGGGCGAAGCGGCATCGATCGAATCGGAAGCGCTCTGACCGCCGCCGCGTCGATGGCGACGGCACCGGGAGGGAGCCCGTCGATGGCGACCTGTCGTCGCGGGGTCGACGATGATCTCCCGTGCGATGGAGGCGCGTGGGTTGAGGTGGTGGATCGATGTGGTGGGTCGAGGCGCGTGGATCGAGGCGCGTGGATCGAGGCGCTTCACGCACATGCGCCGTCCGCCGCGGCGCGCCGACGACGAATTCTCCGCGGTCCCGTTCGCGCGTCCTGTATGGTCGCGATGCCGCCGTCCGGAGGGCCGATCCGGTTCTCGGGCGCGGCCGGTTCCGCCCGAGGGACTTGCCCGACGGACGGAACCTTGCCATCATTCCCCTCCATGTCTGCGCGATTCAGGTCTCAACTGTCGGTGCCCCGGGCGGCGTCGACCTCGGGCGCGGACGGCGCGGACCCCATGACGATGCTTGCGGGAATGGAACCAGGACACGCCGCGGCCGCGCTGGCCGAAGCCCGCGCGATCCTCGTCGAACTGGTGGCGAACCGCCGCGTGGTCGAGGACAAGTTGGCCGAAGACCGCCGCGCGGACCCCATCCGGCAGATCACGGGGACCAGCAGCCTCGACAACGCGATCCGGGCGACCGAAGAGCTCATCCGGAGCCTTGAGGCAAGCGCCCGACTCGCGGCGGAAGCCGAGCGCGTCTGACCGCCGCGCGCGGGCGACGACCCCGCCCCGGCGCGATCGCAGAACATGAAGGACCGGTTCAGACGCCCGCCGGACGTCAACCCGGGCTTCAACTCCGGTTTCACCTCAGGCTCCACCGTGCGCGACGCGTCAGGCGACGGCCTGGCACGGCGCACGCTCGGGCACGAGCTCGCGAACCTGCGAGGCGACGCGGGCGGCGTCGCGCGAGCGGCGGCTCGGCTCGAGCATCCCGAGCATCGAGGCGACCCACGCGGGGCTCGGCGGGGTCAGGCCCCAGATCCGGATGTCCGGGTGGCGCGTCTCGCGGATGGTCTCTGCGTCGAGCGCGAGCTCCTCGTAGAGCTTCTCGCCCGGACGGATGCCGGTGTACGCGACGGCGATCTCGCCCGCGCGCGAACCCGCCTGGCGATCGCCCGGGAAGACGGGCGTCAGGCCGTGCATCGCGATGAAACGCGTCGCGAGGTCGACGATGCGGAACGGCTCGCCCATGTCGAGGACGAAGACCTCGCCGCTGGCCGCGCTGCGGTCGGTCAGCGCCGCGGCCTGGATGACCAGGCTCGCCGCCTCGGGGATCGACATGAAGTAGCGCGTCATGCGCGGATCGGTCACGGTCACGGGACCGCCGTCGGCGATCTGGCGCTTCCAGGTCTCGAGCACCGAGCCCGAGCTTCCGAGGACGTTTCCGAAGCGCACCAGCGAGCAGGCGGTGCCGCTGGTGCGGTTCACATGCTGGACATAGAGCTCGGCGAGGCGCTTGGTCGAGCCCATGATCGAGGTCGGGTGCACGGCCTTGTCGGTCGAGACCATGACGAAGCGCTCGGCCCCCACCGCGACCGCGGCGTCGACGGCGCTCTTCGTGCCGAAGATGTTGTTGTCGACCGCGAGGCCGGGGTGGTCCTCCATCATCGGCACATGCTTGTGCGCGGCGGCGTGGAAGACGATGTCGGGCTCCTCCTCGCGGAAGAGCGCGAGCGTCGCCTCGGCGTCGACGACATCGTGCAGCGCGGCGCGGCGCGCGAGGTTCGGATGGCGGCGCGCGATCTGGCGGTCGATC
Organism: uncultured Acetobacteraceae bacterium; assembly: GCA_964434345.1. Lineage (GTDB taxonomy): Bacteria > Pseudomonadota > Alphaproteobacteria > CACIAM-22H2 > CACIAM-22H2 > CAIOSQ01. Next base: position 4,113 of record CAYSUY010000264.1, read on the forward strand.
TCGAAGAGCGCGTTCTCGCTTCGCTCGACGAGCACGAGCTTGCCCGGGTTGAAGCGTGCGATGATGCGGCAGAGTTCGCCGCCGATCGAACCGCCTGCTCCCGTGACCAGCACGGTGCGGCCGCCGACCACGGCGCGGATGGCGTCCTCGTCGATCCAGCGCGGCGGGCGTCCGATGAGGCGCTGTAGGTCGATGTC
>CAYSUY010000265.1:0-4187 GCA_964434345.1 uncultured Acetobacteraceae bacterium
CGCGCCGCCGCCCGCGCCCAGGGCGAGGCCGCGCGCGCGGCGCGCAACGGCGCCCAGGCGGCGCTCCTGGTCGCCCAGACCCAGATCGCGGGCGCCGAGGCCCAGGTCGCTCAGCGCGAGGCGGTCCTGCGCCAGGTCGAGGTCGATCTCGACCGGGCCGAGATCAAGGCGCCGATCGACGGTGTCGTCATCCGGCGCGACGTCGATGTCGGCCAGACCGTCGCGGCGAGCCTGCAGGCGCCGGTCCTGTTCACGATCGCCCAGGACCTGCGCCATGTGGAGATCCATGTCGCCGTCGACGAGGCCGATGTCGGCCGCATCCGGCCCGGTCAGGAGGCGCAATTCAGTGTCGCCGCCTATCCGACGGCGAATTTCCGCGGCGAAGTGCTGATGACCCGGCTCGGCGCGCAGACGATCCAGAACGTCGTCACGTATGTGGTCGTGATCAGCGCCGAAAACCGTGACCAGCGCCTGATGCCGGGCATGACCGCGACCGTACGGCTGATCACCGACCGCCGCGACGACGTGCTGCGGGCGCCCAACGCCGCCCTGCGCTGGCGTCCCGTTGGTGCCGCGCGCGGCACCGACACGGCGACGGCGCCACCCGCCGGGCAGGGCGGTCGCGGCGGCGGCTTCGTAGGCCTCGACCAGATCGAGCCGGTGCTCGCGAAGGAATTGACGCTCGACGAGACACAGCGCGCGGCGCTCGGACGCATCGTCGAGGAGGCGCGCGAGCAGCTGCGCGCGCTCCGCGCCGCAGGACTGCCCCCCGATCAGCTGCGCGCACGCATGGGCGCGGCGCGCCAGCAGACGGACCGGCGAATCGCCGCGATCCTGCGCCCCGAGCAGACGCCGGCCTGGGAGGCCTGGCGCGCGCAGCGCAACGCCGCCGCCACGGTCGCCGTCGCCCAGGGACGTATCCATGTCCTCGACGCCGATGGAACGCCGCGGGCGATCGCGGTCCGTCTCGGCATCGGCGACGGCAGCGTCACGGAGATCGCCGGCGAGGGACTCGCGGCGGGGCAGGAACTCGTCGTCGGCGGCGGACCGCGCGCGCCGGCCGCTTCCGCCGCGCCATCCGCCGGACCACGTTTCGGCCTGTGAGCATGGACGCGGCCGCGCCCGGGCGCGCCCTCATGGAGGTCGAGGATCTCGCCCGCGTCTACACCATGGGCGGCACGGCGCTGCGCGCCCTCGACGGTGTCGGCGTGGCGATCGGCCATGGCGAGTTCGTCGCCGTGATGGGCCCATCGGGATCGGGCAAATCGACCTTCATGAACCTGCTCGGCCTGCTCGACCAGCCGACGCGCGGACGCTACCGCCTGGACGGCGAGGACGTCGCCGGCCTCGATGCGGACGCACGCGCGGTCATGCGCAACCGCAAGCTCGGTTTCGTCTTCCAGTCCTTCAACCTGCTGCCGCGCGCCACGGCGGTGGAGAACGTCGCCCTGCCCCTCGTCTATGCCGGGGTCCCTCGCGGCGAACGGCGGCGGCGCGCCGCCGCGGTGCTGGAGACGCTCGGCCTCGGCGCGCGGCTCGACCACACGCCGCTGGAACTCTCCGGCGGCCAGCAGCAACGCGTCGCGATCGCGCGCGCGCTGGTCAACGAGCCCGGCGCCATCCTCGCCGACGAGCCGACCGGCGCGCTCGACAGCCGCACCGGGCTCGAGATCATGGCGCTGTTCCAGGCGCTGCATGCCCGCGGCATCACGCTCGTGGTCGTCACCCACGATCCCGAGATCGCGGCCTTCGCCACGCGCGTCCTGACCTTTCGCGACGGACGGCTGGTCGAGGACCGGCGGCAGGCGCCACGCGATGCCGCGGCGGCGCTCGCCGCGCGCACGGGACCCGCCGCATGAGTCCGCTCGACGCCTTCACCGGCGCACTCGATTCGCTGCGCGCAAACGCGCTGCGCTCCGCGCTGACCATGCTCGGGATCTTCATCGGCGTCGCGGCCGTGATCGCGATGGTGGCCGTGGGATCCGGCGCGCGCGAGACCGTGCTCGCCCAGATCCGGGCGCTCGGCGCCAACCTGATCGTCGTCGTGCCCGGCAACGTCACCGTCGGCGGCGTGCGACTTGGATCCGGCGCGCGCGCGAGCCTGACGCAGGACGACGCGCTGGCGCTGGAGCGCGAGATCGACGCCGTCGAGGCCGCCGCACCGACCTCGCGCGGCCAGGTCCAGGTGGTCGCCGGAGGCGTCAACTGGTCGAGCTGGCTGCTCGGCGTCACCCCCGCCTTCTTCGTCGCGCGCGACTGGGAGATCGCGCTGGGCCGCGGGCTGGAGGCCGAGGACTATGATCGCGGCGCGCAGGTCGTGCTGCTCGGCGAGACCGTCGCGCGCACGCTGTTCGACGAGATCGACCCGATCGGCGAGACGATCCGGCTGCGCAACGTGCCCTTCCGCGTCGTCGGCGTCCTGGCGCGCAAGGGCCAGACCACCGGCGGACAGGACCAGGACGATGTCGTGGTGGCACCGCTGCGCGCCGCCCAGCAAAGGGTCCTCGGCGTCAACCGCGCCAACGCGCGCGCGGTCGGCTCGATCACGGTCAGGGTGCGCGACGGCGAGGACACCGCCCAGGCGGAGGAACAGATCCGCGCGCTGCTGCGCCAGCGCCATCGCCTGGCCGCGGCGCAGGAGGACGACTTCCTGCTGCGCAACCTCGCCGACATCGCGGCGACGCGCGACGCCTCCTCGCGCACGCTGTCCTGGCTGCTCGCCGCGATCGCGACGGTGTCGCTGCTCGTCGGCGGCATCGGGATCATGAACATCATGCTGGTCTCTGTCACCGAGCGCACGCGCGAGATCGGCCTCAGGCTCGCGGTCGGCGCGCGGCCGCGCGACGTGCTGATGCAGTTCCTGATCGAGGCGGCGACGCTCTCTGCGCTCGGCGGCGTCGCGGGCGCGGCCCTTGGCTTCGCGGCGGCGCGCGCGCTGACGCGCATCGCGGGCTGGCCGACGCTGGTCTCGCCCGAGGCGATCCTGCTCGCGGTCGGCGTGAGCGCGGGCGTCGGGATCGTCTTCGGCTACTATCCGGCGCGGCGGGCGGCGGCCCTCGACCCGATCGAGGCGCTGCGACACGCCTGATCGCCCGGGCGGTCAGGGCGCCGCGGCGGCCTGGGCGGCGGCGCGCGGGGCGCGCGGCGTCTCGACGGGCGCATCGGGATCGGCGACCGCCGCGAGCAGCCGCTCGCGGACATGGCGCAGCTTGGTCTCCGACACGATCTTGTGACCGAAGACGTCCTTCACGTAGAACACGTCGACCACGCGCTCGCCCCACGTCATGATCTTCGCGGTCGAGATCTGCAGGCCGAGCGCGGTGATCGCGCGCGTGACGTCGAACAGGAAGCCCAGCCGGTCGCGGCCGTTGACCTCGATCACCGTGTGCATGACCGACGCGTCGTTGTCGACGAACACGCGCGGCGGGACGGTGAAGACGCGCGTGCGGCCCATCACCTGGCGGCGGCGCCGCGCGATCTGTTCCGCGAGCCGGATGCGCCCCGACAGCGCCTGGTCGATCAGCGCCGAGAGCCGCGCGAGGCGCGCCGGCTCCGCGAAGGCCGCCGGCGCGGCGCCGTCGATCGCCGGCGCTTCCTGGATGGTGAAACTGTCGAGCGCCATGCCGTTGGTCATCGTGAAGATCTGCGCGCCCACGATGTTGGCGCCGGCCAACGCCATCGCGCCGGCGATCCGGCTGAACAGGCCGGGATGATCCTCGCAGTAGATCGTGATCTCGGTGATGCCGCGCCCGCGATCGATGCGCGTGTCGAGGGAGAGCGGCGCCTGCGCCGTCTCGGCCTGCCGCATCAGCCGCGCATGACGGGCGTGGGTCTCCGCGTCGAGCGACAGCCAATAGGCCGGATAGCCGCGGGCGACATGCTCGGCGAAATCCGCCTCCGGCCAGTCGGCAAGCTGGGCGCGCAGAAGGGCCTGGGCGGCCTCGACGCGACCGCGCACGCTCGCCGCGCCGGACACGCCGGCCATCTCTTCCTCGGCGCGTTGGTAGAGATCGCGGATCAGCGTCGCCTTCCAGGCGTTCCAGACGGTCGGGCCGACCGCGCGGATGTCGGCGACGGTGAGGCAGGTGAGCAGCCGCAGCCGCTCCGGGCTCTGCACGAGCGCGCAGAAGTCGCGGATCGTCTTGGGATCCTGGATGTCGCGCTTGAAGGCGGTGCTCGACATCGCG
>CAYSUY010000266.1:0-4178 GCA_964434345.1 uncultured Acetobacteraceae bacterium
CGCTGGCCGAGCCCGTGCTGGCCGAGCCCGTACCCGCCGAGCTGGCGGCAGCGGGCTGACCTGCGGGGGAAGCCGCATCCTGGCCGGCCCCGAACGGCGCCCACATCTGCGTCATCGCGGCCTGGAACAGCGCAAGGTTGCGCTTGCTCGCGTCCTCGATCTGCGGGCCGAACGGGAAGAAGCCGCCGAAGGCCGCCTGCATGGAGTCGCGCATCTGTTCCTGGTTGTGCGCGAAGGCCGTCATCGAGGCTTCGAGGTAGCGCGGCACCACCGCCTGCAGATTGTCGCCGTAGAAGCCGATCAGCTGCCGCAGGAACCCGATCGGCAGCAGGTTCTGTCCGCCTTTCGATTCCTCCTCGACGATGATCTGCGTCAGCACCGCGCGGGTGATGTCCTCGCCGGTCTTGGCGTCGTGGACGACGAAATCGATACCCTGCTTGACCATGGTCGAGAGGTCGTCGAGCGTCACATAGGTGGATGTCGCCGTGTTGTAGAGACGGCGATTGGCGTATTTCTTGACCTTGACGCGCTTGGCGTCGTCGGTCGCATCCGCGGCGGCCTGCGCCTGGGCGTCGGCCGGTTTTCCCTCTGCCGTCATGGGGGTTATGCTGCACCCGAACCCCCCACGCTGCAAGCGCCGCCTCCGTTCCCCCGCCTTTCATCCGGGTCCCGACCATGAACGACGCCGAAGATCCCGCCGCCCTTGCGCGACGTTTCCTCGACCTGTGGCAGGAGCAGGTCGTCGCGGCGGCGGCGGATCCCGCGCTGGCCGAGATGATGCAGCGTCTCGCAGGTGCGCCGGCCGCGTGGGCCGCGCTCTGGACAGGGGCGGCGGCCGCGGCCCAGCATGGCCGCGCCGATGATGCGCCCGCCACCGCTTCCGCCCCTGCCGCCGCCTCCGATCCGCCGCCTGGCGCCGCGTCCGCTGGGACTGCATCTGGCGATGGCGGCGGCGACCTTGTTCGGCTCGCCCGGCGCGTTGCCGAGCTCGAATCCCGGGTCGCCGCTCTCGAGGCGGCTGGCGGCGGCGGATCCGGCGCTCGCCGCGGCGCTCGCGCGCGCCGATCCTGAGGCGCTGCGCGGCGCGCTGCGGACGGAAATCCTGTCCCGTGCCGCGGCCTTCGCAGCCGGGATAGAACGCTACCGTCGGCATCCCTATCGGCGCGTGCAGCCGTCCTGGGCGGAGGTCTGGCGCGAGGGGACGACGCGGCTCCTCGATTGCGCGCCGGACAGCGGCGCCCCGCCGGTCCTGCTGATCCCGTCGCTCGTCAATCGCGGCTACATCCTCGACCTTGCGCCTCGCCGCAGCTTCGTCGAGGCGCTGCGGGCGGCCGGGCTGCGTCCGTTTCTCGTCGATTGGGACCGGCCCGGCGCGGTCGAGCGCGGCTGGGACCTCGATGCGTATGTCGCCGGCCGCCTCGCGCGCTGCCTTGCCCATGTCGCGGCGACGACGGGGCGGCGCGTGACCCTGGTCGGCTATTGCATGGGCGGGCTCCTTGCCCTGCCGCTGGCGCGCGCCGGCGCACAGGTCGCGTCCCTGGTCCTGCTCGCGACGCCCTGGGATTTCCATGCCGAACGCCCCGATCTCGCCCGCGCGCTCGCGGCGCAGGCCGCGCTCTGGCTGCCGGTCGCCGAGCGCGCCGGCGAGGTGCCGGCCGACATGCTGCAGGCGCTGTTCGCGGGGCTCGACCCCTTGCTGGCGCTGCGCAAGTTCGTCGCCTTTGCGCGCGCGCCGGAGGCCGGCGCGGCGGAGTTCGTGGCGCTCGAGGACTGGCTCAACGACGGGGTTCCGCTGGCGGCGCCGGTGGCGCGGGCCTGCCTGTCCGGATGGTATGGGGCGAACGAGACCGCGCGCGGTGCCTGGCGGGTCGGCGGGGACGTCGTCGACCCGGCGCGCATCGCGCTGCCGACGCTGGTCGTCGTGCCGGCGCGCGACCGCATCGTGCCGCCGCCCGCGGCCCTGCCGCTGGCGCGCGCGATCCCCGGTGCGCATGCCCTGACCCCGTCCCTTGGCCATATCGGCATGCTCGCCTCGTCGCGTGCGCCGGCGTCGCTCTGGCCGGATCTGATCGCCTGGATACGCGCACATGCGGCAAGCTGACGCAGACCGCGCTATGGTCCGTCCGTAAGCTGCACGTAAGTTGCCGCCATTAGACGCCCCCGCCATTCAGAGGAGGATACGCCGTGACCGATATCGTCATCGCCGCCGCCGCGCGCACGCCGGTCGGCAGCTTCAACGGAGCTTTCGCGTCGCTCACCGCGCATGACCTGGGCGCGATCGCGATCGCCGAGGTTCTGCGTCGCGCCAAGGTCGAGGCCGCAGAGGTCGACGAAGTGGTCATGGGCCAGATCCTGACTGCGGGCGCCGGCCAGAACCCCGCGCGGCAGGCCGCCATGAAGGCCGGCATCCCGGCCGAGAAGACGGCCTACGGCATCAACCAGCTCTGCGGGTCGGGTCTGCGCGCGGTCGCGCTCGGCTTCCAGGCGATCCGCAACGGCGACAGCGCCATCGTCGTCGCCGGCGGCCAGGAAAGCATGACCCAGGCGCCGCACTGCGTGCAGTTGCGCGCAGGCGTGAAGATGGGCGGCACCGAGCTCGTCGACACCATGCTGCGCGACGGGCTGTGGGACGCTTTCCACGGCTACCACATGGGCAACACGGCCGAGAACGTCGCCCAGAAATGGCAGATCGGCCGCGAGGAGCAGGATCGCTTCGCGCTGGCCTCGCAGAACAAGGCCGAGGCCGCGCAGAAGGCCGGCAAGTTCAAGGACGAGATCGTTCCGGTCACCGTCAAGACCCGCAAGGGCGACGTCGTGGTCGCCGACGACGAGTATCCGAAGCACGGCACGACCATCGAGACGTTGGCCAAGCTGCGCGCGGCGTTCGACAAGAACGGCTCGGTGACCGCAGGCAATGCCTCGGGCATCAACGACGGCGCCGCGGTCGCGGTGCTGATGAGCGAGGCCGAGGCGGCGCGGCGCGGTGTCACGCCGCTGGCGCGCATCGTCTCCTGGGCCACCGCGGGCGTCGATCCGGCGATCATGGGCTCTGGCCCGATCCCGGCCTCGCGCAAGGCGTTGCAGAAGGCCGGCTGGTCGGTCGGGGATCTCGACCTGATCGAGGCCAACGAGGCCTTCGCGGCCCAGGCCTGCGCCGTCAACAAGGACATGGGCTGGGATCCGGCGAAGGTGAACGTCAATGGCGGGGCCATCGCGATCGGCCATCCGGTCGGCGCATCGGGCGCGCGCGTGCTCAACACGCTGCTGTTCGAGATGCAGCGCCGCGGCGCGCGCAAGGGCCTCGCGACGCTGTGCATCGGCGGCGGCATGGGCATCGCGCTCTGCGTCGAGCGCTGAACCGGCATAGACCAGGAAAAAGGGAGGACATCATGACTGGACGCATTGCGCTCGTGACGGGCGGTACCCGCGGCATCGGTCGCGCCATCAGCGAGGGGCTGAAGAAGGCGGGTCATCGCGTCGTCGCCAACTACGGCGGAAACGACGCGATCGCCCAGGCCTTCACGGCCGAGACCGGGATCCCCGCCTACAAATTCGATGTCGGCGACTTCGCCGCGTGCCAGGCGGCGGTGGCGAAGATCTCGGCCGAGATCGGTCCGATCGAGATCCTGGTGAACAATGCGGGCATCACCCGCGATGCCACGATGAAGCGCCTGTCGCGCGACATGTGGGACCAGGTGATCGATACCAACCTGGGCAGTTGTTACAACCTGTCCAAATGCGTCTGGGACGCGATGCTCGAGAAGGGCTTCGGCCGCATCGTCAACATCGGATCGGTCAACGGTCAGATGGGCCAGTACGGCCAGGTCAACTACGCCGCCGCGAAGTCCGGCATCCACGGCTTCACCAAGGCGCTCGCCCAGGAAGGCGCCGCCAAGGGCATCACCGTCAATGCGATCGCGCCGGGCTACATCGACACCGAGATGGTCCAGGCCGTGCCGGCCGACGTCCTCAAGAAGATCATCGCGCGCATCCCGGTCGGCCGCCTCGGCCACGCCGCCGAGATCGCCCGCGGCGTCGTCTTCCTGGTGGCGGACGAGGGCGCCTTCATCACCGGCTCGACGCTGTCGATCAACGGCGGCCAGCACATGTACTGAGGCCGTCGCCAAAACCCTCTCCCAAAACCCTCTCCAGGTCAGAAATTCCCTGGAGAGGGCTTC
>CAYSUY010000267.1:0-4044 GCA_964434345.1 uncultured Acetobacteraceae bacterium
GCGCGACGGCGGCATTGGTGTGGGCGCCGATGATCGCCAGCACGAGCTCGCCCTTATGGCGACGCGCCAGCTCGATGATCAGCTCGACCGCGTGGACCGGTTCGGCGGCGCGATCGGGCTCGGGCAGCTCCGCGCCGTCCATGCCGCTGCGGCCATGCGCTGCTGCGGCGAAGGGCGGCGCGCCGCCGACGAATGGGCCGGCGAAGCCCTGCGCCACGGGCGCTGCGATGCCGCCCAGCGTGCAGATCGCGAGCGCGTTGCGCGTGGTGTTCTCGACCGGCGCGTTGCCGAACACGGTCGTGATTCCGACGAGGTCGAGATGCCGCGCGGCGGTGAGGATCGCGACCGCATCGTCGTGGCCGGGATCGCAATCGATCAGGATCTTCGTCATGGGGTCTTCATCCAGCAGTCACTTTCCGGCTATCCGTTTGACGCTATGCGACGCCCGGTCCTAGTGTCGCGCGCGACGGACACAGGCATTCAACCAGATCCGGAGGAAGAAACGATGACGAAGATCGCACGCAGGGGCCTCGGCAGGCTCGGACTGGCGGCTGGTGCGGCGGCGACGCTGGGCGGCGGGGCCGCGCGGGCGCAGACGCCGACCACGCTCAAGGTGATCTGGATGGGCTGGCCGGACAATCAGGTCAATCCGTTGATGGAGTGGTTCGAGAAGCGCAACCCGTCGATCAAGCTCGCGGTCGAGAAGATCCCGTTCAACCAGATCTTCCAGACGATCGAGGTCCGGCTTCAGGCGCGCAACGCCGATCCGGACATCTTCATCTGCGACTCGCCGCTCACGGCGTCCTATGGCGCGCGCGGCCATCTGATGGATCTGACGCCGCATCTCGACGCCTCGCGCTTCGCGAAATCGGCGCTGGCCGCCTCGACCTACGACGGCAAGCTCGCCTCCGCGCCGTTCGGCAGCTCGATGCAGGTCATGTTCTACAACAAGGCGCTGTTCAAGGAGGCCGGGGTCGCCCCGCCGCCGGCGGATGTCGCCCAGCGCTGGACCTGGGAAAAGACGGTCGAGGCGGCACGCAAGCTGACCGACGCCGCGAAGGGGCAATGGGGCTATGCGTTCGAGCAGTCCGAGCGCCCCTACCAGCTGTTGCCGCTCGGCCAGTCGCTCGGCGGAGTCGCGCTGAGCCCGGACGGGTTCAAGGCGACGGGGTTCATCGACAGCCCCGCCTTCGTCGAGGCCTATACCTGGATGCAGCGCCTCTACACCGACTGGAAGGTCAGCCCGCAGGGGCAGTTCGATCCCAACATCCCGGTCGAGATGTTCGGCAACGGCAAGATCGCGATGCTGGTCGCCGGCACGTTCAGCGTCGCCACGCTGCAGCAGCGTTTCCCCAATCTCGATTTCGGCGTCGCGCCGATCCCCTATTTCGAGAAGGGCAAGCCCGTGACCCCGACCGGCGCGTGGCATTTCGCCATCAATCCGCGCACGCGCAACCAGGCCCAGACGCTGACCTTCCTCAACGACTTCATGACCGAGGAACTGCATTCGCTCTGGTTCAAGCTGCGTCCCTATCCCCCGGTGCTGAAGTCGATCTGGGATTCGGAGAAGGCGACCTTCGACACGGACATGTGGCGGATCGTCCGGCATGAGCTCGACAACACGGCCCTGCCGCGTCCGGCCACGCCCGGGTTCCGCGAGTACGAGGATCTCGTGCGCGTCGCCCTGCGCGACATCCAGACCGGCGCGGACGTGAAGACCGCGCTGTCCGGCGCGGCGCAGCGCATCGACCGCGAGATGCAGAAGTATCGCTGACACGCAGCCGCCATGGCCGCCGGACCGGCTTCGCGCCGGGCCGGCGGCAGATGGTGCCGCAGGGGACAAGATGGCCTCCTTCCGCGTCCCGCTCTGGATCCCGGCCGCCTTCCTCGCGCCGGCGCTGCTCGGGCTGCTCGTCTTCCGCCTCGGTCCGATCCTGATCGCGCTTGTGGGCGGCTTCACCGGCACGACGCTGCGTGGCGACACGGTCTTCGTCGGACTGCGCAATTACACCGATCTCGCCGAGGACCCGACCTTCTGGTCCTCGATCCGTGTCACCCTGCTGTTCAACCTGATCGTCAATCCGTTCCAGATCTGCTGTGCGATGGGGCTCGCGCTGCTTGTGCTGCGGCCGACGCGCGGCGTGGCGCTGTTCCGCGCCGCCTATCTGCTGCCGATGACGGTCTCGATCGCGCTGACCAGCGTGATCTGGAGCATCCTGCTGGAGCCCAGCGTCGGGCCGGTCAACGGCGTTCTGCGGGCGCTGGGTCTGCCGCCCCAGCCCTTCTTCCGGTCGGAGAACCAGTCGCTGGCGACGCTCATCCTGGTCTGCACATGGAAGGGGGCCGGCTATTGGATGATCTTCCTGCTTGCCGGCCTGCTGGCGATTCCGCGCGAGCTGCACGAGGCAGCGGCCATAGACGGCGCCGGATCCTGGCAGCGTTTCCTGCGCATCACCCTGCCGCTGATGCGCCGGCCGCTCGCCTTCGTGATGGTCGCCGACACCGCGATCAACTTCCTGCTCTTCGCCCCGGTCTATGTCATCACCCATGGCGGGCCGGCGGGGTCGACGGCGCTGTTGATGTTCGAAGCCTATCAGGCCGCCTTCGCCCTGCTGAACCACGGCCGGTCGCTGGCGATCTCCACCGTGATCCTCGCGATCATCGGGATCATCGCGGTGCTCGAATTGCGGCTGTTCCGGGCCGCGCATGAGAGGGCGGGATGACCACGGTCCCGGGTGGACGCATGGTCCTTGGCGCGCTGCGCTATGCGGCGATGGTCGTCGTGGCGGCCGTGCTGCTCCTGCCGATCTGGTGGATCCTGGTCTCCGCGATCCGCCCGGGCGGCGAGATCTTCCGCTATGCCTCCGAGGTCGGCTGGCGGACCCTGGTGCCGGAGCAGCTGACCCTCGAGCATGTCCGCACGATGCTCGCCAGCGACATGCCGCGCGCGGTGTTCAATTCGACGCTCGTGTCGGTGACCACCGTTGCCGTCGGCACGATGATCAATGCCGCGGCGGGCTTCGCCTTCGCGGTCTTCGCCTTCCCGTTCAAGCGCGCGCTCTTCGCCTTCGTGCTGCTCACCTTCATGATGCCGTTCGAGTCGATCGTGATCCCGCTCTACACGCTGATCCGCACGCTCGACTGGACCAACACCTACGCCGCGCTGATCGTCCCGGACCTCGCCAACGGGCTGGTCGTCTTCCTGTTCCGGCAGTTCTTTCTCGGCATTCCGCGCGAGATCTACGAGGCCGCGCGCGTCGACGGGGCAAGCTGGTGGACGATCTTCCTGCGGCTCACCATGCCGCTGTCGGGTCCGACCATCGCCACCGCGGCGCTGATGCAGTTCATCCACCAATGGGACGCGTTCTTCTGGCCGCTGGTCGCCGCGAGCACCCCCGAACTGATCGTCGTCCAGGTCGCGATCGCGCGCAACATCACCCTCGAGCAGGCGAACTGGGGCGGTCTGTTCGCCTCGGCGTCGACCGCCATCCTGCTGGCGATGATCCCGTTCCTGCTTCTGCAGCGCTATTTCATCCGCACGGTGACGGCGTCGTCGGACAAGTGATGCCGATCGTCGCCGTGCCGCACGCGGCCGTCACACCGCGGCCGGGATGGCCTGGGTGGCTTCTTCGAGCTGCGCGAAGCTCGGCTGGATCTCGGACGGCACGCTCTTGCGACCGATCTCGATCGCGATCTGCGGCGCCTGTCCATGCAGATGCGCGACCATCGTGTCGCGGATGATCTCGTAGAATTTGTGGTCGTCGTCGAAGATCTGCTTCATGCGGCTGGCGAAGGGACCGAGGAAGCCGTAGGCGAGAAAGATCCCGAGGAACGTGCCGACCAGCGCGCCGCCGATCATCCGGCCGAGGATCTCCGGGGGCTCGTTGATCGAGGCCATGGTCTTGATGACGCCCAGCACCGCGGCGACGATCCCGAGCGCCGGGCAGGCATCGGCCACCGTCTGGATCGCGCTCTGCGCGCGGCCGAGCCCGCCATGGTGCTTCTCGAGTTCCTTGTTGATGATCTCCTCGAACTGGTGCGGAT
>CAYSUY010000268.1:0-3964 GCA_964434345.1 uncultured Acetobacteraceae bacterium
GCTTTTCCGGCGCGTTGCGGACATGGGCGGGATCGTTGACCACCAGCGTGCGCGGATGGACATGCTCCAGCAGATGGGTGGCGGTGATGTACGCCATGTCGAAAGGCGGATCCTGGCGCATCAGCACGACGTCCATGGTCGCCAGATCGATCGTCTCGACCGGTCCCAGCGTGGCATGGTCGCCGTGCACCCGGCGCACCGTCAGAGGCCGCGCGCGCGCGGTCAGCCGCCCGTCGCGGAAGGACAGGTGCGACACGAGATAGTGCCAGAGCGAATGGCCGCGCGCCTGCGCCGCCTCGGCGAGGGCGAAGGTCGAGTCGGCATCGATGGCGACGCCTTCGATGGGATCCATCTGGATGGCGACGGCGAGCTTCATGACGGCGGTGTCCGGAAATCGGGGAGGGGCAGGCGCGGCGACGCGGGCGCTCAGTTGAGGCGGCTCGCGAGCCGCGCGCGTTCGATGGCGATACGTTGCCGCGCCGGCGAGGTCCCGGCAAGCGCCATCGCACTGTCGAGGCAGTCGCGCGCCGCGCGCAGGCTGCCCAGTTGCTCGTGCAGCGCGCTCGCCTCCTGCCAGAGTTCGAGCGCGCCCGGGGCCACGATCAGCATCCGGCCCAGTACGTCGAGGGCGCGCTGCGTCTCGCCGGCCTGCTGCAGCCGCACGCGGATGTTGTTCTGCAGGCGCAGCAGCACGGCGCGGTCGTCGAGCTCGGCGAGATCCTCCGCGCGCAGGCCGGGCGCCGCGGCGCGCAGCCGCGCGACGCGCGCGGCGAGACCGGCGCGATCCAGCGTCTCGCCGCCCTCGAACGGGTCCAGCACCCAGGACGACGGCCCCACCTCCAGCCGCAGCAGGACATGCGCCGGCATGTTGAGCCCGACGCAACGCCAGCCCCGCGCGCGCGCCGCATGCATCCACAAGATCGCGAGCGCGACAGGCAGGCCGCGGCGCCTGTCGATCACACGGGTCAGGTCTGCGTTGGCGAGGTCGTCGTAGGTCTCCTGGTCGCCGCGATAGCCATGCGCGTCCGCAAGCAGCGCCGCGAGTCCCGCCGGCGGCCCGTCGCCAGACAGCGCGCGCGCATCCGCCGCAAGCCTGTCGAGATGCGCGCGGTAGGGCACAAGGTCGATGCCCGGGCGGTCGAGCTCGGCGCAGGCGAGCGCCGCCTCGGCGATGTCGATATCCGCGCCCGGCGCGGCCACGAGGTCGCGCAGCCGGGTCGCCGGATCGGCATCGGCCCGTACCGCCTGTCCCATCGGCCGCCGCTCCGCTCAGCCCGGCGCGGCGCGGAACCGCCGCGGATCGTCCTTGAGCAGGACGTGGTTCACGACCTTCTTGACCGCGCCGATGTTGCGGGCGAGCTGCAGCACGCGGTTGAGTTCGGTCTGGTCCTGGGCGACGCCGAGCAGGAACACGGTCCCGTTATACGATTCGACGCTGTAGTTGAGCGAGTTGACGCCACGTTCGAGCAGCATCCGGCCCTCGAGCTCGCGCACGATCTTGCTGTCGTTCCAGTAGGTGCGCAGGCCGCCGGTGTCTCCGACCTCGACCTCGTTCAGGACCTCGCGCACGCCCGAGGCCTTCCAGGCGAGCTGGATCGCGTCGGCGCGCATGTCCGCGGTCGCGACCTCTCCCGACACCAGCACCCGGCCCTCCTGGACCTGGAGGTTGAGGTCGCGCATGAAGGCCTGGCCATGGCGGTCCTTGAGCCAGAGGTCATTGATCTCGGCGCGGATGGCGAGATCGTTGGCCGCGCCCTTCACGCCGCGATCCTGGAGCGCGGTCGCCGTGCCCACGGCGGCGGTGCCGCCGATCACGGCGGTCTCGATGCAGGCCATCAGCGGCAGCGCGGCGAGCGCCGGCGCGGCGCGGAGCAGGACACGGGCGAGGCGCGTGGCGGGAACGGAGCGCATGAAGGGGCCTTCCTCGGAGCTGGGGACCGGATACCGGCTTGTGCCGGCGCGTCGTGGCGACATCATGGCGCGCGCGCGGCGGCGTGCAAGCCTCTCCCCGAAGCCGCGCGCGGGTCGCGTGGCCGGGGCGTGCGGTTGCGGCAAGATGTCCCGGCGATCGTGACGCTTCCATGCGACGGTCAGGCGTACGACCATCGGTCAGGGCGACCGCGGCGCGGCGGCACCCGGCCATACCAGCGAGGACGCGACGATGCACGCCGAGGCGAGCATTCCCCATCTGCGTGAGATCATCGTCTTCCTGGTCGCCGCCGGCATCGTCCTGCCTCTGGTCCAGAGGCTGCGCATCAATCCCGTGCTGGGCTATCTCGCGGTCGGCGGCGCGATCGGGCCGTTCGGGCTCGGGCTGCTGGCGGCCGATGTTCCGGCGCTTGCCCGGATCGTCATCGCCGACCTCGAGGGCGTGCGCAACCTCGCCGAACTCGGCGTCGTGTTCCTGCTCTTCACGATCGGGCTCGAGGTCTCGCTCGACCGGCTCTGGGCGATGCGCCGCCTGGTGCTCGGGCTCGGCACGTTGCAGGTTTGCCTGACCGGCGCGGCGATCGCCGCCGTCGCGCTCGCCTTCGGCAACACCATTGCGGCGGCCACGGTCTTCGGCGCCGCGCTTGCCCTGTCCTCGACCGCGATTGTCGTCCAGATCCTGGTCCAGGCGCGCCGTCTCGCGACGCCGCTCGGCCGCGCCAGCTTCGCGATCCTGCTGACCCAGGATCTCGCGGTGGTGCCGATCCTGTTCCTCGTCGGCATGCTCGCGGCGGAGCCCGGTGCAGGGGTCGCGGGCGAGCTGGCGGCGGCGCTGGCCAAGGCGGGGCTGGCGATCGCGGGTATCTACGCGATCGGACGCCTCGTCCTGCGCCCGGCCCTGCACGTCGTGGCCCAGGCGCGCAGCCGCGAGATGTTCATGGCGGCGATCCTGCTCGTGGTTCTGGGCACCGCGATGCTGACCGCGACCGCTGGTCTGTCGATGGCGCTGGGCGCCTTCCTCGCCGGGCTTCTCCTGGCCGAGACCGAGTTCCGCCACGAGATCGAGGTCGATCTGGAACCCTTCAAGGGCCTGATGCTGGGCCTGTTCTTCGTGTCTGTCGGCATGGGCATCGACTGGCGCCTGGTGGCGGAGATGCCGGTGCGGCTGCTCGCTTCCGTCGCCGGCCTGATCCTGCTCAAGGCCGCGATCGTGGCCGCGCTGTGCCGCGCCTTCGGATTGCCGCGCCATACCGCGCTGGAGGCGGGTCTGCTGCTGGGGCAGGCCGGCGAGTTCGCCTTCATCGTCGTCGGCATGGCGCTGACGCTCGGCCTCGTCGATGCCGCGGCCGGGCAGTTCATGCTGATCGTCGCCGGGCTGTCGATGCTCGCGACGCCGCCGGTCGCCGCGCTCGCGCGCCGTGTCGCATCGCGGCTGGAGCGCGGCGCCGCCCCCGCCGCCCCCGCGACCGAGATCGAGCCCCAGGACGGGCATGTCGTGATCGCCGGGTTCGGCCGCGTCGGCCGTGTCCTCGCCGCGACGCTGCAGGCCGAATCCGTGCCCTATCTGGCGCTCGACACCGATGCCGCGGCGGTCGCCCGCGCGCGGGCGGAGGGCCAGCCGGTCTTCTATGGCGACGCCTCGCGCCTCGACATGCTGGCGCGCGCGCATGTCGGCGAGGCGAGCGCGATCGTCGTCACCATGGACGATTTCGCCGCCGCGGAGCGGATCTTGCGGGGCATCCGGTTGCGCTGGGCCAATGTTCCCGTCTTCGTGCGCGCCCGCGACACCGCGCATGCCCGGCTTCTGGTCGCCGCCGGCGCCAGCTCCGCCGTTCCCGAGACGGTGGAGGCCAGCTTGCAACTGGCCGGCCGCGTCCTCGAGGGCCTGGGCGTCGGCGAGGACATCGTCCGCCGCCGCCTCGACCACCAGCGCACGCTCGACGCCGGCTGAGCCCCTCCGCGTGACACGAGGTTGCGGCGATTTTTGAGCGCCGACGGTCGCCCCTCGCGACCGTCCTCCCGTCCGCGCGGAGGC
>CAYSUY010000269.1:0-3877 GCA_964434345.1 uncultured Acetobacteraceae bacterium
TCGAGGCCTGCGTCGCGCGCGGCTGGGAGATCGTCGCCAACGGCCAGGACATGGATCATCTGCATTACGAGGGCCTGCCGGTCGAGGACGAGAAGAAGCAGATCGCGACGACGCTGGACATCTTCCGCCGGGTGCCGGGGCTGCGCGTGCGCGGCTGGCTGTCGCCGGCGAAGTCGCAGTCGAAGGCGACGCTCGACCTGCTCGCGGCTTCGGGCGTCGAGTATTGCTGCGACTGGGTCAACGACGACATGCCCTACGAGATGCGCACCGCGCATGGCAGGCTGGTCGCGATGCCGCATCCCCTGGACATCGACGACTACACGATCCTGATCCAGAACCATCATTCCGAAGACGAGTTCTGCGACCAGCTCTGCGACCAGTTCGACTGTCTCTACGAGGAAGCCGGGACGCAGGGCGGGCGGGTGATGGCGATCTCGCTGCATCCCTGGATCACGGGCCAGCCCTATCGCATCGGCGCGCTGGAAAAGGCGCTGCGCCACATGATCTCGCGCAAGGGCGTGTGGAGCGCCACCGGCTCCGAGATCATGGACGCCTGGACGGCGCAGGCCTGACGCCATGGCCGCCGGGCTGGAATATGGCTGTGCCGGGCTTGTCGGCATGCTGACGCCGCAGGCCAACGCGACGGTGGAGCCCGAGCTGTCGGTCCTGCTGGGGCCGGATATCGGGATGATATCCGGCCGTCTGACCTGTCCGGCGCCGGACATGCGCGCGCGGCTGGTGGCGTATTTCGAGTCCATCGACACGGCGATCGCGCAGTTCGCCGACGCGCCGCTCGACGCGATCGGCGTCGCCTGCACCGGCGCGTCCTATCTCTTCGCCGAGGCGCCGGCCGCCTTCGCGCGGCCCTGGGACGGGGCGCGGCCGGTGGTCGCGGCCGTCGACGCGATCGACCGCGCG
Source organism: uncultured Acetobacteraceae bacterium (assembly GCA_964434345.1). Taxonomy (GTDB): domain Bacteria; phylum Pseudomonadota; class Alphaproteobacteria; order CACIAM-22H2; family CACIAM-22H2; genus CAIOSQ01. The sequence goes on from CAYSUY010000269.1 coordinate 919, forward strand.
CTGCGCGGGCTGGGCGCGCGCCGGCTCGCGATGTTGAGCCCCTATCCGAAATGGTTGACCGACGCCTGCCTCGCGCATTGGGGCAAGCTCGGCTACGAGATCGCGCTGCTGCGCGAACCGGCGCCGATCGCGCGCGGCTATCATCCGATCTATGCGCAGCGCAGCCGTCAGGCGACGGCGGTGCTCGACGACATCGCGACGCTCGATGTCGACGCGGTGGTGATCAGCGGCACCGGCCTGCCGACGCTGGCGGCGATGAGTCGGCTGAACGGCGCGGGTGGACCGCCGGTTCTGTCGTCCAATCTCTGCCTCGCCTGGGCGCTCGAGGAGATCCTCGCCGGGCGAGGCGCCGCGCCGCGCCCGGTCTCGGCCTGGCTGGCCGAGGATGCGGCCTGGCGCGCGCGGCTGCGTCAGCGCTTCCCGTCGGCGGAAGGCTGAGGCGCGGCGGGCGGGATCGCGCGGCCGAGTATCGCGGCGATCGCCGCGTCGCGGCCCTCGGCCGGAAGCAGCGCGTCGAGCTGGCCGGCATTCATCAGATCGGCGAGGCCATGGGCCATCGCCCAGGCGGCGACGAGATCCGCGCGCGCGGGCGGCGTGCCGGTCGCGCCGGTCGCCGCGACGCACACCGCGAGATGGTCGAAGGCGGCGCAGGCGGCCTGCGTCAGGTCCGGATCGTCGCGATGCGGACGGTCGGAGGCGAACATCAGCCGGAACAGCGCCGGATGCGACGCCGCGAATTCGATGTACCCGGCCCCGGCGGCGAGCAGCTGCGCGCGGGGATCGGCGGCGGCGCGCGCCTGGCGGGCGCGCTGCGTCGCCAGGAAGCGCCGGAACCCCTCCGCGGCGAGCGCCGCGAGCAGCGCGCCGGTATCGGCGAAATGATGGGCCGGCGCGGCGTGGCTGACGCCGACGCGGCGCGCGACGCCGCGCAGAGAGAAGCCGTCCGCGCCGCGCTCGACCAGTTCGTCCTCGGCGGCGCGCAGCAGCGCCGCGCGCAGATCGCCATGGTGGTAACGCGGCGCTGGTCCGGGAGCGGCACGGCGGGCACTGCCACCCGGATCGCCGATGGCGCGGGGCGACGCGGTGCGGGGCGATTTGGCGCGGGGTGGGGCGGGCGTCCTCGGCATCGAGCGGGATTAGGTCAGCATCCTGACGCTGTCAAATTTTTATCTTGACGGTGTCAGGAAGTCCGACCGAGGATGCCCTGACACCGTCAAGATGGAGTCGGGACGATGCTCGGCCCCCACGCCGCGTTCGAAATCGCCAACATGCTCGCCCTCGCGGGGTGGACGACGCTCTGCCTGTCTCCGCTGCTGCCGCGCCGCGCGGTGGCGCTGGTGGCGGGCGCGGTGCTGCCGGCGCTGCTCTCGCTCGCCTATTGCGCCCTCGTGCTCGCCTTCTGGTCCGGCGCGCCGGGCGGGTTCGGCAGCCTCCCGGAGGTGATGGCGCTGTTCACGGTGCCGGAGATCGCGCTCGCCGGCTGGCTCCACTACCTCGCCTTCGACCTGCTCGTCGGCGCCGCGATCGTGCGCGCCGCGCGCGACGAGGCGATCGCCTTCGCGCTCGTCCTGCCCTGCCTCGTCCTTGCCTTCCTGTTCGGACCGGCCGGGTTCCTCGCCTTCGCGGCGCTGCGCTGGACGCGCGCCGCCGCCCGTGCCGCCGCCCTCCAGGAGATCCGCCCATGATCGCCTTCGCGCCCCTCCATCCGCCTGTCCTGCGCCTTTCCCTGCTGGGCGAGGCGTTTCGTCGCGATCCGCTCTTCGCCGGGGCGGCCGTGATCCTCGCGCTCGCCATGGTGCCGACATGTCTGGCCTGGGCGATCGACCCGCGGCTCGTCGGCGGCGTCGCGGTCTGGTCGAAGCCGCTGAAATTCGAGGCGGCGCTCGCCGTCTATCTCGGCACGCTCGCCTGGTTCGCGCGCTGGCTGCCGCCCGGCTTCGCCGCGCGGCGCGGCTATCGCGTGTTCACACGGGTCGTCGTCGTGGCGGTGGCGCTGGAGATGGCGTGGCTCGTGGGCGCGGCCGCCGCGGGCGTTCCGTCGCATTTCAATGTCGCCACACCGGCGATGGCCGCGATCTACGGCGCGATGGGCGTCTTCGCGGTCCTGCTGACCTCGGCCGCGGCGGTGCAGGGCGTCGCCATCCTGCGCGCGCGCGGCGGCGGTGGCGATCCGGCGCTGCGTCTGGGGATCGGGCTCGGTCTGGTGCTCACCTTCGCGCTGACGCTGCCGGTGGCGGGGTATCTCTCGGGGGTCGGGGGCCATCTCGTCGGCGTCGAGGCCGCGGGCGCGCGACGCCTCGCGCTGTTGGGCTGGGCGCGCGAGGGCGGCGACCTGCGCGTCGCGCATTTCCTCGCGACCCATGCGATGCACGCCCTGCCGCTCGCCGGCTGGATCGCGGGCCGGCTGTTCGCGCCGGCGCCGGCGCGCGCCGCAATCCTCGCCGCGGCGGCGGGTTATGCGGCGCTGGTCGGCGGGACCTTCCTGCAGGCCCTCGCGGGGCGGCCCTTCCTGCCCTGGCTCGGCTGACGCTTCCGCACGCGTCAGGCTCTGCTACAAGACGCGCCTGATCTTTTCAGGCGGGAGGGATGGCGATGAGCGGCGGCACCGGCATGCGGAAGGGCCTGACGGCCTATGGCGATCCCGAGTTCTCGCTGTTCCTGCGCAAGGCCTTCATCCGCGCGATGGGCTACACCGACGAGGCGCTGGAGCGGCCGATCATCGGCATCGCCGACACCGGCTCCGACTACAATGCCTGCCACGGCACGGCGCCGCAGCTGGTCGAGGCGATCAAGCGCGGCGTGCTGGGCGCCGGCGGCCTGCCGATGGTCTTTCCGACCATCTCGCTGCACGAATCCTTCGCGCATCCGACCAGCATGTATCTGCGCAACCTCATGGCGATGGAGACCGAGGAGATGATGCGCGCGCAGCCGATGGACGCCGTGGTGGCGATCGGCGGCT
>CAYSUY010000270.1:0-3787 GCA_964434345.1 uncultured Acetobacteraceae bacterium
CGCGAGGCGTTGTCGAGCGCGGCGGCCTCGTAGATCTCCTTGGGGATCTGCTGCAACGCCGCGAGGAACAGCATCATCGGCAGGCCGATGATCCACCAGACCGTGACGATCGCGATGCCGGGAAGCGCCAGCGCCTCCGTCGTCATGAAATTGGGTGCCGTGAGGCCGAACATCCCGGCGATGTTCTGCAGCAATCCGCGATCCGGCATGTAGACGAGACGCCAGACCAGGGTGACGATCGTCACCGAAAGCACCGAGGACCCGAAGAAGATCGAGCGGAAGAAGCTGGACTTGCGGGAGTCGTCGTTGAGAAGCAGCGCCAGGAAGAGCCCGAGGCCGACGAAGGCCGGCACGCTGATGATCACGAACCAGATCGTGTTGCGCACGGAGCCGAGGAAGATCCGATCGTCGAGCAGACGCTCGTAATTCTCCCAGCCGACCGGACCGCCATAGCCGGCGAGCATGTCGTAGTCCTGGAAGCTCAGCCACATGCCGAGCACGAGGGGCACGACGAGCAGCACCAGGAAGACGAGCATGTAGGGCGCGATGAACAGCGCGTTCCATGCCGTCCGCCGCCCGATCGCGTCGGCGTCGCGCCGTGCGACCCGGGCGGGCCGCGCTTGCGACAGGGCGCTCATCGCCGGATCGGATCAGGCCGCATGGTGCCCGATCCCCGTTTCGTCGAAGAGATGGACCTGCGCCGGATTGAAGGCGAGCGCGACCGGATCGCCGACCGACACCTGGCTGTCGCCCGCATCCTCGTAGACCACCAGCGCGCCGTCCGTCAGGCGCGCATAGACGAAGGTGCGGTCGCCGAGCCGCTCCACGACCTCTGCGCGGCCGTCGATGCCGCCATTCGTGGCGACATGCTCCGCGCGCACGCCCAGCTCGAGTGTTCCGGCCGAACCGAGACCGGCGATCGGAACGCGGGTCTCGACGCGCTGCCCGCCCGGCAAGGCGACGACCGCCCCGCCCTTCTCCTCGCCGAGGAGGCGGACGGGCATGATGTTCATCGCCGGCGTGCCGATGAACCCGGCGACGAAGCGCGTCCGCGGCCGGCGGTACACCTCCAGCGGCGTCCCGACCTGCTCGATGCGGCCCTGGTTCATGATCGCGATGCGCGAGGCCATCGTCATCGCCTCGACCTGGTCATGGGTGACGAAGACCATCGTCGCCTTGACCTGCTGGTGCAGCCGCGCAAGTTCGATGCGGGTGCGCGAGCGCAGCGCCGCGTCGAGGTTGGACAGCGGTTCGTCGAACAGGAACGCCTTCGGCTCCTTGACGATCGCGCGGCCGATCGCGACGCGCTGGCGCTGTCCGCCCGAGAGTTGCGACGGCTTGCGCGCGAGCAGATGGTCCATCTCGAGGATGCGCGCCGCATCGGCGATCTTGCGGTCGATCTCGCCGGCCGGCATCCCGATGTTGCGCAGCCCGAAGGCCATGTTGTCGCGCACGGTCATGTGCGGATAGAGGGCGTAGTGCTGGAACACCATCGCGACGCCGCGCTGACCGGGCGGCAGGGCGTCGACGCGCGAGCCGTCGATCAGGATCTCCCCGTTCGACAATTCCTCGAGGCCGGCGATCATGCGCAGCAAGGTCGACTTCCCGCAGCCCGACGGACCAAGGAAGACGAGGAACTCGCCCGAGACGATCTCCAGGGAAAGGTCAGGTATGACCTCAACCGAGCCGAAGCTTTTGCCCACGTTACGCAGGCTGATCCCCGCCACGCCGTCCCTCCCTCGACTGCCGAGATGTTCTTTCGTATGATGAATGAGAGTATCGTCATCGCCGCGGCGCCTTGTCAATGCGCTTCGACGACGGCGTCGGGACAGGGACACGGCGGACAACGATGAAATCGATCCGGCGCGGCGGCGCGGCGATGCGCACGGTCACGCTCAGCCAGCGCGTCATGGACGCGCTGGGCGAGGCGATCCTGCGTGGCCGCTTCGCGCCCGGGGACATCCTGCCTACCGAACCCGACCTGGGCGCACGCCTGGGCGTCAGCCGCACCCCCCTGCGCGAGGCGATCAAGAAGCTGCACGGCAAGGGGCTGGTCACGATCGGCCGCAGGACCGGAACGCGCGTGCGGCCGTCCCGCGACTGGCATCATCTCGATCCCGACGTCCTGCGCTGGCGGCTGCAGACCGGACCCGACGACGACATCTTGCGCCAGCTCTACGAGCTGCGCGCGGCGATCGAGCCGGAGGCGTGCCGCTACGCCGCGCTCAACGGGACGCACGAGGATCACGCCGCCATCGCCGCAGCCTTTGCACGCATGGAGTCGGTCCGCGACGACATCGCCGCGGTCGTCGAGGCCGATGTCGGCTTCCATCTCGCGATCGTCGCGGCGACACGCAACCTCTTCTACGCCGGGCTCGCATCCGCGATCGGCAACGCGCTCCAGACGGCGTTCGTCCTGGGTGCGCGGCGGCGGACGTTTCCGGCCGACGAACTCGAACAGCACCGCGAGGTGTGGCAGGCGATCGCCGCCCGCAAGGCAGACCTCGCAGCGGCACGCATGCGCGCACTTCTCGGCGCGTCGCGTCGCAGCGCCCTGCCGGAGACATCGACATCCCCGCAGCGCAAGGCCGCCGCGCGCACAACGAAGACCAGCACCGCAAGGAGACGACCATGACCGAACGCCTGCGCCGCCCGCCCGCGGTGCCTCTCGTCACCCACGACCCCTATCTCAGCGTCTGGTCGATGGCGGATCGGCTCACCGACGACTGGCCGCGCCACTGGACGGGCACGAAGATGGCGCTCTACGCCGTCGCCCGGGTCGATGGGATCGCCTATCGCCTCATGGGCGGCGCCGAATGGCTCGCACACGCGGCGGAGCAGATCTCGCTCGCCGTGTCGGCGACGAAATCCGCCTATCTGTTTCGCTGCGGTCCCGTCGAGATCGGTCTCGACTTCGTCTCGCCGTTGCTGCCCGACGATCTCGACCTGCTGTCGCGGCCGGTCACCTACATGAATTTCCGCGCGCAGTCGCTCGACGCACGCCGCCACAAGGTCGAGGTCTATGTCGACATGTCCGGCGAATGGTGCGTGAACCTGCCGCATGAGCGCGTGCTGTGGGAGAGCCACGCGCGCGACGGCATCGAGGCCCTGTCCTTCCGGCATGAATTCCAACCGGTGCTCGAGAAGGCGGGCGATCATCTGCGCATCGACTGGGGCACGGCCTATCTCGCGACCGCGGCCGGTGCGGCGACGATGCTGGTCGGCGACATCAACGACTGCCGCGACGGCTTCGTGGCCGACGGGAAGCCGCATGTCGGCGGCTTGAAGGCCGCGCCGCGCAAGGTCGACTACAACTACGATGCGGTGCTCGCCCTCTCGATCCCGATGATCGCCACCGCGCGGCGACCGGCAGAGGCGACGGTGCTGGTCGGCTACGACGACGAGTACAGCGTCGAGTTCTTCGGCCGCAAGCTGCGTCCCTGGTGGCGCCGCGACGAAGCCGTCGACGGGCTCGGCATTCTCGCCCGCGCGCTGCGCGAGCGCGACGCCGTGCTCGCCCGCGCCGCCGCCTTCGACGCGGATCTCGAGCGGCGCGCCACGCGCATCGCCGGTCATGGCTATGCGGATCTCTGCGCCCTCGCCTGGCGACACACGATCGCCGCGCACAAGCTCTGCGCCGGTCCCGAGGGACAGCCGCTCTTCTTCTCGAAGGAGAATTTCTCGAACGGCTGCATCGCGACGGTCGACGTCACCTATCCGTCGGCACCGCTCTTCCTGGCGTTCAATCCCGCGCTGCTCCGCGCGATGATCGATCCCTATTTCGCCT
>CAYSUY010000271.1:0-3758 GCA_964434345.1 uncultured Acetobacteraceae bacterium
GCCGGTCTTCGCGATCGTCCTGACGCGCGCGCGGCTGGCGCTGGAGCTGGGGCGCCGCGAGGCGGCCTGGGCGCTGCTGCGGCGCTTTCTCGGCAACACGGTGCCGGTCTCCGTCGATCTGCCCTTCCTGCCGCCGGCGCCGCGGCTGGACCGCGTCCTCATCGGCGCGGCCTTCGCGCCCTGGTACCGCGTCGCGATCTACGAGACCGCCGCGCGCGTCATTGCCGGCTGGCGAGGCGAACCGGCGCGGCTTGGCGAGGCGTTGTGCGCCGCCGCCGCCGAGACCGGCCTCGCCGCCGCCGACACCGCCCGCCGCGCCCGGCTCTATCGGGTCAGGCGGGGCGAGACGGGGTGAGGGCGGGCGGGCGATATTTTAGCGAATCAAAGTGGTGGCGAAGAGATCTCCGAGGACCTGGATCGTGTCGATCGCGAGTTTTCCGGGCACCGATAGGCTGATACGCACGAACCGCGTAGGCACGCTGCGCGCGGACATATCGACGAGTTGTGGGCTGGCCGACGCGACGGTCGCCCCCGCAGATTGGGTGTACGCAACCGGCTCCATCCGACCAAGAGAATTGCCACATTCGTATTTCAGACTTTGCGACTTGTCGGGACCGCCGGACCACTCTCCATGGACGACGATGCGCGAGAGCATGAATGCGGCCCGCAGATCGAGCGTCAGGGACGGGATGGGCGGCCCCTCGAGTACGAAACTAAACTGTCCTTTAGGTTGGTCCGGCAATAGGCCGACTGTGCCCTCGGTCACGCGACCGGTGGTGGCTGGCACCAGACGCGTGGCAAGATTCCAACGCGATGGCGTATCTGAAATGAGCCATCTCCGCTCCAAAGCATGACTTAGGTCGGGGGCCTCGGCATCGGCCAGGGCAGCTTTCAGGACCGGTAGGGCATCGGCGAGGTGCCGCGCATCGACATGGCAATTGTCGAAGTGCGCATCAGCGCGTGTTGTCCCGTTATGTTCGATCAGTCGCTGAAAGATGGAGCCGTAGCCTATGCGTCGCCGGTTTTCGGCTTCGCGCCGCAGGTTTTCGTTGAACAGGTGGGTCGCGTAGTTCCGCTCGAGGTTCGTTCCCGTGCGTGGGTAGTCCGCGTCCGTATGCGTCAAGGCTAGGCCCGATGACGGGCCGGGTCCCCACAGGACGATGGGTATGTCGTAAGTGCGTGCGAGCCAGTCGACGAAACGCATGTAGTTGGTTGTCGTCCTGTGCACCGCATCACTGATGCTGGTTCGTTTGGTGAGTGCCGCCTTGACGATGTGAACACGGCAGTCGATTTCACCGAAACACAGTATCGTGGCGCCGTAGATCTGGCGTTGTCGTCCAAATGTCGTCTCGATGTGGCGCATGTATCGCGACACCTCGCCCGATGCCGGCGCAAGGTTATGCGCGGTCGCTGGCCCGACATGGAACACATCGACCCCGGCGAAGGCCGTGCGGTTCGACTGGAGGACATTGATCCCGGTCCAGAACATCGCATGGCTGTCGCCAATCACCGCGATCTTCATCATCGACGAGGGTCTCCACGCGGCACGGTCGGGACGGTCGCCACACGTCCCGCCTACGCCTCTGCGATCACATTGAGGCTGATGCGCACGCCCTTGAAGGCGAGTTCACTCGTGTCCTTGAACAGGCCAAAAGATCCTACGCGGACGGGATTCCTGAACCCAGCCTCGTTGAGGAAGGCGCTCAGGAATTCCGCGTTGAGGCCGCAGACGTGATAGTCCCAGCGATCAACATGCCCGCCGAACATCATCCGCATGACCATGAAGCGCTCGTTGATGGACAGGTTTTGCCGGTCAACCATCAGTTGGCATAGCGTGTCGAGGTTGGGCACGCTGACATGAAGTCGCCCGCCAGGCACGAGGACGCGGCGCCATTCCCGTAGCGTCTGGACGAGTTCGTGCCGATAGTCGAAATGCTCGAGCACATGCGAGGCATAGACCGCCGCAAAGCTATGGTCAGGGAAGCGGGAGAGATCGGCTGCATTTCCGAGATGGTCGACATGCGGCCCCGGATTCGCATCCATGATCTCCCAGCCCGGTGCCGGGACCCTGCCACCGATGTGAAGACGTCGGACGGCAGGCTGTGTCGAGACGCTTGTCGAGGACGGCTGCATGGTCACTTCTCGCGTGTCAGATAAGGCGCCCGCCGTTCGCGGCGGCGCGTAAATCGTTCTGGCAGGCCGCGAACACCTGATCCCACCCCCCGGGCCCCTCCTGGCGGAACATGCGCATCGAGGGGTACCAGGGCGTGCGCGCGCCACCCATGCCATAGAGCCAGTAGGGCGCATGGGGCAGGAGGTTCCAGATCGGCTTGCCCAGCGATCCGGCGAGATGGGCGACCGAGGAATCGGTCATGATCACGAGATCGAGCTGTTCGATGGCGGCCGCGGTGTCGGCGAAATCCGCGCAGTGCCGGCCGAGATCGGTGACGATCGGGCCGAGCCCCGGCGCGGCCAGGTCGGCGGCTGGCGGGCCTTTCTGGAGGCTGAACAGGCGCAGGCCCGGGAGCTCGGCGAAGGCGAGGAAGCGCTCGAGCGCGGTCGCGCGCTGGGCGTTGGCCTTGAACGTGACGCTGCCCGACCAGACGATCCCGGCATTGAGCCGCCCGCGCGCGGGCGCGATCAGCGGCGCCAGGGCCGCGCGCGACGCCGCCGGCACATGCAGCCGCGCGGGCGGCGGCGGCGCGTCGCCGGCGCGCATGGTCAGGCGCGGCAGGCTCATCATCGGGATATGCGCGGCGTGCGGCGGGGCAGCGACATTGGTCGGCACGAGGGCGTCGATTCCCTCGAGCGTCGAGAAGAGGCGCATCAGCTCCGGCTTGCAGGCCAGGATCACGCGCGGCACCCGTCCGCGCAGTGCTGCCAGAAAGCGGGCGCACAGGATCGTGTCGCCGAAGCCCTGCTCGGGCAGGACCAGCAGCGGTCCGTCCAGCGCCTCGCCGGTCCAGCGCGGCGAAGCGAGGCGTGGCAGCGCGGGCCGGTCGGCGGCGTCGAGGCGCCAGCGCCATTCGAATTCCTCCCAGCCTTCGGCGAAGCGGCCGAGGCGGAGCAGCGCATGTGCGCGCTCGACATGGCAGCGTGCATAGGCGGGGTCGAGCGCGAGGGCGGTGTCGAAGGCGGCGAGGGCGGCGGCGGGATCGCCGGTCTTGTGGAGAGCGATGCCCAGATGCGTCCACACGATGGCCGAGGGCTGACGCTCCAGCACCGCGCGATACCAGGCGGCGGCATCGGCAGGGCGGCCGGTCTCGCCGCAGGCCGCGCCGAGATTGAGCATCGCCGTGGGATTGCGCGGATCGAGATCGAGCGCCCGCCGCAGGCAGGCGATGGCCGCGCGCGTGTTGTTCAGACGGCGGAGCGCGACCGCAAGCAGGTTCCACGCCTCGGCATTGGTCGGCGCCGCCGCGACCGTGCGTTCGGCGAGCGCGACGAGTTCGTCGTGCCGGCGCTCGCGCAGCAGCGTCTGGATCGTCTGCGCGACCGGACCGGGCCGCGGCGACGCGGCCTGGCTGTCCGCGGCGGTGGGCGGTGAATTCATGCGACCTGGACCTTACGCATTCCAACACCTTATCGCGCGCCGGATTGTTCTGCCATGCCGGGCGCTGGCGTCAGGTCTTGCGCCGCATGCGGGCGTTGAACGCGATGCTGATGCGGGGCGTCGTGCCGGCATAGGGATGCACGAAATGCTCGAGATAGCCGGGGAAGATCACGAGCAAGCCTGGCTCGGGCGTGACGAGAATGCG
>CAYSUY010000272.1:0-3715 GCA_964434345.1 uncultured Acetobacteraceae bacterium
CACGCGCCGCGCCGCGGCGACGATTCGGTCCGTGTTGACGAGCATCGCGCGCTCCAGCGCGGGCGCGAAAGGATGGCTGACGAAATCCGTGTGCAGGCGCGCGACGGGACCATCGAGATGGTCGAAGCACGCCTCCTGGATCGACTGACCGATCTCGGCCCCGACACCGAACGGCGCCCAGCCCTCGTCGGCGATCAGGCAGCGATGCGTGCGGCGCACGCTCGCCGCGACCGTGTCGACGTCGAGCGGCTGGATCGTGCGCAGATCGATCACCTCGCACTCGATGCCCTCCTTGGCGAGGAGCGCGGCCGCTTCCAGCGAACGATGGACGAGCTGACCGGCCGACACGATCGTCAGATCGCGGCCCGGACGCGCGATGCGCGCGACACCGAACGGCACGAAATGCTCGCCGGCGGGAACCGGTCCCTTGCTGGAGAACAGCGCCTTGGTCTCGAGCATGAGGACCGGGTCGCTGGCGCGAAGGGCCGTCTTCATGAGCCCCTTCGCGTCCGCCGGGGTCGACGGCATGCAGACGATCAGGCCAGGGATATGCGCCCATGCGGGATGGTAGGTGCCCGAATGATGCGGCCCCGCCGAACGCACCGCGCCGCAGCCGACGCGCACCACCATCGGCGCCTGCATGCGGCCATTCGACATGTAGCGCAGCTTCGCGGCCTGGAGTGCGATCTGCCCGCCGGCCTCGAAGAGGAAATCGGCGAACATGAGATCGGCGATGCAGCGTACGCCGGTCGCCGATGCGCCGAGGGACGCGCCGGTGAAGCCCAACTCGGAGATCGGCGTATCGACCATGCGGCCGGCGCCGAATTCCTGCCACAGCCCCTTCGTGTGCGCGAAAGTGCCGCCGCGCTCGCCGGTGCCCTCGCCGAAATAGATGATGTCGCGGTTACGCCGCATTTCCTCGCCGATGCCGTCGCGCACGGCGTCGAGCCAGCTCGTCTCGGGGCCGCCTGCCTTCTCCGCCCCGGGGAGCATGGCTTCGGCAGGGTTGATCTGGTCGGCGAAGACATGGCGCGCATAGGCGTTCGGGTCTGGCTCGGGAGATTTGCGCGCGAAATCGATCGCGCCGGCGACCGCCTTGTCGATCTCGGCGTCGATCGCGTCGAGTTCCTTGGACTTCACCAGTTCGAACTCGTCGACCAGCATGCCGCGCAGCCGTGCGATCGGGCAGCGCTCGGTCCATTCGTCGACCTCTGCCTGGGTACGGTAGACGCCGGTCACGGGATCGCCCTCGTGGTGGCCGACGGTGCGGTAGGTCTTCGCCTCGATCAGCGTCGGCCCCTCGCCACGCCGCGCGCGTTCGGAGGCCGTCTTCATGGCCCGCCACATCGCGACCACGTCGTTGCCGTCGACCGCGACGCCCGGAATGCCGTAGGCCGCGGCGCGCGTCGCGATTTCCGGGTTCAGCGTGACGTCGCTGAGCGCGGTGGCCGTCGCATAGAGATTGTTCTCGCACACGAAGATCACCGGCGCGCGCATGAAGCCCGCGAAGTTCAGCGATTCGTGGAACGCGGAATGGTTGGTCGCGCCGTCGCCGAAGAACGCGACCGCGACGTCGCCGGTCTTGCGGTGCTTCGCCGAGATCGCTGCACCGACCGCGGAGGGGATGCCGCCGCCGACGAGGCCGTTGGTGCCGAACAAGCCGACCGTCGGATCGTAGAGATGCATCGTCCCGCCGCGTCCGCCGCAGCAGCCATCGCCCTTGCCGTAGAGCTCGGCCATCAGGACGTTCGGGTCCATGCCCTTGGCGAGCGCATGGCCATGGCCGCGATGGGTCGAGGTGATCCAGTCGGAGCGGCGCAGATGGGCGCAGACCCCGACGGCGACCGCCTCCTCGCCGACATAGAGATGCAGGAAACCCGGCGTCTCGCCGGCGCGGCACGCGACCTGCGCCGCGAGCTCGAATTTCCGCAGCATCTGCATCTCGCGGTAGAGCTCGACCAGCTTGTCCTTGTCGAGATCGGCGAGAACGTCGTTCGGCTTCGGCCGGGAGACCGGCCGCGGGGCCGGCTTGGCAGCGGCGGGTTTGCGCTTGGCGGCAGTGGTCATGTCGGTCTCTCCGTTGTCTTACCAGTCGCGGGCGTAGCCGGCGGTCCAGCCGCCATCGACGACCAGCGTGTGGCCGGTCACGTAGGATGCCGCCGGGGAGCTCAGGAACAGCACGCCGTTCGCGATCTCCTCGGTGCGCGCGGGGCGCGCCATCGGAATGTGGGACATCAGGCTGCGATGCAGATCCTGCACCTCGCTCGAGGGGTCCTTGATCCAGGTCTGCCAGCCTTCGGTCGCCGTCGAACCCGGCGCGACGGCGTTGACGCGGACACCGTCCTTGGCGAGTTCGATGGCCATGCTGCGCGTGAGGTTGACGACGCCCGACTTGGCGGCGACGTAGGAACTCTGCAGCCGCATCGGCACCAGGCCGAGGACCGAGGCGATGTTCACGATCGCGCCCGAACCCTGCTTGCGCATCGCCGCGGCGACGGCGCGGCTCATCAGGAACACGCCGGTCAGGTCGATCGCGATCATTTCGTCCCAGGCTTCGACCGGGAATTCGTCGACCGTCTTGCGGTCGGCGGCGCGCACCCCGATACCCGCGTTGTTGACCAGGATATCGATGCGGCCATGGCGCGCCAGGACGCCGTCGACGACGTTGCCGATCGCCGCGCGGTCCGCGACGTCCAGCGCGACGGCGTCGCCGAGATTGCCCGCGGTCTCGCGCACGCGGTCGAGGTCGCGGTCGCTGAACACGACCGTCGCGCCGTTTTCCTGGAGGCGCATCGCGGACGCCTTGCCGATCCCCGTCGCGGCACCCGTCACCAAGGCCACCTGGCCCTTCAGATCGACCTGCATGTTCCCTCCCGCCTCCGGCCTGCGCGCCGTCAACTTGTTATGACATGATCGCGCCGGCGGCGGCCGAGTCAAGTGCCGCCGCGGACATCGATGCTGTAGGTCAGGCTGAAATCCTTGGCGGGGTAGCGCGACAAGGCGACCTCGACCGGCAGCCCCTGCTGCCCTCGATAGACGAGCCGCGTGCAGAGCATGGGATCGCCGCGCCGCATGCCGAGCTGCGCGATGTCCTCGGGCGTCGCCAGTTCGGCCCAGATCGTCCGCTTGACGTCGACCAGCTGGATCCCGAGTTCGCGGCGCATGACGCGAAACACGATCACGTCGTCGAAATCCGAGCGCTTGAGGCGGCCGCCGATGGACGGGTGGAAATAGATGATCGAACGTGCATGCGGCGAACGCTCCCGGGTCAGGACGCTGCGCAGGCATTTGAGATCCGTTCCAGGCGGCACGCCCAGGATCTGCGCCACCTCGGGAGCCACTTCTGCCCGCCAGCTCAGGATCCGCAGGTCGATGTCGCTCGCCGCGTCGATCAGTTCCTCGATCGTGTCGATCTTGTCGCTCGACATGCCGAGCGGGTTGCGCGCGATGACGACGGCACGCCGGGCACGCTGCGTGCGGATGTACCCTTCGGTCTGGAGCAGTTGCATGGCCTGCCGGACGGTGATGCGGCTGACGCCGAAACGCGCTCCCAGACTGGCCTCGCTCGGAAGCGACGCGCCGAGTGGCCAGCCGCCCTCGGAGATCGCGCGGCGCAGCACCTCGTGGACGCGACGATACAGCGCGGCGTCCCGCCCCGCGGGCAGAGCACGCGGAATGCTCGCGGGAAACTCGCCCTTGCGGCCGCCGCTGCCCG
>CAYSUY010000273.1:0-3711 GCA_964434345.1 uncultured Acetobacteraceae bacterium
TAGGTCGCCCGCAGGATGAACTCCCCGCCAGGGATCAGAATGGCACTCCGACCCGCCGCGTCCATCTCCTGAACGGAGCCGCCGCCAGACCCCGTGTCGAAAGGCGCATACGGGACCGGACGACCAGGAAGCAGCGACATGCACAAAAACTCCAAAAACCTCCGAAAATAATGGAGAATTCAGAGCTTTAGCGCAAGCCAACCGAACGGATGGTGCGGTCCTCGCCCAATAATGAGGCGGTCGGCCTCACCGTTCGCGGAACGCCTCGTGGCGGAGTTTCAGGACGGGTCGGACGAGATAGTCGATCACGTTGCGAGCCCCCGTATGGATGTCCACGCTCGCCTGCATTCCGGCGACGACGGGATACTGCCCCGGTTCGTCGCCGAGATATCCCCGGTCGGTCTCGACCACGACCCGGAAAAAGACGTTGCCATTGTTTTCCGTCGTCGAATCAGCGGCGATCAGGGCAACGCGCCCCTCCAGGCCGCCGTAGCGCACGAACTCGTAGGCCGTGACCTTGACGACGGCGCGCTGGCCCTCGCGGACATAGCCGCGATCGACCGGGTTGAGTTTCGCCTCGACGACGAGCGTGTCGTCCGCGGGAACGATCTCCATGATCGGATCGCCGGGCTTCACGACGCCGCCCACGGTCGTGTAGCGGATATTCTTGACCACCCCATCGGAGGGGCTGCGGATCTCCGTGCGGATGCGCTGACCGACGGCGTCGGAGAGCAATTCACGCGTGCGCTGGATCTGGGCCTCGACGCGGCCGAGTTCTTCGAAGGCCTGACGCTGGAACTTGATCTGCTCCTCGCGGATCCGTTCGCGGGTCTCCGCGATCGCGGCTTCGGCGCGCGGGATCTGCTGCAGCAGCACCGCGTATTCGCCATCGAGTTTCTCGACGTCGCGCTGCATCTGAATGTACTCGATGCGCGGGATCAGGTTGCCGCTGATGAGGGATGCGCCGAGGCGGAGCCTTTCGCGCGCCAGCCGAAGATCGTTGATCTTCGACGTCTTTGTCGCCTCGAGTTCCTGGAGCAGCAATTCGCGCTGCTTGACCTGTTCCTGGATGCCCCCGATGGCGGCCTGAAACTCGCGCCGCCGCGCCTCGTGGCTCTCGCGCTCGGTCCGGACGAGTTCCGGGCGCCGGGTGGCCTCAGCAGCGGGGAATTGCGGTGCGCCGCCATTGGCCTCCGCCTCGAGCCGCGAGCGGTTCAGGACCGAGGCATCCAGCCGGATCTGCAACTCCTCGCGGTTGATGGCGGTCGGCGACAATTCGAGCGCCAGGAGCAGGTCTCCGGAGGCGACCTTGCTGCCCTCCTGGACCGCGATCGACTGAACGATTCCGCCCTCCAGATGCTGCACGACCTTCACCCGGCCCTGCGGGATCACCTCGCCGCGCGCGATCGCGACCTCGTCGAGTCGCGCCTGGAACGACCAGCCCAGCGCACCGGCGAGGAAAAAGGCGCAGATCCAGGCCGGAACGCGCAGCGACGGAACGGGGTGATCGGCCAGGACCCGGTCGAGGGGCGATGTGGTGGCCTGCTTCATCCGCCACCTGCCCCGCTCGCGGCGACCGACAGGGGCGCTCCAGGAATCGGGCCAGCAGCCGAATTGGGCGTCGGCGCGGGTGCGACCTGGACGCCGCGTGGCACACGCATGCGCGGCAGCATCTCGGACGCCGGTCCGTGCCCGACGATGCGTCCCTGATCGACCACCGTGACCGTCGTTGCGGCGGACAGGAGCGCGGTCGAATGCGTCACCGTGACGATGCAGCGCTCCCGCGCGAGCTCGACGAGCGTCTGGATCAGATCGGTCTCCACCTGACGGTCGAGAAAGCTGGTCGGTTCGTCCAGCAGAAGGACGGGAGGATCCGGAACGAGCGCGCGCGCCAGGGCAAGGCGCTGGCGCTGGCCGCTGGACAGGCGTTGTCCGGCCTCGCCGATATCGGTGCCATAGCCATCCGGCAGGTCGACGATGAATCCATGCGCACGCGCCGCCTCTGCCGCGCGCACGATCTCGTCGTCGCTCGCGCCCGGTATGGCACGCGCAAGATTGTCCCGGATCGTTCCCGCGAACAGGACGATCTCCTGCGGCACGTAACCGATCCAGCGCAGGAGATCCCGCCGCGCATATTGACGAATGTCGGCGCCATCCAGGACGACACGGCCCGTCTCCGGGACATGCAACCCCATGAGCATTCGCAGCAGCGTGGTCTTGCCGCCGCCATTGCGGCCGACCACGGCATGCAGACCGGGCGCCTGGAACGCCACCGTCGCCGCCTCGATCGCGGGGCGCTTGGCGCCGGGATAGGAAAAGCTGGCGGCCTCGACCCGGAGAGTTCCAACCGGACGTTTCAGTTCGACGGGGCTGTCCTGTCGCTCGGTATCGAGTGCCAGAATGGCTTTGATGCGCCCGAGCGACTGGCGGCACAGCACATAGCTCCGCCACCCCGAGAAAAGCTGGTTGAACGCGGCGACCACGCGCCCGGACAGCATGTTGACGGCAATCAGGCCGCCGACGCTCATCTGCTGCTCCATGATCGCGAGCGCCCCGACGGTCGTGACGATGACGGTCGTCGCGATCGTCATCAGATTGCCGATATTCACGTAGGTGTCGGTATGCACGCCGCGCCGGAGCGACTGCCGGATCGCCGTCGCGTGCCGGTCCTCCCACATCGTGCGCATCGATGCGTCGAGGTTGAGCGCCTTCACCATCGCCCGGTTCTGGACCATTTCGCCGACCAGCCGGTCACGCTCCATCGTCGCGGCGGTCTCCGCGCTTGAGCGCCGGGTCAGCGCCAGACCCGAACCCCAGG
This sequence comes from uncultured Acetobacteraceae bacterium, assembly GCA_964434345.1. Classification (GTDB taxonomy): domain Bacteria; phylum Pseudomonadota; class Alphaproteobacteria; order CACIAM-22H2; family CACIAM-22H2; genus CAIOSQ01. The sequence continues at coordinate 2,819 of CAYSUY010000273.1, forward strand.
ACAGCGCCACGAAAGCGACCAGCAGAAGCGGAAACACCCAGGCGATCGCGGGTGCCAGGATCCAGATCACAGCAAGGAAACCGACCGCGAAGGGCAGATCGAGCACCAGCAGCGCGGTCGCTCCGGCGAAGGTGTTCCGCACCACATCGACATCGCGCAGCACCGTGTGCCACTGCACCGACGGCTTGGCATCGAGCGTCGCCAACGGAACCGCGAGAAGCCGGTCCACCAGCGCGCGACCGATCTCGGCGTCCAACCGCACGGCAACGCGCTGCATCAGCCGCGCGCGCGCCTGACGCAGCAGGAAATCGAAAGCGAGGACGACCACCATCCCGAGCACGAGACCCTGGAGGGTCGTCATGCCCGCGAAGGCGATTACCCGGTCATAGACCTGCAAGGTGAAGATCGGTGTCGCCAGGGCCAGAAGGTTGACGAACAGCGACAGGCTGAGGAGTTCGAGCGCCGCCCGGCGGACGGGCCCGTAAAGGAGCCTGCGCGCCGTGGCGTCGCGACTGGTCTCGCTCATGGGCGTGACATGTCGCGCATCACGGAGGATTGAGGTTGATGGTCGGCGTTCCACCGCCGGAAAACGCGCCATCCTGCACGCTTGCGATCACCGTGTAACCAGGCGTCGCGCTGTCGGAGTCGAAATAGAGTTGGTCGTTTGAATCGATCACGAAATAGGCCTGCCCAGGCGCCACACCGGCGTTCGTGCCATCGAAGGATTCCGACATGAACTGGATGGCGCCGGAGAACACACCTGTCCCGAAGATGCTGGCATCCGTCAGGTTCAGGATATCTCCGGCGCCGATATCGGCGAAGGTCGGCAAATGAGCGGCGATGAACACGCCATCGTCCGCACGAACGGTGAACTCGCTGAGGTCGAAGACGTC
>CAYSUY010000274.1:0-3266 GCA_964434345.1 uncultured Acetobacteraceae bacterium
GGCGAAGACGCCGATCCAGGGCGACAGCCCGACATGGAGCCAGAGCAGCGCCGCGACATAGGCGCCAAGACCGACATAGAGGGCATGGCCCAGGGACAGTTGTCCCGCATAGCCCATCATCAGGTTCCAGGCCTGGCCGACATAGGCGAAGTAGAAGACGAGGATGAGTACGGACAGCACATAGCGGCTGGCGACGAGTGGCAGCGCCAGGAGCGCTGCGACGAGGAGCAGGGCCAGCAGCGTGCTGCGCCGGTTCATCGCCGCGCTCCCATGAGCCCGCGCGGGCGCAGCACGAGGATCGCGATCAGCAGCAGGAACGAGAACATGCTCTTCATCGAGGGCTGCAGCAGGAAGCCGGCGAGGGCCTCGCACACCCCGACGAGCACGCCCCCGATCAGGGCGCCGGTGAGCGAGCCCAGCCCGCCCACGATGACGATGATGAAGGCCAGCAGCGTGTAGCCGTGCGCGAGCGTCGGCGCGACGTCGGCGACCGTCACCAGCATGGCGCCGGCCAGACCGACGCAGGCGAGCCCTATCCCGAAGGTCCAGGCATAGAGCCGCTTCACGTCGAGCCCGACGACGGCAGCACCGGTCAGATTGTCGGCGCAGGCGCGGATCGCGGTGCCGATGAGGGTGAAGCGGAAGAAGGCGAAAAGCGCCGCCGCGACCGCGAGCGCGACGCCCGAAATGATGATCCGGACCTTGTCGACGATCAGCGGACCGACGAGGTAGCTGTCGAGCGCATAGGGCAGGTTGACGGGGCGCGCGTCCGGCCCGAATCCCATCAACTGCAGATTGAGGATGATCATCGCCACCGCGACCAGCAGGATGAACTGCTCGTGCTCCGGCCGGCCGACGAAGCGGTTGATGACCGCGCGCTGCAGCGCGTAGCCGATCGCGAAAAGGACCGCCGCGATCGGCAGCGCGGCGACGATCGGGTCGATCCCCAGCGTCACGAAGGCGAGATAGGCCATGTACATCGCGAGCACCGCGAACTCGCCATGGGCGAAATTCACGACATGGACGACACCGAAGATCACCGACAGCCCGAGCGCCATCAGGCCATAGACCAGCCCCGTCATCAGCCCCTGGACGACGACGTTGAGGATCAGTTCCAGGTGCATGCCGTTGCGCTCGCGCGCAGCGTTTCGACGGTCAGCGACGGCCCTGCCAGCCGGGCATCGGAAAGACCGGCTTGGCGGTCGCCGATGCCTCTGGCAGGACGACGGTCGGCGTGCGGTTCTGGTTCTGCACGCAGGCGGAGACGATGCCGTTGTTCTGTCCCTTGGCGTCGAACATGATCGGGCCTCCGACCATCACGTGGTCGGCGATGTTGGTCGCGCGCACGGCCTTCATGAGGGTCTCGCCGTCCGTCGTGCCGGCGCGACGGAACGAGTCGGCCGCGATCAGCAGCGCCTCGAAGGTGAAGCCGACATTGAAGCATTCGACCGCGAAACGATGCCGGGGATTGGCCGGCGTGTAGGCGGCCTCGAGGGCCTTGGTCATCTTCGCGTTGGGATCGGCCCAGGGCACGTTGTAGATCGCGAAATCCGCGAGCGGGCCCAGCGCCTGATAGAATTCCTCGTCGTAGAGCCCGGGCGATCCCGGCGAGACGATGCCCTTGGGCTCGAAGCGCTGGCGGACCATGTCGCGCACCAGCTTGATCGCGTCGGCCGCGCGGGTGACCACCAGCACGATGTCGGGATTGAGCGCGCGGATCTTGGTCACCTCGACCGAGAGGTCCTGCGCCTTGGGATCGTAGGCGATCGAGTCGACCAGCTTGAAGGGCAGGTTGGCGCGCGGGAACAGCGCGTCCATGGCGCCCCGCTGGGCGGTGCCGAAGGTGTCGTTGGCGTGCAGGAACACGGCCGTCTTCGGCTCGGCATTCGTGGACTTGAGCAGGTCGTTGATCAGCCGCAGCCCGTTGCCGACCAGCTGGCCCCCCGTGGGGAAATTGCGCACGAGGTACTGGTAGCCCTGCTCGGTGATCTGCGGCGCGGCCGCGACGTTGATCACGAAGGGGACCTTGCGCTGTTCGCAGACCTGGGCGATCGACAGCGCCGCGCCGGAATCGAACGGGCCGACGATGCAATGCGCGCCGGCGTTGATCACACGCTCGGCCTGGGTGCGGGCGACGTCGACGCTCGATTCCGTGTCGACGTCGATCAGTTCAATGCGCATGCCGAAATCCGCGAGCACCTTCGGCGCCACCAGCGCGCCGCGATGGCAGCTCTGGCCCGGCGCCGCGAGGTAGCCTGACCTCGGCAGCAGCAATCCGACCTTGAGCGCCGCCGGCTGTGCCCGGACGATGGCAGGAGCCCCGAGGATCGTGGCGCCGGCGGTGGCGCCGGCTACCAGGCGGCGGCGCGAGACGCGCCGGGGATCGTGACGTGCCATGGACTGATCTCCTCCCCTTTTCACGGCCAGACGCGGCGCGCGGCTTCGAGCAATACCTCAAGCTTGCGCCATTGCTGGTCCTCGCTCAAGTCGTTGCCGGCCATGCCGGAGGCGAAGCCGCATTGCGGGCTGATCGCCAGTTGGTCGACGGGGATGAAGCGCTGCGCGTCCTCGATCCGGCGCAACAGCGAGTCGACGGTCTCGACCTCGCCGGTCTTGGTGGTCACGAGGCCGAGCACCACGACGGGCCCGCCCCGCGGCACGAAGCGCAGCGGCTCGAAGCCGCCGGCCCGCGCGGTGTCGTATTCCAGGAGCAGCCGGTCGAAATCGAGCGATCCGAACAATTCCTCGGCGATCCCGTCATAGGTGCCCTCGCGGTGCCACAGGCTCGCGCGGTTGCCCCGGCAGACATGGATCCCGAACACCGCCCGGTCGCGATGCGCGGCGATGGCCGCGTTCGAGGCGGCGATCGCGCGCCGCAGATTGGCGAGCGGATCCTCGCCGCGCGCGCGCATCCGCTCCAGCGTCGCGCGGTCGACGTAGCCGGTGTAGCTGGGCTCGTCGAGCTGAACATAGGGGCACCCCGCTTCGACGAGGCCGCCGACCATGTCGCTCTGGATCCGGACGACGTCGGCGAGGAACTCGTCGGCGGACCGATAATGCGGCGCAGAGGCCACGATATCGCACATCTGCGCCACGCGGTCGGGACCCATGAGCATCGCCTTGGCGGGCCGGGTCGCGATCGCGGCGAGTCGGCGGTATTCGCTCAGCGGGAAATTCTCGGCGAGGCGCAGGCGCTCGGTGGCCGGGGTCTTGAAGCTTTCGACGGCATCGCGGCCCCGCGTGTTCGGCCGCTCGTCTGGCGCGCG
>CAYSUY010000274.1:3276-3699 GCA_964434345.1 uncultured Acetobacteraceae bacterium
TGGCAGACATGGGGGACGGTCTCGGCCCGGTGGAGGTGCGCGGTGGTGGGGGTGTTGGAGGTGGCGACGGCGCGGCGGAGACGGGCGAGCGGCCGCTCGCCTGGCGCGCGCATCTGCGGGTTGGCGACGAAGTTGCGCCAGGAGATTTCGTCGAGCGGCCAGCCGCGTACGGTGGCGAAGCTGACCTGCCAGCTGATCCGCGCGAACTCCCCGTCGGTCACGACGGGAAAGCCCATCGCTTCCTGCTTCGCGACGACGGCGCGGATCGCTTCGTCGATCCGCCGTTCGAGGGTCTCGCGCGCGAGCGTGCCCCGGCCATGGGCCAGGAAATCGTCGATCAACGCCTGCGGTCGCAGCAGGCTCCCCACCTGATCGACCCGCAGCGTCCTGATGTCCTCGCGCTGTGCCATCGCCGCCCTCTCG
>CAYSUY010000275.1:0-3663 GCA_964434345.1 uncultured Acetobacteraceae bacterium
CCTGGCCGAGGATGTCGCCGACCAGCGCGCGCAGCGTGCGCGTGACGATGCCCATCGGGATCACCGACATCGTGACGGCCGGCAGGATCAGATAACGCGCGTGCTCCCAGTCCCAGGCCCATTGCGAGGACCCGCCCGGTCCGGCGCCCGAGGCCGGCAGCCAGTTCAGCGTCACCGCGAAGACGATGACCAGCACCATGCCGAGCCAGTAATGCGGGACCGAGACCCCGGCGATCGACAGGATGGTCGCGAGCCGGTCGATCCACGAGCCGCGGAAATATCCGGCGATGAAGCCGAGCGCGCCGCCGATCGCGAAACCGATCAGCGTCGCCACGATGGCGAGCAGCACGGTGTTGGCGACCGCGGTCGACACCTCCGACGCCACCGGCCGTCCGGTGGCGATCGAGGTGCCGAGATCGCCGGTGAGCGCGCGACCGAGCCAGATCGCGAACTGCGCCGGAAGCGGCCGGTCGAATCCATAGGCGACGCGCATCTGCTCCACCAGCGCCTGCGAGGCATCGGCGGGCAGGACCGAGACCAGCGGATCGCCGGGCGCGATGTGTACGAGCAGGAAGCAGAGCAGGCTCACGCCCAGCGCCACCGGCACGACGTAGAACACGCGTTTGAGGATGTAGAGCAGCATGGCGCCCGGCAGCGGTGGATGGCGATCGACCGTCCCTCCTGCGTCGGCCGGAGGGACGGTCCTGTGCCTATTACTGCATCGACACGGTGGTCAGGTCGATGAACCAGCTCTTGGGCTGGACGAAGCCCTTGACCCGCTGGGTCATCGCGCGCGGCCCGACATCGTGCGCCACCCACAAGAACACGGCCTCGTCGACCGAGCGGGCATGCAGCTTCGCGAGCGCCGCGTCGCGCGCGCCGGCCTCGAAGGTGGAACGCGCCTCGGCAACCAGCGTGTCGAATTCAGGATCGTTGACGAAGCCCCAGTTGTTGGACACCGGAGGCGCCATCTTCGAGTCCAGGAAGCGGGCCATGGCGAAGAACGGATCCATCGCCGCGTAGGTGACGTTGATCGCGTGGGCGCCGCGCGCGGTCTCGTCCTTCGCGCCACGTCGCCAGTTGGTGAACAGCGTGTTCCACTCGATGACGTCGAGATCGACCTTGAAGAAGCAATCCGAGAGGTTCTGCTGCATCAGCTCGTTCATCGGCAGCGGCATCATCTGGCCGGAGCCCGAAGCCGAGGTCTGGATCTTCACCGTCAGCGGCTTGGCCTTCGAGAACCCGGCCTCGCCCATCAACTTGCGGGCCGCGTCCGGGTCGTACTTGATGTCGAATTTCGGATTGCCCCACCAGGGATGGCCCGGCGGCACCGTGCCCTTCGCCGGCTCCATCAGCCCGGCCAGCAATTCCTTCATCTCGCCGCGATTGACGCAGAGATTGGCGGCCTGACGCACGCGCCTGTCGGCGAAGGGCGAGCCCTCGACGAAGGAGAATTGCCATGGCCACACATGCGGCTGGGCATTGGCGGTGATGACCATGCCGCGCTGCTTGAGCTGCGCGACCGCGTCGGGTGCCGGCGCCTCGATCCAGTCGACCTGACCGGACAGCAGGGCCGCGGTCCGGGTGTTGGCCTCGGGCATCGGCAGCATGACCACGCGGTCGAGCTTCGGCACCCGCGGGGTGTCCCAATAGGCCGCGTTCTTGACGACTTCGAGCCGCTCGCGCGGAACGAAGCGCTCCATGCGGAACGGGCCGGTGCCCGAGGCGTTGGCCGCGAAGGCCGTCCAGGCGGCCGCCGCCTTGGCCTTCGCATCCGCGCCCTGGGCCGCGTCGAACAGCTTCTGCCAATGCGCGGGCGAGGCCATGAACAGGTTGGTGAGGTTGATCGGCAGGAACGAATCCGGCTGGCTGGTGGTCAGCTCGACGGTCAGCGCGTCGATCTTGCGCGCGCTGCGCAGCGTCGGCATGCGCGAGGCGGTGACGCCGACCTGGCTGGGATCGAAATGCGGCGCGTCCTGCTTGAGGACCTTCTCGACATTCCACACCACGGCATCGGCGCCGAAATCGGAGCCGTCATGGAATTTCACGCCCGGCCGCAGCTTGAAGACCCATTTGGTCTTGTCGTTGGCGTCGACGGCCCATTCGGTGGCGAGGCCCGGGATGACGACGCTCGGCTTGTCGGCCGAGGACAGGTCCCACGCGGTCAGCGCGTCGTACATCGGAATGCCGGTGAAGCGATTGCCTTCGAAACCCTGGTCGGGCTGGCCATGGGTCTTGGGGATGTCGGCCGCGGTCATGGCGATGCGCAGCGTGCCCTGTGCGTTGGCGAGCCCCGCCGTCGCGGCGAGGGCGAGGCCGGCGACGCCGGCGAGAAGACCGAGTTTCATGAGACCTCCTGCTTGCTATGTTTCCAGCGCGGCCCGGGGGCAGGGCGCTGCGGCCGGGCGGCGTGCCCGCGCTCAGCTTGCCTCCGGTTTGCAAGCGCGGTGCCACGGTGGTGCGGCGGGATTCCCCCAGGATGGGGATGGGAACTGCCTGTTTCATGGGCACTCGGCAGGAGGATTCGCGATGCGTGTGCTGCTTCTCAACGCAAACACGACAGCGGCGATGACCGCGCGCATGGCGGAGGTCGCGGCCCGCCGGGCCGGGCCGGGCATCGCCGTGGACGGCGCGACCGGCCGGTTCGGTGCCGCCTACATCTCCACCCGCGCGGCGTCCGCGATCGCGGCGCATGCCGCGCTCGACCTGCTGGCGCGCGAGGTGGGGCGGGACAATCCGAAGGGCTACGCCGCCGTCGCCCTGGCCTGCTTCGGAGACCCCGGATTGCTGGCGCTCAAGGAGCTGTCGCCGATCCCCGTGATCGGCATGGCAGAGGCGTCGCTGACGCTCGCCGCGCAGCTCGGGGGGCGGATCGGCATCGTCACCGGCGGGGCGCGCTGGATCCCGATGCTGCGGGAATTCGCCGGGCTGATCGGCCTCGCGGAGCGCATCGCTGCGGTGCGCGCGACCGCCCTCACCGGGGCCGAGATCGCCGCAGATCCCGCGGCCGCCGCGGCCCAGCTCGAGGCGCTGGCGCGCGCCTGCGTTGTCGAGGACGGCGCGGAGGTCGTGATCTTCGGTGGCGCTGGCCTCGTCGGCATGGCCCATGCCCTGCAGCCCCGCCTCGACGTGCCACTGCTCTGTTCGCTCGACTGCCTCGTCGCTGCCGCGATCTCCGCCGCGCGCCTGGGTGCCGCGAAGGCCGCGCACGGCTCCTTCGCGCCGCCGCCGCCGACGCCCAGCACCGGTCTCGCACCCGAACTCGCCGCCCTGCTCGCCGCCGGACCGGCGGAACGAACGCCATGAGGCGTCAGGGCAGGTTGTCGCGCAGGAAGATCTCGATCCGGATCCGCTCCTGGTCGGCGAGGATCGGGGCACCCTCGCAATGCGCGAGCAGGATGCGCGCGGCCGACCGGGCCTCGTGACCCGGATCCTGGTTGATGATCGCGTCCGCGACACCGTTGAGCAGGCAGCGCCGGGCGTCCGGCGTGAGTTCATGGGCGACCCAGACCACGTCGCGCGCGCGGCCGGCCGTCTCCAGAGCCGCGGCGATGCCTTCGTTGCCGGCCCCGACGTTGTAGATCCCGACGAGGTCGGGCGTGTCCGAGAGAAGTCGCCTGACGAGCGTACGGTTGCGCGTGGCGTCGTCGCGGCCTTCCAGGA
>CAYSUY010000276.1:0-3616 GCA_964434345.1 uncultured Acetobacteraceae bacterium
CGAATCCGTCGCGCACCGTTCCTGCCTCGTCGAGGAAGCTCACTGTGATCCCCGCAGGATCGGAGCCATAGGAGATCTCGTCGAAATCTCCGCCGATGCCGTTGGTTCCCTCGCCGCCGAGGAACGCGTCGGCGCCGCCGAGACCGCGGAAACGCTGGCTGCCCGAACCACCGACAAAGCTGTCGGCGAAGGCAGATCCGACGACCCGGTCGATATCCACCAGCGTGTCGGTATTGCCGAACCCGTCACGCACCACGCCGTGCTGGCTGAGCGTCATGGAGACGAGAATGCCGCCCGGATCGTCCGCGTAGCTCGCGACGTCGAATTGCACCTGTCCCGTATCGGTCGACAGCGTCCCGCTCGTGCTCGATCCGACCAGCGTATCGTTCCCACCGCCGCCGATGAGGCTGTCGTCGCCATTGCGCCCCTCGAGGCGATCGGCTCCGATGCCACCTTGCAGGGTGTCGCCGAGGGACGTGCCGCGCACATGCTCGAATCCGGACACGCTGTCGGTGTCGCCGGACCCGGCGACGATGATTCCCGTGTTCAGATTGGCCGTGATGGCCGTCGCGTTGTCCCGGTAATCCAGTTCGTCGTTGGTCGCGTTGCCGCCGGTCAGGACGTCGTTGCCGCCGCCCGCGCGGACGATGATCCGCAGCGTGCTGCCGGCCGCGCTGATGATGTCGGCGAAGTTCGATCCGACGATGCGCTCGACCTGGGAGAAGGTATCGATCGATCCGGACCCGTCGGTCGCGGTACCCGCCTCATCCACCACGGACAGCGTGATTCCCGCAGTGTCGGCCAAATAATCGATCGTGTCGAAATCGTCACCATATCCGCCAGCGAAAACGGGTTCGGTCCCTTCCCCGAAGGTGAACTGGTCCGCTCCGGCACCACCCTGGAAGCGCTGAGCGCCAGATCCTCCGATGAAGACATCCGCGAAACCGGACCCGCGGACCATGTCGATCTCAAGCAGGAAATCGGTGGCGCCGCTGCCATCGACGACGGTGCCCGTGTTCAGCAGCGTCATCGACACGGTGATGCCGGCGAGATCGTTGCGATAGGACGCCACGTCGAAATCGATGAAAGTCGGATCTGCCGCGCCGCCAGTTATCGCGTCGAAACCAGCGCCGCCGATGAACTCCTGCCCGCCAGCGCCACCCACGAACACGTCGTCGAACACGGAACCGGAGACAACATCGATCCGCGCGAGCGCATCCGTCGTTCCCCACCCATCCACCACGCTTCCGACGCCGTTGGCGAGGAAGGCGGTGATGCCCTGGCCGAACCCGGGGGTCGGATCGAAGGCATGATCCGCCGCGTCGGTACCGCCGATTCCGCCATCGATCAGGTCATGTCCCTTCGACCCGCGCAGCACGTTGTTCCCCGAGTCGCCGACGAGCATGTCCGCGAAATCGCTGCCGGTGACGTTCTCGATACTGACGAGCGTATCCGTCGTTCCATGCCCGTCTGCCACCAGGATCTGCGCACCGGCCACGAGGTTTACCGTGACCCCGCTCTCCGAGCGACCGTAATCGACACGATCGGTGCCGCCCTGGCCATCGATGACATCGTTTCCGGCCCCGCCGCGGAAGAAATTCGCATGGGCGTCGCCGATCAGCAGATCGGCGAAGCGTGTGCCCATGATTCCGTCGACCTCAATCAGCGTGTCGGTCGTGCCGAGTCCGTCGGCGAGACTGATCGTTCCCGTGCTGTCGAGCGTGGCGGTGATCGCGGCACGGCTGTCGTCGTACATCGCGATGTCGAAGCCGCCGCCGCCATCGATGACGTCGTTGCCGCGGCGTCCATGGAAGAAATTGTTGCTCGTTGCGTTACCGACGAAGCGATCGTCTCCGCTGCCGCCCGCAAAGCCTTCGATGTTGAGGAGCGTATCGATGCCGCCCAGCCCATCGGCCACGCTCGCGCTGCCATTTGCAGCCAGTGTCGCGGTGATGCCGATCGTCGCCCTGCGGAAGTCGGCGATGTCGTTACCCGGCCCGCCGTCGATCACGTCATTCCCGGCACCGCCCTCGAGGCGATTGCTGCCGCTGTCGCCGACTAGCGAATCGTTCGCGTCCGTGCCGACGATGTTCTCGATGTCCACCAGCCGATCGACTACGCCATGCGTTTCGTGGACGAATGTCATGCCGTTGGAATCGACGAGAACGACGATCCCCTCGACATTGCCCTGATAGCTCGCCGTGTCGGTTCCGTCCCGGCCGTCGAGGCGGTCGGATCCCGCGCCGCCATGAAGCACGTTGGCGCCAGAATCGCCGAAAATCACATCGTCGTGGCCGGAGCCGATGATGTTCTCGATCGAGATGAGCGTATCGGTTCCGCTGGCGCTCCCGCCACGCGCGATCCCCGCCTGGATGTCGATGGTGACGCCTTCAGCCGCCGCCGCGTAGCTCGCCCAGTCGGACCCCGTCGCGCCATCGATCGTGTCATTTCCGGCGAGCCCGGCGATCGTGTCGTCGCCCGCGAATCCGGTCAGGGTTTCGCCGGCCGCGCTGCCCTCGATGAACTTGTCGAGCGACGCGATGGTCAGGACAACGAGCGCCGAGGCGGTCAGACCGCCCGCATCGCTCGCCGTGTAGCGAAACCGCGCGGTTCCCGCGTATCCGACCGCGGGGGTGAACGTCACGGTGCCGCCGTTCAGCGCCACCTGACCGTTCTCTGCCTCGCCGACGGCGGTCACCGACAGCGTGTCGCCGCTGTCCGGGTCGCTGTCATTCGCGAGCAGCGTGTTTGCTTGGATGACGACAGCGGCGCCTTCGGTACCCTGGCCGGTATCAGCGGCGGCGTTCGGGGCTTCATTTGCGTTCGTCACCGAGATCGTGAAGGCCTCGGTCCGGCTCAAACCGCCCTGGTCGGTGACGGTGATCGAGATCGGCAGCGACGCGGCGGTCTCGAAATCCAGAGCTTCGCCTTCCCTCAGGCGCAGGATCACACCGTTCGCGTCGGTGCCGAGTTCGAAAGGCGACTGCCCGTCGAGCTGATAGGTCAGGACCTGCCCGAGATCGGGGTCCGTGGCGCTGACCCGGCCGACGATAGCGCCAGGCGTACCCGCCACGGCCGCTTCCGAGATGGTCGTGTTCGACAGCGCGATGTCGCTCGGCGGGTCGTTCGCGTTGGTCACCGTCACCGTGAAGGCTTCGGTGCGTGTCAGATCGCCCTGGTCCGTTACCGTCACGTCGACGGTGACCGAAGACGCGCTCTCGAAGTCCAGGGACTGACCGGCCTTCAGCTTCAGCGTCGTTCCCGACACCTCGAAGGGCGACGCGTTCGGGACCGAGAAGACATGCGAGCCGCCGGCGTCGGGATCCGTGACAGAGAGAGTGCCGACGGCTGCGCCCGCGACGTTTTCGGCAACGGAACCGCCGGACAGCGCGATATCGGACGGTGTCTCGTTCACGTTCGTGACGGCGATCGTGAAGGCTTCGGTGCGGGTCAATCCACTCTGATCGGTCACGGTCACGTCGACGGTGAGCGAGGGCGTGGTCTCGAAATCGACCGATTGCCCCGCCTTCAGTCGCAGCGTCGTGCCGGAGACCTCGAAGGGCGATGCGTTCGGAACCAAGAAGACATGCGAGTCGCCGGCATCGGGATCGGTCAC
>CAYSUY010000277.1:0-3538 GCA_964434345.1 uncultured Acetobacteraceae bacterium
CGAGCACGGCGCGCAGGCCCAGCGTCGCGCCGAGCGCGAGCCCGGCGGCGGCGAGAAGGAGTGCGGCGAATTTCACATTCATGCGTGCGGGCTCCGCGTCGGCTGGCCTATAACAGCCCTCGTCGACGCTTTCATCCCCTGCTTCAACGGATCGCGCCCATGACGACCAGGAAGACCCGCACGACCCGCGCCAGCGCGTCCGCGAACCAGCTCTGGGGCGGGCGCTACGCCGCCGGTCCCGCGGCCGTCATGACCGCGATCAACGCGTCGATCGACGTCGACAAGCGGCTCTGGCGTGAGGACATCCAGGGCTCGCCCATGTCGCGATGCTCGCCGCGCAGGGCATCGTCTCGGCCGCCGACGCGAAGAAGATCACGCGCGGCCTCGGGCGCGTCGCCAAGGAGATCGAGTCCGGCCGCTTCGTCTTCAAGACGGAGCTCGAGGACATCCACATGAACGTCGAGGCGCGGCTGGCCGAGCTGATCGGCAAACCCGCCGGACGGCTCCATACGGCGCGCTCGCGCAACGACCAGGTCGCGACCGACATCGCGCTCTGGCTGCGCCGGGCCTGCGGCGAGGCCGAGGCCGCGATCGCCGCGCTGCAGGGTGCGCTCATCGACCAGGCGGAGCGCCACGCGGCGACCATCATGCCGGGCTACACCCACCTGCAGCCCGCACAGCCCGTGACCTTCGGCCATCACATGCTCGCCTATGTCGAGATGCTCGGCCGTGACCGCGGCCGCTTCGCCGACGCGGCGAAGCGCGGCAACCGCTCGCCACTGGGCGCCGCCGCGCTTGCCGGCACCTCCTTCCCGATCGACCGCCATGCCACGGCGAAGGCCATGGGCTTCGACGGACCGACCGACAATTCGCTCGACTCCGTCGCCAGCCGCGATTTCGGTCTCGAATTCCTTTCCGCCTGCGCGATCACCTCGACGCATCTGTCGCGGCTGGCCGAGGAACTGGTCATCTGGACCAATCCCCTCTTCGGCTTCGTGACGCTGTCGGACGCCTTCACGACCGGCAGTTCGATCATGCCGCAGAAGCGCAATCCCGATGCTGCCGAGCTGATCCGGGGCAAGGCCGGCGCGGCGCTCGGCGCCTTCGTGCGCCTGTCCACGATCCTCAAGGGGCTGCCGCTGACCTACGGCAAGGACATGCAGGACGACAAGCCGGCGCTGTTCGAGGCCGCCGACGCGCTCGCGCTCAGCCTGGCCGCGATGACCGGCATGATCGCCGACATGACGGCGAATCCCGAGCGCATGCGCGCCGCCGCGGGCGGCGGCTTCTCGACCGCGACCGACCTCGCCGACTGGCTGGTGCGCGAGGCGGGCCTGCCCTTCCGCGAAGCGCACCACGTCACCGGCCGTCTGGTGCGGCTGGCGGAGGAAAAGGGCTGCGACCTGCCCGACCTCTCGCTCGCCGAGATGCGCGCGGTCGACAAGCGTCTCGCCAAGGGCGTGTTCGACGTGCTCGGCATCGACAATTCGGTGCGCTCGCGGCGCAGCCATGGCGGCACCGCCCCCGACAACGTGGCCCGCGCCGCCAAGGCCGCGCGCAAGCGCTGGCTGTGAGCGAAACGCCGACCGGAATTGCCTGTGCCCGGCGCGGTCTGGTCGCCGCGCTGACGCTGCTGCTGCTCGCCGCATGCGGCCGGCGCGGACGTCCGGAGCCGCCGCCGGCTGCCGACCCAGCCTATCCGCGCGCCTATCCAACCAAGTGAGCCCGCCATGAGCTTCGCCTACCGCGACGGAATCCTGCACGCCGAGGACGTTCCGCTGAGCGAGATCGCCGCGCGCTTCGGCACGCCGACCTACGTCTATTCGACCGCAGTGCTGCGCCAGCGCTTCCGTGCCTATGTCGAGGCCTTTGCCGGGCTCGATCCCACGATCTGCTACGCGCTCAAGGCGAACTCGAACCAGGCGGTGATCGCCACCTTCGCGCGCGAGGGCGCGGGGGCCGACATCGTGTCGCTCGGCGAGCTCAAGCGCGCCCTGGCGGCCGGCGTGCCCGCGGGCAAGATCGTCTTCGCCGGCGTCGGCAAGACGGCCGAGGAGATGCGCGCCGCGCTCGCCGCCGGGATCCTCCAGTTCAACGTCGAGTCGGAGCCGGAGCTGCGGATGCTCTCCGAGGTCGCGGTCGCGATGGGCCGCGTGGCGCCGGTCGCGCTGCGCGTCAATCCGGACGTCGACGCGAAGACCCACGCCAAGATCACCACCGGCAAGGCGGAGAACAAGTTCGGGATCGACATGGACCACGCGCCCGCCGTCGCGGCCCTGGCGCGCGGCCTGCCGGGCATCGCGCTCGAGGCGCTCAGCGTGCATATCGGCTCGCAGCTCACCGCGATCGAGCCGTTCCGCGAGGCCTTCGCGCGGCTTGGCGCGCTGGCCCGCGCGCTGAACGCGACCGGCCCCAGGCTCACGCGCCTGGATTTCGGCGGCGGTGTCGGCGTCGTCTATCGCGACGAGACCCCGCCCGACCTCGCCGGCTACGCCGCGGCGATCCGCGACGCCGTCGCGGGCCTGGATGTCGGGATCGTCCTCGAACCCGGACGCAACCTCGTCGCCGAGGCCGGCGTGCTGCTGGCCCGCGTGATCCGCGTCAAGGACGGCACGGCCAAGCGCTTTGCCATCATCGATGCGGCGATGAACGACCTCATCCGTCCGACGCTCTACGAGGCCTGGATGCCGATCCGTCCGGTCGCGGAGCCGCGGGCCGGCGCGAACGAGGCGGTCATGGACGTCGTCGGCCCGATCTGCGAGACCGGCGACTATCTCGCGAAGGACCGGTCGCTGCCGCCGCTCGATGCCGGCGACCTGATCGTCGTCGGTGCGGCCGGCGCCTATGGCGCGGCGATGAGCTCGACCTACAACACCCGCCCGCTCGCCGCCGAGATCATGGTCAATGGCCGGGACATCGCGGTGATCCGGCCGCGCCAGGACATCGACGCGCTGATCGCCGGCGAGAGCCTGGCGCCCTGGCTGAAGCACTGACCCGGGGGCGGCGTCGCGGCGCTGGACCCTGGTCGCATCGCTCGGGCAGACTACCTCCCGACGCGCCGTGGTTCGCTGGAGCCATGGCACGCAGGAAGGACGCCTCATGGACGAGCCGACGTCGCGCCCGCACGCCACCGCCCATCACACGGACGCCGTCCGACGCCTCGATCGCCGCCTGTTCCAGGCACGCGCCGCGATCGCCTGGGAAGAGTTCTGGCGTGCCGTCTGGCCGGTGATCGCGCTCGGCGGCCTGTTTCTCGTCATTGCCCTGCTCGACGCGCTGCCGCGGCTCGACGCGTGGCTGCACGCGCTTCTCCTCGCCGGCTTCGCGGCCGCTGCCGTCCTTGTCGGCGTGCTGGCCATGCGCCGCCTGCGCTGGCCCGACGCCGCGCGCGCCGGACGCCGGCTGGAGACCGAGAGCGGATTGCGCCACCGGCCGCTCGCCGCCCTCGCCGACCGTCAGGCCGGCGGCGCCGAGGATCCCGCGAGCGCGGCGCTCTGGCGGGCGCAGACGCAGCGGGCGATCGAGAACTTCCCGATCT
>CAYSUY010000278.1:0-3527 GCA_964434345.1 uncultured Acetobacteraceae bacterium
ACGGCGAGATCATCGCCTCGATCTACCGCGAGCGCGTCCTGAAGCGTGGCTACGGCTCTGGCGCATGGGGCTGGAGCACCGCCTACAAGGAGACGGTGAAGACCTGACGCGGCATCGCGCCGGCGCCTATCGGGGCGCCGGCGCTTGCCGAAACGTCGCGGCAACACCGCCCCCGGCCGGTGCCGCAGAAACAAGAAAGGCCACGTCCATGCGTCCTCTGTCCCAGATCGTCGCGCGCCTCGCTTCGGCGGTCGTGCTTTGCGTCTCTCTGCTCTGCGTCGCCATGCCTCCGGTCGGCGCGCAGCAGCCCAGCTCCGTCAATCCGACGGCGAGTTCGGTCAAGGAGGAGCAACTCCTCCGCCAGCTCAATCCCACCGTCGCGGGCCGTATCACCATCCCGGACGGCAAGGCAGCCGTGCTCATCCAGCCCGCAGGCCAGGATTGGCGCAGCTTCCATCAGACCACCCAGGCCTGGATCGGCGCTATCACGATCCTCGGCATGGGTGGCGTGATCCTCGCCTTCTACTTCGTGCGCGGGCGCATTCCGATCGGGGCTGGCCCGTCGGGCAAGTTCATCCTGCGCTTCAACGGTTTCGAGCGCTTCGTGCACTGGCTCACAGCCGGCTGCTTCATCGTGCTCGCCCTCACGGGGCTGAACATCTCGTTCGGCAAGACGTTGGTGATGCCGCTGCTCGGAGCCGAGGCTTTTGCGTTCATCTCGCAGATGGGCAAGTTCGCGCACAACTTCCTGGCCTTCCCCTTCATGCTCGGACTGGTGTTCATGTTCCTCGTGTGGGTGAAGGACAACGTGCCCAATGCGATCGACGTCGCCTGGTTCAAGGCGGGTGGCGGCCTGATCGGATCGGCGCATCCGCCGGCGAAGAAGTTCAACGGCGGTCAGAAGCTGATCTTCTGGTCGGTGATCCTGGGTGGCGCGGCGCTGTCTGTCAGCGGCGTGCTCCTGCTCTTCCCCTTCACGGGGACGACGATCGCGGACATGCAGCTGGCGCAGATGGTGCATGCTGCCGTGTCGCTGGTCCTGGTCGGCATCATGATCGCCCACATCTACATCGGGTCGGTCGGCATGGAGGGCGCGTTCGATGCGATGGGCTCCGGTCAGGTCGATCTGAACTGGGCGAAGGAGCATCACTCGCTCTGGGTCGCCGAGCAGGGCGCCAAGGGTGGCCGGAGCGCGCAGCCGGCGGAGTGATCCCGGCGCGTGCCAAGCACGCGCATCGGTCATGAAAAAGGGCGGCGGATCCTCGCGGATCCGCCGCCCTTCGCTTTTGTGCGCGCTGCGCGTCCCTAAGGGCGCGCGCGTCCGATGCGTGCGTCAGCTGCCCGACCAGTCGGCGCCAACGAGGTTCTTGCCCGGATCGCCGACCCGCGCGCCGGTGGTGGCGAAGCTCTCGTAGACGGTGGCGTTGGTCATCACCGCGTTGAGGTAATACGCCGCACCGCCCGCGAGGACGACGGAGACGACGACGGAGGCGAGGAATGCGCGCATGGAGCGAAGCCTTTCTGAATCCCTGGGGTTGTTTTGCGTCTCGATATGCGTTCCGACCGCGCGGTGTCAACCGTAGCCATCGCCGTCGCCCTCAGCGTCGGACGGCGGTCACGGCGGCGGGGCCTCCGCGATCTCCTTGATCAGCTTGTTGGCGAGCGCGTAGGCGAAGGACTGGAAGTCCTCGACCACCATGACGAAGGAGCCGGGTCCCCCGGCCACGTGCTCGCGGAAATAAGCGGCGAGACCGCCCGGTGGGTGGGTGTGGAACGGATTCCAGGGCATCGGTTCGGGGGAGAGAATCGCCAGGGCGTTGATGACGATCCCCTGCGCGACCGCCTGATCGCGCGCGATGGCGGGGGGCTTGCCGTTGGTGTTGGTCCCGTCCCCAGAGATGTCGATCGTGCGCCGTGCACTCTGATGTGGGCTGCGCGCGAATTGCGCGACGGCGAAATCGATGGCGACCCCGATCGCGGTCCTGTCCGCGAAGGGCCGGGGGCGGGCGAGGAGGGCGGCAGCGAAACGCTCGGCGCTGCCCTGGTCATGGATGACGGTCCAGTCGACGGTGATCTGCTGCGCCCACTCGCCCGACCATTCGACGAAGCAGACGGCGATCCGTCCGAGTTGCCCGCCCTTGATCGCCCGCAGAACGCGCGGATCGGAGAAGGCGGCCGCGTAGCCCTCGCGCTGAAGCGCGAATTCCTCGGAATCGACACTGCGCGAGACATCCGCCGCGAGGACGAGGCGAAGATCGACGGTCTCGGCGCGCGCGCCGGCAAGCCCCGTCCAGGCGGCGATCGCCAGAACGAAAATCATGAGTGCGGGGCGCCGGCGTCCCGAATGCATTCCGATCGTCTCTCCCTGCGAGAGGAGATCAGTGTAGCCTCT
This sequence comes from uncultured Acetobacteraceae bacterium, assembly GCA_964434345.1. Lineage (GTDB taxonomy): Bacteria > Pseudomonadota > Alphaproteobacteria > CACIAM-22H2 > CACIAM-22H2 > CAIOSQ01. The sequence goes on from CAYSUY010000278.1 coordinate 2,393, forward strand.
GGCGCGCGGCATGTCCCTTCTTGTTGGCAGGAGCAGCGCCGCTGAGTATGTTCCCCGCCCTCAGCGCGCGGATGGGTGGCCGAGTGGCTTAAGGCGCACGCTTGGAAAGCGTGTATACGGGAAACCGTATCGCGGGTTCGAATCCCGCCCCATCCGCCAGTTCTTTGAACTACTGCTCTGATTTAGAACGAAATTTGGAGCCGATCGTTTCTTCGGCCCCTCAATCTGTCCCACACTTCGGGCCGATCAGCAGCAAACGCTGGCCGTTGATCGCGTCGCGGGACGAGGCGCGGAGAACCGGCGAGCAGGACGGCGGGCGCTCGTTCATCGCGGCTAGCGCCCGGTCGCTGGCCGACACTCCCACGCGCAACTGTGTATCGTTGAGCGGGGGGCAATTCGAACGACCGGCAGACCACGAACTCGCGTGCCGGTCGTGTCCCGGCACGTGGTGTAGGAGTTGGGCGCGGGGCGCACTAAGTCCGTGGCGGCGACGATTCGGGCGACGGCGTCCGGGTCGAGGATCGTCGCGATGGGCTCGGCCCTGATCGCCGGTTCAGCGCACGTATTTGCCGATGACCGGCGCCAGCAGGCCGCCGCCGCCATTTTTGGCCATGTTGCCGCCATCCATCGGGATGCAGGCTCCAGTGATCCAGTCGGCGGCGTCGGAGGCAAGGAAGACGGCAAGGCCCTTGATGTCGTCGGGCCGCCCGAAGCGGCCGCGCGGGATGCCGTAGAGGAACGTCTCGCGCAGATAGGGGTCGGCGTCCATGCGCGCATTGAGGCCATTGTCGCCCAGGACCTGCGCCGGAACGATGCAGTTCACGCGGACGCCCCGCCCGCTCCATTCGGTGCTGAGTTCCCTTGTCATGTGCATGACCGCCGCCATGCACATCCCGTAGACCGACTGGTTGCGCCACAACGACCGGTCGCCGGCGATCGAGCCGATGCTGACGATCGATCCGCGTCCCTGGGCCAGCATGCGCCGTCCTGCCTGCTGGCAGGCGTAGTAGCGACTGATCACGAGATTATGGAAGCTGTAGCGAATGTCCTCGAGCGTCATGTCGACCGCCTGGCCGGTCTTCGCCCCGCCCGCGACGTTCCCGAGAAAGTCGATCCGGCCGAACTCCCGGTCGAT
>CAYSUY010000279.1:0-3400 GCA_964434345.1 uncultured Acetobacteraceae bacterium
ATCCCGTTCGCATGTACATGCGCGAGATGGGCTCGGTCGAACTGCTCACGCGCGAGGGCGAGATCGAGATCGCCAAGCGCATCGAGGATGGCCTCAAGCGCATGATCCAGGCGATTTCAGCCTGCCCCACCACGATCAAGGAAGTGCTCGACCATGCCGAGCGCATCCGTACGGGGGCCTTGCGCATTGACGAGGTGGTCGACGGGCTGATCGACCCCAACGCGGCCGAGAGCGATGCCTTCCCCGCCGCAGCGGCGGCCGCCGCTGCGGTCTCGCCCGATGAAGCCGATTTCGATGACGAAGAGGGCGGCGATGGCAGCGGCGCGAGTACTGCCCGGCTTGAGGAGCTCAAACGCGACGCCTTGGCCAAGTTCGACAGCATCGCGAGTGGCTTCGAGCGCATGCGGGTGGCCTTTGAGACCAATGGCTACCAGAGCAAGCCTTATCTGCGGGCGCAGGAGGAGATCAGCAACGAGCTGATGACCATCCGCTTCACGGCCAAGATCGTCGAAAAACTCTGCGACACTTTGCGTGATCAGGTCGACCAAGTTCGTCGGCTCGAGTTCGCCATCGCCGACGTTTGTCTGCGGCGAGTGGGCATCCCCCGCGAGTATTACATCGCCTCTTTCCCTGGGCACGAGACCGATCTCGGGTGGGTCGAGCGTGAGCTGGCACTCGACAAGCCCTGGCGAGCGATTTTGGCGCGTAATGTCCCGGCCATTCAGGACCTGCAGCAAAAACTCGTCGACCTGCAGGCCCGGGTGGTGCTGCCGCTTGCCGATCTCAAGGCGATCAATCGCCGAATGATCGACGGCGAGACCCTCGCTCGCAAGGCCAAGCGAGAGATGACCGAGGCCAACCTGCGACTGGTCATTTCGATTGCCAAGAAATACACCAACCGGGGCTTGCAGTTTCTCGACCTGATCCAGGAAGGCAATATCGGCCTGATGAAGGCCGTGGACAAATTCGAATACCGTCGTGGTTACAAGTTCTCCACTTACGCCACTTGGTGGATTCGTCAGGCCATTACCCGTTCGATTGCCGATCAGGCGCGCACGATCCGCATCCCGGTCCACATGATCGAGACGATCAACAAGCTGGTCCGGACCTCGCGCCAGATCCTGCACGAGATCGGCCGCGAGCCCATGCCCGAGGAGCTCGCCGAGAAGCTCGGCATGCCGCTCGAAAAGGTGCGCAAGGTCCTCAAGATCGCCAAGGAGCCGATCTCGCTCGAGACGCCGATCGGCGACGAGGAAGATTCGCATCTCGGCGACTTCATCGAGGACAAGAACGCCGTGTTGCCGGTCGACGCCGCGATCCAGGCCAATCTGCGCGAGACGACGACGCGCGTCCTGGCGACGCTCACGCCGCGCGAGGAACGCGTCCTTCGCATGCGCTTCGGCATCGGCATGAACACCGACCACACGCTGGAGGAGGTCGGCCAGCAGTTCAACGTGACACGCGAGCGCATCCGCCAGATCGAGGCGAAGGCGCTGCGAAAGCTCAAGCATCCAAGCCGCTCGCGCAAGCTGCGCAGCTTCCTGGATACCTGAGCGACGGCCGCGCACGCGGCCTGACGGGGTCGGGCCTGTAGCTCAATGGTCAGAGCTCGCCGCTCATAACGGTGTGGTTGCAGGTTCGAGTCCTGCCGGGCCCACCCCGCCCCTTTTTTCGCCCCGTTCGGCCGATGCGGCGTCCGGCCGATGCGGCGCTCAGTCGATGCGGCGGAGGCCGGCGGCGAATCTCCGCCAGCGCTCGACATAGCTGGCCGCGCTGCGCGCGATGCCGGCGATGGCGTCGTCGTCGAGCTGGCGCACCGCCTTGGCGGGCGCGCCCACGATCAGCGACCGGTCCGGGAATTCCTTGCGCTCGGTGACGAGGGCGCCCGCGCCGACCAGGCAATTGGCGCCGATCCGTGCCCCGTTGAGGATCGTCGCGCCCATGCCGATCAACGTGCCGTCGCCGATGGTGGCGCCATGGATGATCGCGTGATGGCCGATGGTGCAGTCGGCGCCGACCGACAGCGTGAGCCCGGGATCGGTGTGCAGCATCGCACCTTCCTGGATGTTGGTGCGCGGCCCGATCACGATCGGCTCGTTGTCGCCGCGCAGCACGGCGCCGAACCAGATCCCGACATCCTCGCCGAGTTCGACCTGACCGATCACATGGGCGTCCGGCGCGATCCAGAACCGCCCCTCGGGCGGGAGGACAGGGATGAACCGCTCGAACGCGAAGACAGGCATGTCGGTTGTTCCTCTCCGGGATTGCGATGCGGCGATCCGCCTCTCGAATGGCGCTCTTGTTCGGTCTGGGCGAGCAGCCAGTCGGCGACCCGCGCGACCTCGGGCCGATTGCGCGCGCCTGGGCGCGTGAGGAGGTAATAGGAGCGACTGGGCTGGAGTTCGATCGCGAACGGCTTCAACAGCCTGCCCGCGCGCAGTTCCTCCTGCGCGAACGGGAAGGGCGCAAGGGCGACGCCCTGCCCCTCGATCGCGGCCTGCAGGACGACATTGGCGTCGGAGATGATCGTGGACGACCCGAACTCCAGCCCCGGCCGTCCGACGAGTTCGAGCCATGAACTCCACTCGGCCCGGTCGTGCTGGTGCAGGACAGGGAACCGGACAAGGTCGTCGGGCGACGACAGGCCGCCCAGTGTCCGCGCAAGACGCGGACTGACCACGGGCGCGTAGCGGATCGAGAAAAGATACGCGCTCTCCAAACCAGGCCAATCGCCGTCGCCCCAATCGACCGCGATCGGGGCTGGCATGGTCGCCGGTCCGGTGATGCGCGGCCGCCCGATGACGTTGAGCTCGACCGACGGAAGCGACTGCCTGAAGCTCTCCAGCCTGGGGGTGAGCCAGCGCGCCGCGAAGATGGGACCGACGGCGAGATCGACCCGCTTCGGCGAAGCGGCCGCGTGGTTCTCCAGTTCGCGAGCTATGGAGGCGAAGGCCTGCCTCACGACGTTGCCGAGGGATCGCCCCGTATCCGTCAGCAGGACCTCGCGCGGGCGCCTGACGAAGAGGCGGCAGGACCAGTCGCGCTCGAGCCGGCGTATCTGGTTGCTGACGGTGGTCGGGCTCACGCCAAGTTCGACGGCCGCGTCCTTGAACCGGCCGAGACGCGCGGCAGCCTCGAAGGTGCGCAGCGCGGTCAGGGGCAGTCGCCTCACGCGGATCTTCATCACCGCCTCCGAGGGAATGGATAATTCAGCGAGCATCCATAGGACAGAGTTTTGTCGTTTGTCGATCCGCCCGCCACTGATCACCCTTCTGTCCGAAACGACACGCGATGCTGAAAGGGGCGGCTTGATGGAAGGCAAGCGACGGATAAGAGGCGGAGCCTTGCTCGCCCGGGCGCTCCACGAGAAGGGCGTCGAGCATGTGTTCACCCTGTCGGG
>CAYSUY010000280.1:0-656 GCA_964434345.1 uncultured Acetobacteraceae bacterium
TGCCTGCGCCGAGGCGCAGCGGCGCGGCGCCAGCCTCGTCGTCTGGGGCGACGCCGCCTATCCGCGTCTGCTCGCGCGCATTCCCGACGCGCCGGGGGTCCTCACCTGCATCGGCGATCCCGGCCGCGCGGCGGCGCCGTGCGTCGCCATCGTCGGGGCGCGCAACGCCTCGGCCAACGGTCAGCGCTTCGCGCGGCTCCTGGCGGGCGAGCTGGCCGCGACGGGCGTGGTGGTGGTCTCCGGCCTCGCCCGCGGCATCGACACGGCGGCGCATGACGGCGCCGGCCCGGGCGCGACCATCGCGGTCGTCGCCGGCGGCGCCGACATCGCCTATCCGCCGGAGAACGCCGCGCTGCAGGAGGCGATCGGCCGCGCCGGCGGCGCCGTCTTCGCCGAGATGCCCTTCGGCACGCCGCCGCAGGCGCATCTCTTCCCGCGCCGGAACCGCATCGTCGCCGGGCTCTGCGACGCCACGGTCGTGGTCGAGGCGACGCTGCGCTCGGGCTCGCTGATCACCGCGCGGCTCGCCCTCGACCAGGGGCGCGAGGTGCTGGCGGTGCCGGGATTCCCGCTCGATCCGCGGGCGGCGGGACCGAACGCGCTGCTGCGCGACGGAGCCGCGCCGGCGACCTGCGCGGCCGACATCCTGGCGGTCC
>CAYSUY010000280.1:666-3393 GCA_964434345.1 uncultured Acetobacteraceae bacterium
CCCCGGCTCAGACACCGGCATCGGACGAAAAAACCGATCTCGATCAGATGGATGACACGCGGCTGCGGATCGTCGCGGCGCTCGGCACGGCGCCGGCGCCGGTTGACGAAGTCCTCCGGCGGTGCCATTTGTCCGCCCCTTCGGCCCAGCTGGCCCTGCTCGAGCTCGAGCTGGCGGGCCGCCTTCAACGCCATCCCGGAAATCAGGTCAGCCTGGTCGCCCAGGATGGGACAGGCTCCTGAAACGCCGCGTTCCCACCCGTCCCGTCACCCGTATCCGCCGAAGGCGCAATGAAGCTCGTCATCGTCGAGTCGCCCGCAAAGGCCAAGACCATCAACAAGTATCTCGGCGCCGACTACAAGGTGCTGGCGAGCTACGGCCATGTCCGCGACCTGAAGGAGAAGGACGGGGCCGTCGTGCCCGAGGACGATTTCGCGATGCACTGGGAGGTCGGCGACCGCGCCCGCCGCCCGCTCGGCGAGATCGGCCAGGCCCTGCGCGACGCCTCCGCCCTGTTCCTCGCCACCGACCCCGACCGCGAGGGCGAGGCGATCTCCTGGCATCTGCGCGAGGTCCTGACCGAACAGCGCAAGCTCAAGTCGATGCCGGTCAAGCGCGTGGTGTTCAACGAGATCACCCGCTCGGCCGTGCTCGACGCGATGCGCAATCCCCGCGACATCGACGCCGATCTGGTCGACGCCTACATGGCGCGCCGGGCGCTCGACTACCTCGTCGGGTTCACCCTGTCGCCGGTGCTGTGGCGCAAACTTCCCGGCAGCAAGTCGGCCGGTCGCGTGCAGTCTGTGGCGCTGCGCCTGATCTGCGAGCGCGAGACCGAGATCGAGCGCTTCAAGCCGCAGGAATACTGGACCGTCGACGCGGCCTTCGTCGCGCCATCCGGTGCCGGCTTCACGGCGCGACTTACGGAACTCGACGGCCGCAAGCTGGAGAAATTCGACCTCGGCACGGATGCGGATGCGCGGCGCGCGGTCGCGGCGGTGGAAAGCGGCGATCCGTACCGCGTCGCGCGGGTCGAGAAGAAACGCGTCCGGCGCAATCCCCTGCCGCCCTTCACGACCTCGACGCTGCAGCAGGAAGCCTCGCGCAAGCTCGGCTTCGGCGCGTCACGCACGATGCGCCTCGCCCAGCAGCTCTACGAGGGCGTCGACCTGGGTGGCGAGACCGTCGGCCTCATCACCTACATGCGCACCGACAGCGTCTCGCTCTCCAAGGAGGCGGTGGACGCGACGCGCAGCCTGATCGCGGCGCAGTTCGGCAAGGCCTTCGTGCCCGAGCAGCCGCGCGCCTGGAAGACCAAGGCGAAGAACGCCCAGGAAGCGCACGAGGCGATCCGCCCGACCGACCTGTTCCGCCGCCCGGAGCAGATGGCCGCGCATCTCGATGCCGACCAGCGCCGCCTCTACGAACTGATCTGGCGGCGGACGGTGGCGAGCGAGATGGAATCCGCGGCGCTCGACCAGACCGCCGTGGACATCGTCGCCGCGCATGGCCGCGCGACGCTGCGCGCCACCGGCTCGGTGATCGTGTTCGACGGCTTCCTTGCGGTCTATCGCGAGGACCGCGACGATCCCGCCGACGGCGAGGACGATGAGAGCCGGCTGCTGCCCGCCCTCGCGGAAGGCGACGCGCCGAAGCGCGGCGCGGTCGACAGCGAGCAGCATTTCACGCAGCCGCCGCCGCGCTATTCCGAGGCCAGCCTCGTCAAGAAGCTCGAGGAGCTCGGCATCGGGCGGCCCTCGACCTATGCCTCGATCATCGAGGTGCTGCAGAATCGCGGCTACGTGAAGCTGGAGAAGCGCCGCTTCGTTCCCGAGGATCGCGGCCGGCTGGTGACGGCGTTCCTGGAGCGGTATTTCCCGCGCTATGTCCGCTACGACTTCACCGCCAAGGTGGAGGAGGATCTCGACGACATCTCCGGCGGGCGCGCCAACTGGAAGGACGTGCTGCGGGAGTTCTGGACCGCCTTCTCGGCGGCGATCGGCGAGACCAAGGACCTCAAGATCGGCGACGTGATCGACGCGCTCGACGCCGAACTCGGCCCGCATTTCTTCCCGCCGCGCGGCGATGGCGGCGATCCCCGCGGCTGCCCGACCTGCAGCGAGGGGCGGCTGTCGATCAAGCTCGGCAAGTTCGGAGCCTTCGTCGGTTGCTCGCGCTACCCCGATTGCCGCTTCACACGGCCGCTCGCGGTCGATGGCGGCGAGGGCGCCGGCGGTGACGGCGCCGATGCGACCCGCGAGGTCGGGGCCGATCCCGGCACGGGCGAGCAGATCGTGCTGCGCAAGGGTCCCTATGGCCTCTATCTCCAGCGCGGCGAGGGCGCGGACGGCGCGAAACCCAAGCGCGTGTCGCTGCCGCGCGACGTGCCGCCGGACAGCGTGACGCTGGATCTCGCGCTGCGCCTTCTGGCGCTGCCGCGCGAGGTCGGGGTGCACCCGGCGGACGGCAAGCCCGTCCAGGCCGGGCTGGGCCGGTTCGGGCCCTATCTCAAGCATGGCAGCGAGTTCCGCTCGCTCGCCAACACCGAGGATCTGCTGACCGTCGGCCTAAACCGCGCCATCGACATCCTGGCGCAGCCCAAGGGTGCGCGCCGCGGCGGTGCGCCGGCCACGCCGCTGCGCGTCGTCGGCACGCATCCCGACGGCAAGCCGGTCGAGGCCGGCACCGGGCGCTACGGCCCCTTCGTGAAGCACGGCAAGGTCTACG
>CAYSUY010000281.1:0-3389 GCA_964434345.1 uncultured Acetobacteraceae bacterium
CACCGTGCTGTCGCGCGACATCGCCTCGCTGGGCATCTTCCCGGCGGTCGATCCGCTCGACTCGACCTCGCGCATGCTCGATCCGCAGGTGATCGGCGAGGAGCACTACACCGTCGCCCGCCGCGTGCAGGAAGTGCTGCAGCAGTACAAGGCGCTGAAGGACATCATCGCCATTCTGGGCATGGATGAACTGTCGGAAGAGGACAAGCTGGTCGTGGCGCGCGCGCGCAAGATCCAGCGCTTCCTGTCGCAGCCCTTCCATGTCGCCGAGGTCTTCACGGGCACGCCGGGCGTGCTGGTGAAACTCGAGGACTCGATCAAGGGCTTCAAGAAGATCGTTGCCGGCGAATGCGACGACATGCCGGAAGCCGCCTTCTACATGGTCGGCACGATCGAGGAAGCCATGGAAAAGGCGCGCAAGATGGCGGCAGAGGCGGCCTGATCGCCGCCTTTCGCCCCCCGCGCAGCTCAGCATCAGACGAGGACCGAGGCCCATGGCCGAGAAAGTCGAGTTTGAACTCGTCAGCCCCGAGCGCCTGCTCGTCTCGAAGCCGGTCGACATGGTGGTCGTTCCCGGTGCCGAGGGCGATTTCGGTGTCCTGCGTGGGCACGCACCACTGATCTCCACGTTGCGCCTCGGTGTGATCGACATCCATGACGCCGGATCGGTCGCTGACCGCATCTTCGTCGCCGGCGGATTTGCCGAGGTAACGGCCGAGCGTTGCACTGTGCTGGCCGAGCAGGCCATCCGCGTGGCCGATCTGAGCCGCGGTGCGATCGAGGGTGAGATCAAGGGGCTCCGCGACCGACTCGCGGTGGCCGATAGCGACGGCGAACGCGGCTCGCTCGCCGCGCGCATCGCGGTCGAAGAGGCCAAGCTCGCCTACGTCTGATATCCGGCTGCCTGCCCGCGCGGGCGTGGGGCTGCGGCGTTTTCCCGTTCGGTCAGCGCTTTCGAGACGCTGAATCGTTGCCTATATCGCCTGGCCGGAGGCTGCGAGCCATGGCGCATTGGACGATCGACAGCATCGATTGGGAGCGTTTCGATGCGGCGCGCGTGACGCCGGATCTGCTGGCGATCGTCAAGGCGGCCGCGCTGGTCGAGAACAACGGCCGCGACTACGCGACCTATCTCGGCGCCGTGTTCTCCGACGATCCGGAGTTCCGCAAAGCCGCCGATCTATGGGCCGACGAGGAGGTGCAGCACGGTGCCGCGCTCGCACGCTGGGCCATGCGCGCCGACCCGTCCTGGGATTTCGCCGCCGCCGCCGCGCGGTTCACGGCCGGCTATCGCGTTCCGCTCGATCCCGCCGGTTCGGTCCGTGGCTCGCGCACCGGCGAATTGATCGCCCGCTGCATGGTCGAGACCGGCACGAGTTCCTATTACAGTGCGCTCGCAGACGCCGCCGACGAACCAGTCCTCGCCCAGATCTGCCGTCGGATCGCCGCCGACGAGTTTCGCCACTACAAGCTGTTCCACGATTGGATGCGCCGCTATCTGGAGCGCGAGCGGATCGGCGCATGGGCGAGGCTGCGCATCGGGTTGGGGCGCCTGACCGAGGCGGGGGACGACGAACTCGCCTATGCCTTCTTCGCCGCCAACGCTCCTGCGGACGCGGTCTATGCGCGGCGTCCCTGGAGCCGCGCCTACGCGCGCCGCGCCGCGTCGTTCTACCGGCCGCACCATGTCGAACGGGGCGTGGCGATGGCGCTCAAGGCGGTCGGGCTGACGCCCAATGGCCGGTTGCATGCCCTGCTCTGGCCGGTGGCAAGCCGCCTACTCGCCTGGCGCGGCCGCAGCGCGGGCGGCACAGCGCCCCCGGTCAGAACTTCCGGTACTTGAGATAGGCTTCCTGCGGATCCATGCCGCCGAGGATCGCGTCGCGGACCTTGTTCTCGGTCACCGCGACGGCCTCGGTCTTCGCCACCACATCCGCGGCCATCGCCGCAGGGATGACGACGATCCCGTCGGTATCGGCGAGCAGGACATCCCCGGTCGCGATCGTGACATCGCCGATGGTGATCGGCTCGCCGAAGCGATCCGGCATCCAGCGCGCGACGATGTCCGTCGGCGTGTAGAAGCTGCAATAGACAGGGAACCCGATGGCGCGGGTCAGATCGACATCGCGCGTGCCGCCATCGACGACATAGCCGAGCACGCCCTTGAGCTTGAGCGCGTTCGCGGACAATTCGCCCATCAGGGCGATCCAGTCGTTCTGCGGCTGGCAGACGACGACATGGCCGGAGGGAGCCTTCGAGAGGACGCCCGTCCAGGCGAGCAGGGTGTCGTCCGCGCTCTTCGTGCGGTCGACATGCCCGCTCACGGTCCAGACGCGGCCGCACAGCTTGCCGCCCGGCTCGATGGGCCGGATGCGCGGCGGCAGTACGCAGCGTTCATGCCCCAGGCCGCGCAGCACGTCGTGCACCGCCGAGGTGTAGAGTCGGCCCAGCCGCGTCACGATATCGTCGTCGCTCACGATCCAATCCCCTTCGATGTCGTACCGGCGCGCCGCGTCAGCGCGGCACGGCGAAGTCCGCGAATTCCGCCACCACGCGCGCATAGAGATCGCGCTTGAACGGCACGATCAGGCCCGGCGTCTCGGCCAGCGCGACCCATTTCCACGCCGAGAATTCCGGATGGCGCGAGGCCCGCAGATCGATGTCGCGGTCCTCGCCGGTGAAGGCAAGCGCGAACCATTTCTGCAGTTGTCCGCGGTAGCGCCCGCGCCATGCCTTGCCGACGAGATGGCGCGGCAGATCGTAGGTGATCCAGTCGCTGCTTTCGCCGAGCCACTCCGCGCGCGTGATCCCCGTCTCCTCGGCGAGTTCGCGGAACGCCGCCGCGCGCGGCGTCTCGCCGTCGTCGATGCCGCCCTGCGGCATCTGCCAAGCGTCGCCCGGCGTGTCTATCCGGGTCGCCACGAACACCATGCCGCGGCGGTCGAACAGCGCGATGCCCACCCCGCGTCTGTAGGGCAGGCTCGCCGGATCGATGCGCGACGACGGCGCCATCGCGAGTTCCGTCAATTCCCGTTGCGCTGGTTGTAGAGCGCGAGCCCGCGCAGCAGGTCGAAGGCACGCTGCAACTGGTAATCCTCCGCGCCGTCCGCCTGCGCCTGGCCACCGCCCTCGGCGCCCGGTTGCTGCTGCTGCTGGGGCTGTTGCTGGTCGTTGCGCAGCGCGCCGCGCAGATCGGCCTCGCGTCGTGCCCGCGGCTGGTCGAGTTTTTCCAGCCGCGCCGGTTCGACGACGATGTCCGGATCGATGCCCTGCGCCTGGATCGAGCGGCCCGAGGGCGTGTAGTAGCGCGCCGTGGTGAGGCGGATCGCACCCTGGTTGCCCATCGGGATGATCGTCTGCACCGAGCCCTTCCCGAAGGAGCGCGTGCC
>CAYSUY010000282.1:0-3374 GCA_964434345.1 uncultured Acetobacteraceae bacterium
CCAGGTACATCGTCCCGATGTCCTTGTGGTTCGTCGAGTAGGCCCAGCGGCGCCATCCGGTCGGATGGTGGCCGTGATGATCGTCATGGTGGTCGTGATGGGCGTGAGCGGTGTTGGCCATCGAGATTTTCCTTCAACCGGCCCGATCAGGGGCCTTGCCGTGGGAATTCGGGAAGCGGAAGTCAGTCGGCAGCGGCGACGCGAACCGGCCGCGCGGGTTCGTCGGCGGCGAATTTCTTTTTCGCCTCGTCGAGCCATTGCTGGAACTTCGCCTTGGAGACCGCCTCGATGGCGATCGGCATGTAGGCGTGATCCGTGCCGCAGATCTGGTTGCACTGCCCGTAGTAGATCCCCTCCTTCTCGACCTGGAACCAGGTCTCGTTGAGACGGCCGGGAACCGAGTAGATCTGGACGCCCAGCGAGGGGACGAAGAAGGAATGCATCACGTCGGCGCCGGCGACCAGCGTCCGGACCGTGGCACCGACCGGCACGACGAGGCGGTTGTCGACCTCGAGGAGACGCGGGTTGCCCGCCGGATTGCCGTCCTTGTCGCGCACGATGCGGCTGTCGATCACGAACGTTCCGTGGTCGGGGTATTCATACTGCCAGTACCACTGACGCCCGGTGACCTTGATGGTCATGTCGGGGTTGACCGCACGATCCTGCTTGTAGAGCAGCCGGAAGCTGGGGATCGCGATCACGACCAGGATGACGATCGGGACGACGGTCCACAGAACCTCGATCGTCGTATTGTGGGCCGTCCGCGAGGGGGTGGGGTTCCGCGCGGCGCTGAACCGCGACATCACATAGAGCAGCAGCGCCAGCACGAAGAGCGTGATGACCGTGATCACCGGCAGGAGCAGGCCGTCATGGAACCAAGCAATGTCGGTCTTGATCGGTGACGCACCCGCCTGGAGCCCGAGGCCCCAAGGGACCGGCTGCCCGGAGGCGAAGGCGGCTTGGCAAGGGGCGATCGCCATGAGGGCGAAGGCTGCGGCGCGAGACATCCAACGCATGGGCTCTGTCCGTGTTGTCATTCTCTGTGCGACGAGAGATCGCCCGCGATGGCGCGGTCCTCTCGCCCCGTTCTGTGCCGAAACGCCGGAACGCAGGCGCGACGTCACGCCCCCGTTCCCCGCTTTCCTGCGATGAACGCGCCGGAAGCTACACCAGCGCCCATCGGATTCTCAACGGCCGATCGTCGGCACGACCCACCAGTTAGATCGCGGAAGCGCGTCTGCCCGCCGCATGCCCCCCTGATGAAGGCGCGACGGATTGTCGCAAGCGACCTCGCGACGCCCCCGGCGCCCCCGAACCGTCGGAGCGGGCTGCAATTCCCGGCGCGCGCGCCTAAGTTATCGCCACCTCTCAACCGCCCGGAGATCCCCGCCATGAGCGCCCTCGCCCAGACCGACGCGCTGTTCTTCAACCGCGCCGGTCTCGACCTGGCCGCCCTGCGACGCCAGGTCGACGACACGCTCGCCGGCGCCGACGACGGCGAACTCTTCCTCGAATACCGCCAGAGCGAGTCCCTGGCCTTCGATGACGGTCGACTGAAGAGCGCCGCCTTCGACACGAGCCAGGGTTTCGGTCTACGCGCCGTCGCGGGAGAAAGCGTCGGCTACGCCCATTCGACCGACCTCTCGAACGCGGCAGTGACGCGCGCCGCGGCGACCGTCCAGGCGGTCAAGGCAGGGCATTCAGGCTCGGTGGCGATGGCGCCTGCAGCCGGTGGGCCGACCCTCTACACCGACGAGAACCCCCTGGGGCTCATGTCCTTCGAGGACAAGGTCAAGTTGCTGGCCGAGATCGACGCCTATGCCCGTGCCAAGGACGCCCGCGTGCGGCAGGTCATGGCCAGCCTGTCCGGCGAATGGCAGGCGGTCCAAATCCTGCGCGCCGGCGGCCAGCGCCTCGCCGATATCCGCCCCCTCGTCCGGCTCAACGTGTCGGTGGTCGTCGGCGAGGGCGACCGGCAGGAATCCGGGAGTTTCGGGACTGGCGGACGGTTCGCCTTCGCGCGGGTCGTCTCCCCCGAGGGCTGGCGCGCGGCAGTCGACGAGGCGCTGCGCCAGGCACTCGTCAATCTGCGGTCGGTCCCGGCGCCGGCCGGCGAGATGCAGGTCGTGCTCGGGCCGGGCTGGCCGGGCATCCTCCTGCACGAGGCGATCGGCCACGGGCTGGAGGGCGATTTCAACCGCAAGAAGACGTCGGCCTTCGCCGGCCTCATGGGGCAGCGCATCGCCAGTCCGGGGGTCACCGTCATCGACGACGGCACGATCGCCGACCGGCGCGGGTCGTTGACCATCGACGACGAAGGCACCGCGACGCGCCGGACCGTCCTGATCGAAGACGGTCGGCTGACGGGGTACATGCAGGACCGGCAGAATGCCCGCCTGATGGGCATGGAGCCGACCGGCAATGGACGCCGCCAGAGCTTCGCCCACCATCCGATGCCGCGCATGACCAACACGGTGATGATGGCAGGAACCCATGCCCGCGAAGAGATCCTGGCCCGCGTGAAGCGGGGCCTCTATGCGGTCAATTTCGGCGGCGGCCAGGTCGACATCACGTCCGGCAAGTTCGTCTTCTCGGCCTCCGAGGCGTATCTGATCGAGGATGGCCGGATCGGCCAGCCGGTGAAGGGCGCGATGCTGATCGGCAATGGCCCGGACGCCCTCACCCGCGTCGAGATGATCGGCGACGATACGGCGCTGGATCCAGGCGTCGGGACCTGCGGCAAGGACGGGCAAGGTGTCCCGGTCGGCGTCGGCCAGCCGACGCTGCTGATCGATCGGCTTACCGTCGGCGGCACGGGAGGCTGACGCGTCATGAGCGCCTGGAAGACCGCCTACCGCTCTTTCTACTACGAAGAGGCTCCGCCGCCCGACGACATCGTCCTGCGGCACGCGGATACCGCCCTGCTCGTGATCGACATCCAGAGCACCTATGTCGAGCCGAAGGATGATGTGCGCGAAGCGAACCGCTGGGCGCCGTTTCTCGCGCGGATGCGGGACGTGGTGATCCCCAACACGGCCCGGTTGATCGCGGCCTGCCGCGAGCGCGGCGTCGAGACGATCTTCGCGCGCATCGCCTGCCTCAAGACCGATGGGCGCGACCGCTCGCTCAGCCAGAAGAAGCCGGGATTCAACTATCTGCTGATGCCCAAGGATCGACCGGACAGCCAGATCGTCCCGGAACTCGCGCCGCGCGGCGACGAGATCGTGGTGACGAAGACGACCGACAGCGCCCTCACCGGCACCAATCTGCGGTTGATCCTCTCCAACATGGGCATCCGCAACGTCATCGTGGCCGGCATCTTCACCGACCAGTGCGTGTCCTCGACGGTCCGCAGCCTCGCCGACGAGAGCTTC
>CAYSUY010000283.1:0-3368 GCA_964434345.1 uncultured Acetobacteraceae bacterium
GCTTGCCCTTGCGGGGCGTGGAGATCGGGTACTGGATCGCCTCGTCCATCGTCTCCGCGAGGCCGCCGAATTTGCCGATGTCGAGATAGACCCAGCGGCGGGGATCGTTGCGGCCCTTGCGGGCGATCAGCACGACCTCGGTCTGGATGATGCCGGAATCGCCGACCATCTGGCGCCCCGGCTCGACGATGATCTCGGGGATGCTGTTGCCGAAATGACGGCTCAGCGAGTCATGGATCGCCTCGCCGTAGCTCGCCATCGCCGGCATGTCGCGGCGGTAGCGGGCGGGGAAGCCGCCGCCGATGTTGAGCATCGAGAGCTTCACGCCGTGGCTCTCGCATTCCTTGAAGATCCAGGCCGCCTGCGCGATCGCGTCGTCCCAGGCCTGCGGGTCTTTCTGCTGCGAGCCGACATGGAAGGACACGCCGTGCGGGACGACGCCGCGCGACGCTGCCTCGATCAGGAGGTCGCGCGCCATCTCGATCTCGCAGCCGAATTTGCGGCTGAGCGGCCAGTCGGCGCCGACGCCGGAGGTCAGGATGCGGCAGAAGACCCTGGCGCCCGGCGCCGCCTCGGCGAGCTTGTCGAGTTCGGCGGCGCTGTCGAAGGCGTAGAGCTTGACGCCGCGCGCATGGGCCGCGGCGATGTCGGTCTTCTTCTTGATCGTGTTGCCGAAGCTGATCCGGTCCGCCGAGCCGCCGGCCGCGAGGACCATGTCGACCTCGTTGATGCTCGCCGTGTCGAAGCTGGAACCCAGCCGGACCAGCAGCTTCAGGATCTCCGGCGCCGGATTGGCCTTGATCGCATAGTAGATCCCCGCGGACGGCACCGCGGTGCGCAGCTTCCTGTAGGCATCCGCCACGATGTCGAGGTCGACGACCAGGCAGGGCGTCGCGGGACGCTGCTCTGCGAGGAAGCGCTGGATCTTCTTGGTCATGTCTGCGTGGTGTCCTTCCTGTCCAGGGGCTTCAGACGACGCGAAAATTCTTGAACTGCCAGGGATCGGAGCGATCCAGGGATTCCGGGAAGAGCGACTCGCGGCCGGCCAGCGGCGTCCAGTCGCTATATACGCCGGCCATCTCGCCGAGATAGGGGCGCGCGATGTCCAGGACGCGGGCGTGGTCGAGCTGGTCCGCTTCGACGATGCCGGCGCGCGGGTTCTCGATCGCCCAGACCATGCCGCCGAGCACCGCGGCCGTGACCTGGAGGCTGGTCGCGTTGTTGTGGGGCGCGATGCGGCGCGTCTCCTCGATGCCGAGGCGCGAGCCGTACCAGAACGCGCCCCTGGCATGGCCCATCAGAAGGACGCCCAGCTCGTCGATGCCGCCGACGATCTCGTCCATCATCAGGCGCTTGCGCGGCTGCAGCGTCCAGTTCTTGCCCGCGAGTTCATGCAGGCTGAGCACGGCATCGTCGCAGGGATGATAGGCATAGTGGACGGTCGGCCGGTAGGCGACCGCGTCGCCATCGCGCAGCGTGTAGTAGTCGGCGATCGAGATCGACTCGTTATGGGTCACGAGGAAGCCGTTGAACGATCCCTCGAGCGGCGTCCAGCTCCGCACGCGCGTGCCGGCGCCCGGCCGCATGAGATAGATGGCGGCGTCGCAGCCGAATGCGTGGCGGCGCCCGTCCTCGGGGAAATGCCGCTCATGGGTGCCCCAGCCGAGCTCCGCGGGCTGGGAGCCCTCTCCGACGAAGCCGTCGATCGACCAGGTGTTGACGAACTCGCCGCGCATCTTGGCGACCGTCGCATATTGCGTGTCGCGCTCGGCGATATGGACGACCTTGACGCCGAGATCGCGCGCCAGACGTGCCCAGTCGCCGCGCGCGCGCGGCGTGCCGGCGGCGTGGCCGGTGTCGCGCGCGATCGTCAGCAGCGCTTCCTTCACGAAATGCGAGACGAGGCCAGGATTGGCGCCATGGGTGAGCACGGCGGTGGGGCCGCCGGCATAGCGCGGCGCCAGCTCCAGTGCCGCCTCGCGCAGCGCGTAGTTGGAGCGCTGGGACGGCGTCAGCGACGGATCGGTGTAGCCGCCGGCCCAGGGCTCGATGCAGGTGTCGAGATAGAACGCCCCGCGCTCCTGCGCGAAGGCGATCAGGGCGACGGACGAGACGTCGACCGACAGGTTGAGCAGGAAGTCGCCGGCGCCGAGCATCGGCTCCAGCACCGCGCGGTAATTCTCGCGGGTCAGGGCCGTCTCGCGGAACGCGACGCCGAGCGCACGCGCGACCTCCGCGCCGCGCGGCTCCGCCGTGACGATGGAGATCGCATCGCGCGGCATGTCGATGTGGCGCAGGATCAGCGGCAGAACGCCCTGGCCGATCGAGCCGAAGCCGAGAATCACCAGCCGTCCCGTGTGGGCGACGTGGCGGGTCGCGAGCTCAGACATCGCGCGCCTCCGCGGAGCGGCGGGCGGGACGGGACAGGATGGCATGCGTCGCCCTGCGACGTGCAGCAACCATAGACAGCTCCCATAAGGCGCCGGTCCACACTCGACCGGCTCTACCGAACAGGACGCGTTCCGTCGTTGCTTGACCCCACCCTACGTCTTGGCGACGCGGGCTAGCCTAGGGCACGTGCGATTGGCGTCTTCGATCCGCGTAATAATGGAATCGTGGCGAGGCGCAAGCATTATGCGCGACCGGCGCGAAAAAATTCGCGCGCGGCCTGGAGCGCGCCTCTAGCGCGTCGCGGTGACGTAGCCGAGCGCGGCGTCGCGCGCGATATCGGCCGTGTCGCGGGCACGCGGATCGCCGTATCCGCCGCCGCCGGACGTCTCCAGACGGATGATGTCGCCACGACGCAGCGACAGGTTGCTGACCTTGGAATGCAGCTCGGTCCGCACGCCATCCCGGATCAGCGCGAGTCGTCCCGGCGCGCCGGGACCGCCGCCGGCGAGTCCGTAGGGCTGGAAGCGGAAGCGATCCATCTGCGCGGTCAGCGTCGCGCGCTCCGCGTCGACACGCCAGGCGCGGTAGAGGCCAAGGCCGCCGCGCTGCGCGCCGGCGCCACCCGAATCGGGCAGCAGCCCGTAGCCGGCGAAGGAGAGCGGCATCCCGGCCTCGATCATCTCGAGCGGGATGTTCGCGTTGTTGTGCATGCCGAAGCTGAAGGCGTTGGCGCCGTCCTCGTCGGGCAGCGCGCCGCAGCCGCCGATCTCGATCTCGACCAGGACGTTGCGGCGCTGATCGGCCGTCTCCGTCTGGAAGCTGCAGACATAACTGCATCCATAATAGGCAGCCGGCATGCGTTCGGGCACCGCCTGGGCGAAGGCGCCGAAGAGCACGTTGACGAGCCGGTGTCCCGGGGCGATGCGATGCGCGACCGGCGCGGGATGGCGGGCGTTCACCACCAGCCCCTCCGGCGC
>CAYSUY010000284.1:0-3340 GCA_964434345.1 uncultured Acetobacteraceae bacterium
GGGCGATGTCGGCGGACTGGCCATGCAGACGCACGACCACCTTCGCCTTCTTCCAATGGAAGCCCTTCTGCTCGTAGCCGATGTCGCGCACGGCGTTGCGTGCCAGCGACTCGATCACCTTGGTGTTGATCTCGCCGCTCTTGAGCATCGGCGCGCGCGCGCCGCATTTCCTGCGATCGAGCCGGACCTCGCCGGCGATGCAGATGTAGTTGGTCGTCACCAGCGTCTCGCAGGCTACGCGCGCATAGGGATCGAGACCGAGGAAGGCGTCGACGACCGCGTCGGAAATGCGGTCACAGACCTTGTCGGGATGGCCCTCGGAGACGGACTCGGAGGTGAAGACGAAATCGCCCTGACGCATCGGCGGGGGACTCCATGAAGAATGCGGCGGAAAGGCCCGAATGGACCGGTGAGGCGGCGGGTCTTGTGGCAAGTCTGGGGTGCCGCGTCAACAACGCGCGCCGCCCCGCCTCATTCCCGGGGTGCGGAAAACAGGCTCCGGACCCGTCCGAGCAGCAGCAGCGCGAGCGCGAGCGCCGCCGGCAGGACGTCTCCGGCCCGCGCATAGGGCGGCGGCGGCAGGGGCGGCGGCAGCCGCGCATCCAGATGGCTGCGCGCGCCGAGCGCGAGCGCCGCGCGGACCCGGCCGCCGGCGTCGATGACGGCGGAGATGCCGCCATTGGCGACGCGCACCACCGGCAGGCCTTCCTCGATCGCGCGGAAGCGCGCGGCGACGAAATGCTGGTAAGGCCCGGCCGAGGTACCGAACCAGGCGTCGTTGGTCGCGATCAAGATCCAGTCCGGACGGTCGCGCGGGTCGCGCGCCGCCAGCGGAAAGATGCTCTCGTAGCAGATCAGCGGGCTGAACGCCGGCAGCCCCGGCAGCCGGATCGTGCGCGGCCCCGGCCCGGCCGAGAAATCGACCGGTCCCACGGCGATGCGCTCGAGCGGCAGCACCCCGCGCAGCGGCACGTATTCGCCGAAGGGGACGAGGTGGAACTTGTCGTAGGTCGCGCGGATCTCGCCCGCCGCGTCGAGCGCATGAAGGCTGTTCCAGGCGCGCAGCGCCGGCGCGCGCTCGATGCGCGTCGAGCCGGTGAGGAGATAGCCGCGCGGGGGGACCAGCTGCGCGAGGTCGTTCCGGAACGCGGCTTCCGCGGCGAGCGGGAAGAGGGTCGCCGTCTCCGGCCAGAGCAGGTGGTCGATGCGTTCGGCGCCGGGCGCGAGCGAAAGATCGGCGGTGAGCTGCAGATGAGCCTGGCGCTCGCGCGGATCCCATTTGAGCGATTGCGGGATGTCCGGCTGCACGAGCCGCAGCAGCGGCCCGTCGCCCGCCGTCGGGTCCGCGCCGGCCGGCGCCGGCGACAGCCAGTGCGCGGCCTGTAGCCCTGCGAAGAGCGCGATCGCCGCGCCGCGTGCGATGGCGTTGCGGTCGGCGGCGCAGGCGGCGGCGAAGACGGTCAGCAGCGTGAGGCCATAGAGCCCGACGAAGGCCGCGAGGCCGGCGACCGGCGCCACATCGGCCCAGGCGGTGCCGGCGAGGTTCCACGGAAACCCGGTCAGGACATGGCCGCGCAGCCATTCGGCCGTGAACCAGGACGCGGCGAGCGCCATCGGCGTCGCGATGCGCGCGCGGGCCACGAGGTTGCGGGCGAGCAGCGCGGCGAGCCCGGCGAACAGGCCGAGCCCGGCGCCCAGACCGCCGACCGCGAAGGGGATCATCCAGCCGAAGCGCGCGGCGTCGACCAGCAGCGCATGGCCGATCCAATAGAGCCCCGAGGCGAAATGCGCGGCCCCGAAGATCCAGCCGTCGGCGAAGGCGCGGCGGCCGTCCCGCGCGGTCTCGACCAGCAGCGCCAGCCCGGCGAAGGCGGGCAGCAGCAGGATCGTCGCGTGATGCGGCGGCAGGGCGAGCGTCGCCGCGACGCCGAGCACGGCGGCGGTCGCCCCGCGCGCCGCCCATCCAAGCCGGCCGAGCGCGGCGACGAGCCGGTCGCGGGCCGGGGGTGTCGTCACGGCGCCGTTCAATCTCGCCCGCTCAGGTCGTGGCCGGACCGGCGCCGCCGGCGTCGTCGCCGGGCGTCCGGCGACGGGCGCGCAGCCGCTTGATCCGGCGCGGATCGGCGTCGATGACCTCGAACTCTGCGCCGCCGGGATGCGACAGCACTTCGCCGCGCGCCGGCACGCGTCCGGCCAGGGCGACGACGAGGCCACCGACCGTGTCGATGTCCGCGTCGCGCTCCTCCTCGGTCAGGAGCGGGCCCAGCGCGGTCTCGAGTTCCTCGAGCGGCAGGCGCGCATCGATCATCCAGGCGCCGTCCGGCAGGGCGACGGCGCGCGGGCTGTCCTCGGTGTCGTGCTCGTCCTCGATCTCGCCGACGATCGATTCGACCAGATCCTCGATCGAGACCAGCCCGTCGATGCCGCCGAACTCGTCGACCACCAGCGCCAGATGCAGCCGCGTCTTGCGCATCTCGAGCAGCAGGTCGAGGACGCGCATCGACGGCGCCACGAACAGGATCTTGCGCAGCACGTCGTCGATGGCGAAGGGCTTGTCGGAACCCCAGTAGGCGAGCACGTCCTTGATGTGGATCATGCCCGCGATCTCGTCGGTGGTGCCGCGATAGACGGGATAGCGCGAATGGGCTTCGCGCCGGATCGTGTCGACCAGCGCGGGCAGGCTGACGTCGTGCGGCACCGCGACGATGTCGGCGCGCGGCACCATGACGTCGTAGGCGGTGCGCTCGCGCAGCTTGAAGATGTTGCGGATCAGCACGCGCTCCTGCGCGCCGATCTCGACGGGCGGGGTCTCGCCTTCCTCGATGATCTCCTCGATCGTCTCCTCGAGGCTCTCGCGCAGCTTGGTCTCGGGATCCTCGCGGCGGAGCAGGCGGCGCAGACGCGCGCCCAGCGTCGGTTCCGTGCGCTGCTCGTCGGTCATCGCGCGGCTCCGCGCGGCGCGTAGGGGTCGGCGATCTTCAGCCGCGCCAGGATCTCGCGTTCCAGCGCCTCCATGCGCAGTGCGTCGCCGGGACGCTCGTGGTCATGGCCGAGCAGGTGGAGCACGCCGTGGACCACGAGATGGGTCAGGTGCGCGCGCAGCGTCTTGCCCTGGGCGCGCGCCTCGGCGGCACAGGTCTCGAAGGCGAGCGCCACGTCGCCCAGCTGGGTCGTGCCGTCCGGACGCAGGGCGCCGTCGGGAAAGGACAGGACGTTGGTCGGCTTGTCGCGGCCGCGGAAATCGTGGTTGAGCGCGCGCAGTTGCGCGTCGTCGGCGAGCGCGACCGCGAGCGTCGCCGCGGCCGGGACCGCCGCGCCGCCGCGCCGGGCACCGGCCAGC
>CAYSUY010000285.1:0-3297 GCA_964434345.1 uncultured Acetobacteraceae bacterium
TGCTGGCGGGCGAGGACGGGATCGGCGGCATCCCGTTCAGCGATTTCCGCCTCACCTATCTCGTCGGCTCGGTCGCGCTCGCCATCATCCTCTTCGACGGCGGGTTGCGCACGCCGCGCAGCGCCTTCCGCATCGCCCTCGCGCCGGCCGCCAGCCTCGCGACGGTCGGCGTACTCATGACCGCCGTGATCGCCGGCGCGATCGCCAGCTGGGCACTTCAGCTCGGCTGGCTGACCGGTTTGCTGATCGGCGCCACCATCGCGTCGACCGACGCGGCGGCCGTGTTCCTGCTGTTGCATGCGCGCGGCACCGAGATCTCCAAGCGCGTCAGCGCGACGCTGGAGGTCGAGTCGGGCATGAACGATCCGATGGCCATCTTCCTCACCATCGCCTGCATCGAATGGATGACCGCCGCGCAGGATCCGATCTCGCCGATGCACATCGCCGGTGTCTTCGCGATGCAGATGCTGGGCGGCGCCGCGATCGGCATCGGCGGCGGCTTCGGGCTGCTCTGGCTGATCAACCGGGTCGAGATCGCGGCCGGGCTCTATCCGATCCTCGCGGCCGCCGCGGCGCTCACGGTATTCGCGGGCGCGCAGCTGATCGACGCCTCGGGCTTCCTCGCGATCTATCTGACCGGCCTCGTGCTGGGCAACAACCGGCACCGCGCGCAGCAGGTCATCAGCCGCTTCCATGACGGGCTGGCCTGGTTGTCCCAGATCGCGATGTTCCTGCTGCTCGGCCTGCTGGTGACGCCCTCGGCGCTGTTCGCCGACTGGCGCGCGGAGATCGCCATCGCCCTGGCGCTGATCTTCATCGCGCGTCCCGCGGCGGTTTTCCTGGCGCTGGCGCCGTTCCGCTTCGACCTGCGCGAGCGCAGCTTCATCGCCTGGGTCGGGCTGCGCGGGGCGGTACCGATCTTCCTCGCGTCGATCCCGGTGATGGCCGGCATCCCGGACGGAATGATGATCTTCAACGTCGCCTTCGTCGTGGTGATCGCCTCGCTGCTGCTCCAGGGCTGGACCATCGCGCCCGCCGCGCGCTTCCTCGGCCTCGAATTGCCGCCGGCACCGGAGCAGACCGCGCGCCAGGGCATCGACCTGCCGCTCTCCGCCGATCGCGAGGCCGCGAGCTGGCGCGTCGCGCCGGGCAGCCCCGCCCTGGCCACGCCGTTCCGCGAGCTCAACCTGCCGCGCCGCACGCGCGTCATCGCAGTGATCCGCGACGGCGCGGTGCAGCAGCGCGACACGCTCGACCGCCTGCAGGCCGACGACTACGTGATCGCGCTCGCCGCGCCGCAGCACGTCATCTCTCTCGACCGGCTGTTCTCCGCCCCCGTGGTTGCGCCGGGCCGCAAGCGCCGCGGCATGGGCGATTTCCTCTTCAACGGCGACGTCCGGCTTGACCGGCTGCACGACCTCTACGCGATCGCGCCGGATGACGCGCAACCCGACGAGACGATCGACGCCTTCATGCGCCGCCGGTTGGGCGGGACGGTCGAGGTCGGCGACCATGTGCCCTTCGGCACCGGCGAATTGATCGTCTACGCGCGCGACAAGGACCGCATCGTGCGCGCCGCCCTGGCGATCGAACCGGCGGAGGACAGGCTGCCGGCGTTGCGTCTGCTGCGCCGCCTGCTCGCGCGACACCGGGCGCCGGATGCCTGAACCGCGACCTCAGGAACCATGACCATGGCGCTCGAGATCATCCGCATTCCCTGCCTTGCCGACAATTACGTCTGGCTGCTGCACGAGCCCGCCAGGAACGCGGTCGGGGTCGTCGATCCGGCCGATCCGGGCCCGGTGCGCGTGGCGCTCGAGGCGCGCGGCTGGCGCCTCACCCATGTGCTGAACACGCATCACCATGCCGATCATGTCGGGGGCAATCTGGCGCTCAAGGCCGCGTTCGGCTGCACCATCGTCGGGCCACGCGCGGATCGCGACCGCATTCCCGGGATCGACGTCGCGCTGGGCGATGGCGACGTCTTCGATCTCGGCGCACAACGCGCGCGGGTGCTCGACGTGCCCGGGCATACGCGCGGCCATGCCGCCTTCTGGTTCGCGGACGCGGGAGCCCTGTTCTGCGGGGACACCCTCTTCGCCCTCGGCTGCGGGCGCATGTTCGAGGGCACCGCGCCGCAGATGTGGGCCTCGCTGCTCAAGCTGCGTGCGCTGCCCGACGACACCCTCGTCTACTGCGCCCACGAATACACCCAGTCGAATGCCCGCTTCGCGCGCCATGCCGATCCGGGCAATGCGGATCTGGCGGCGCGCAGCCGCGCGATCGACGCGCAGCGCGCGCGCGGCGAGGCGACCGTGCCGTCGCCGCTCGGCCTCGAGAAGCGCACCAACCCGTTCCTGCGCGCCGACGATCCGGCGCTCGCCGCGTCCCATGGCCTCGACGCGCACGATCCCGCCTCCGTCTTCGCGCATCTGCGCCGCAGCAAGGACGTCTTTCGCTGACCACCCAGGCTTTCGCCTCAACCAGGAGACCAACGACATGAAGCTGTTCTACTCGCCGCTGTCGCCCTTCGTGCGAAAAGTGATGATCGTCGCCATCGAGAACGGGCTCGAGGGCCGCATCGAGACGGTGACCACCGGCGTCAACCCGGCCGCGCCGAACAAGGATCTGGCGCAGCACAATCCGCTGATGAAGATCCCGGCCCTCATCACCGACGACGGGCTGACCCTCGTCGAGTCGAAGGTCATCGCGCAGTATCTCGATGCGCTCGGCGGCAACAAGCTGCTGCCGGCCACGGGGCATGGCCGCTGGAAGGCGCTGCGCATGGAGGCGATCGCCGACGGCATCGCCGATGCCGGCATCCTTGTCCGCTACGAGCAGGCGATGCGCCCCGCCGGCCTGCAATGGCAGCAATGGATCGACGGTCAACTGGCCAAGATCGGCAACGCGCTCGACCTGCTCGAGGCCGAGGCCGCCGATCTCGAAGGCTCGCTCGATCTCGGGAAGGCGGCCGTCGCCTCGGCGCTCGACTGGATGGAGTTCCGCAACGTCGTTCCAGGCGCGCGGGACACCCGGCCGAAGCTCTTCGCCTGGCTGGACAAGGCCAACCGCGAGATCGCGTCGCTCTCCGCGACCAAGCCGAAGTGAAGCCGTCGGAGATCGTCGCCACCCTCGGGATGAAGCCGCATCCCGAGGGCGGCCATTACGCCGAGACGTTCCGCGACATGCCGCCCGGCGGCGGTCGCGGGGCGATGACCGCGATCTATTTCCTGCTCGCGGCGGGCGAGGTGTCGCGCTGGCATCGCGTCGACGCGGCGGAGATCTGGCACTGGTACG
>CAYSUY010000286.1:0-3277 GCA_964434345.1 uncultured Acetobacteraceae bacterium
CTGAACGCGCTGAACGCGCTGAACGCGCTGAACGCGCTGAACGCGCTGAACGCGCATCAAAATCGCCCGACGCATTGAAACAGCGAGGCGCCATGCATCAGGCATGGCGCCTCGCTGCTTCTTGTCCGATGTTGCGCGCACGCGGTCGGCGCCATGCGTCGAAGCGCTACTTCAGCGTGCGGAGATACGCGACCACATCGCGGATCTCGGCGTCGCTCAGCACGCCCTGCATCGAGGGCATCGCGCTCGCGCCCGCGTTCGCGTAGCCCTCGACGACCTTCTCGTTCGGCTCGACGAGCGAATGCAGGAGGTATCGCCCGTCGCCGCGCGCGCCGACGCCATCGAGCGCGGGCGCCGCGTTGCCGCCGCTGCCTTGGATCGCGTGGCACTTCATGCACACCGCGCTCTGGTGGTAGAGCACGATCGACCTGCCGCGCGAGGCGTCGCCGCCCTCGAGCGCGATCGAGTCGTAGCGCTTCACGGCATCGCCGCCGATCGACGACTTCCACCGCTCGAGCGCCGTGTGCACCGGACCATCGGCGCGCGACGAGGCGGCCTCGACCACATCGAGCCGCAGCGCCGCCTCGAGCGAGCCGTCGACGAGCCGCTGGGCGAGGGGCGCGAGCGCGGCGTCGGCCGCCGGACCGAGCGTGCCGAGATCCGCGATCGCACGCTGCCGCTCGAGGATCGTGCCGTGCTCCGCCGCGTCGGAGAGCGCGTCGAGCGCCCGCGCGTCCTTCGACTCGAGCAGCATCGTCCGCGCCTCGGCGCGCAGCTCGGGCACCGTCGACGCGAGCGCCGCGTCGAGCGCGGGCCGCAGGCGGCCGGCCGAATCGCCCGCGAGCGAGCGCAGGCTCGAGACGCGCTCGGCCGCCGAGAGCGTTCCATCCGAGACCGCGCGCAGCGACGCCTCGGGATCGAGCGACACGCCGTACCTGGTCGCGACATCGCGCGCGGCCGAGCGCAGCGTCGGGTCGGGATTCTCGGAAAGCGGCGCAAGCTTGCGCGCGAGCACGGCCTTCAGCACGCTAGCGTCGCGCGACGCGACATCGAGCACGCGGTACGCGCCGTTCACGCGGTTGCGCGGCGCGCCGCTCGTCCACGCCGCAAGCGCGTCGAGCGCCTCGAGCCGCATCGGCAGGGGGTTCGACGGCGACAGCGCGAAGTCGCAGAGCCGCGCCGCGCTTTCAGGCGAACCGTCGGCGAGGCACGCCTCGATCGCGCGGCGCATGTGCGGGAACTCGCTGCGATCGACCGGCTGCGCGCCGATCGGCTGCTCGCTGCGACCGCTCGGAAGCGTCCACGCGATGCCGCAGTGGTCGCCGCCACCTCCCTCGGCGTGCAGCGCCTGGATGGCGTAGCGCCTGCCCTTCTCGAGCCGGACGGGCTGTGAGCGCTGCGCGTCCTGAGACGCATAGTCGCCCGGGTTCGTGTAGCCCTCGACATGCGCGATCTCGCGCAGCGTCGCCGGGTCGTCGCTCGTGCCGAGGAACAGGATCGAGTCGTCGTCGCTTGCGATCGCGAAGACATAGTCGCCCGTCTCGGGAGCCTCGATCGATCCGCGGATCCGCGCGAGGTACTGGTTGCCGGCGTTGCGCGGCGCCTCGCCGACGGGAAGCTCCTTCGACTCGTCGGGCGCGCGCGAGAAGCTCGCGGGATCGCGCAGGTCCTCGACCGTGCCGGCACGGCCGAGCTTCCACACCTCGCGCGTGAAGCGATGCGACGGCAGGGGCGCGTCCGCGGACGCCGCGGCCGAGGTGGGCGCCGTGAAGCGGTCGATCGACGCCGCAAGCTGCGGGCGCAGGCCGTTCATGGGAATGTCGTTGATCGCGCGCGCGGCCTCGAGCCGCACGCGGCGCTCGGGATCGCCGAGGAAGTTCGCGAGCCGTTCGTCGCGGAGCTTGCGCATCGCGAGCATCGCCGCCATGCGGATCGACGCGACGGGCTCGGCCGAGAGCTCGCCGAGCTTCGCGCGGTCGTTCATCCACGCAAGCGCCTGCACGCCCGCGTGACGCAGGAACGGATCGCGGTCGTCGTTCTCGGCGATCATCGACACGATCGCGGGAATCGCCTCGCGCGCGCCGATCCGACCGAGCGCCATCGCTGCGAACGCGCGCACGCGCGACGAGTCGTCGGCGCAGAGATCCGCGAGCCGCCCGGCCGCGGGCTGGTGGCGCGGCTCGCCGAGCATGCGCGCGGCCTGCGCGCGAAGCTCGGCGTCGCGGTCCTCGAGGATCGACAGCACGAGATCCGCCGGGCTCGTCTCGCCGCGCAGCGACTGCGCCTCGAGCGCGCTCGACTCGCGCGCGCGCGCCGAGGCCTGCTGGCCGAGCGCCCAGATCGCATGGATCCGCGCGAACCGATCCGTCGCGTTCTGCGCGATGTCGCCGAGCATCGCCGTCGTCGCGCGGCCGCGCGAGGCGAGCGCGAACTGCGCGCGCTGTCGCACGCGGCGATCGGCGTGCGCGAGCAGCGCCGCGAGCTCGTCGCTGTCGCGCTGCGCGAAGCCCTCGCGGAAGAGCCGGGTGACCTCGGCGATGCGCGGGTCGCCGATCGCGGCCGGGTCCCACACCGCGTAGAGCTCGCCCTTGTCGCCCGAGCCCCAGCCGCCGCCCCAGTCGGTCATGTACATGCGGCCGTCGTAGCCGAAGTCGACATCGGTCGGCAGGACATTCTCGACGAACGGATGCTCGTCGACGACCTTGAAGCCCGCGCCCACGGGCTCGACCGCCAGCGCGAGGATGCGCGAGTAGCTGTCGCCGCCGAGGAAGTCGCAGAGGAAGAAGTGGTCGTCGTAGCGCTCGGGGAGTCCGAGGCCGGGATAGAAGACGAGTCCCGACGGACCCGCGCCCACATGGTCGAGCGGCGGCAGCGTCCACGCCGGCTGCAGCGGGCTGAAGTCCTTCACCTTGTGCGGCGCGAGGTCGGGCCGCAGGTGCCAGATGCCTTCCTGGTTCCACGGCCCGCGCTGGTTCGCGCCCTCGAGCGTCTGGTAGTCCATCGACCAGCCCGTCTCGCCGCCCTCCATGCAGTAGACGAAGCGCGCCTTGTCGCCGCCGTCCGAGTTGTTGTCGCCCGTGAAGAGGTTGCCGTAGTTGTCGAAGGCGAGCTCCTGCGGATTGCGCAGGCCCGTGCAGTAGAGCTCGAGCTCGCTGCCGTCGGGGTTCATGCGGAACACGGCGCCGGAGCGCGGATCGTGCAGCACCGCGCCGTCGGTGGTCCTGATGTCGTAGCCGCGGTCGCCGATCGACCAGTAGATCTTGCCGTCGTATCCGAG
>CAYSUY010000287.1:0-3232 GCA_964434345.1 uncultured Acetobacteraceae bacterium
TGACCGTATCGAACGCCGTGTCGATCAGCGGCAGCGCGGCGGAATTGACGGCGGCGCAGCTGCTGGCGATTGATGCGCGCAGCGCGGTCGCGGTCGGCGCGACCGGGGTGACCGCGATCACGGGCAGCGTGGCGGAGTACGAGGCGCTGATGACGGCGCGCGCCAATGGCAGCGTGACGCTGTCCGAAGGCAGCGTGCTGGGCGACTGGGCCACGCATCATGCCGCGTTCCTGAACGGCGCAACGCTGGTGGAAGGCGGCGCGGGCAACGATGCGCTTTCCGCCTCGGCAGCGAAGGACGTGTTTCTCTATCGCTCGACCCCGGCCGGTGACCTGACGCCGAACGGCACCGACACGATCCAGGGCTTCCGGATCGGCACGGACATCGTCGCGGCGATCGTCACGACGCAAGCGGGCGATGCGACCTTCATGGGCAACGCGGCAGCGGTCGCGGCCTTCGACTCGCTCACGCATGACAGCCGTCTGGCGAGCGACGACGGTTGGAGCTGGACGCGCACGGGCGCCGATTCCGGAACGCTGACCCGCGGTGGCCTGTCGATCAACTTCACCGGTCTTGTCGGCACGGTCCCGGAGACCGGCGCCGCCGGAGCGAATGCCTTCTTCAACACGGCACCGGTCGCTACGATCACGCTGAGCGACAGCGCGCTGGCAGTCGGCGAAACCGCGACGGTCACCATCACCTTCAGCGAGGAGGTGACGAATTTCGCGCTCAGCGACCTCTCTGCCGCGAATGGCGCGTTGTCGAACCTGGCGCAGAGCCAGGTCGATCCGCTGATCTGGACGGCGACCTTCACGCCGAACGCCACCATTGAAGACACGACCAACGTCGTTAGCCTGGCGGCGAGCTACACCGGCATCGACGGCAACCCTGGCTCGGCCGCGGACAGCGGCAATTACACGATCGACACGCGGGCGCCGACCCCGGTCGACATGAGCGTCGACCGCCCGGCGCAGACCGTCACGCTCAATTTCAGCGAGGCGCTGAACGCGGCCGCGCCGCCGAATGCCGGTGCCTTTGCCGTCACGACGATCATCAACGGCGTGCCGACGGCGAATGCCGTCGTCTCCGTGTCCGTCTCGGGTAGCGCGGTGACCTTGACCCTGTCCGCGCCCTTCCAGGCGGGGCAGGTCGACGTCACCTATACCGACCCGAGCGCGGGCAACGATCCGAACGCGATCCAGGATCAGGCGGGCAACGACGCCCAGACGTTCCTGTCCGGCAAGGCCGCGGACGGCTATCTGCGCGGCGCGCAGATCTGGCTCGATACCGACAATGACGGGGTCAAGGACCTCGACACGGGTATCGTCACCAACGCGAACGGCGATTTCTTCCTGCCCTCCGGTCTGCCGTCGGGCACGATCGTCGCGGTGGGCGGCGTCAATATCGACACCGGCATTCCCAACACGCTCGAGATGCGTGCACCGGCCGGTTCGACCACGGTCAATCCGCTGACGACCCTGCTGCAGGCGGTGATCACGGCCAATCCGGGCCTCGACGCGTCCGACGCCTCCCTGGTCGTCACGCAGAGCTTGGGCCTGCCGATCGGCACCGATCTGACGCGCTTCGATCCGCTCGCCGTCCTCGCGGGCGATCCGAGTTCGCAGGACGCCCTCAATGCGCAGAAGGCCGCCGCTTCGGTCGCGACGATCGTCGCGCTGGCGGGTGGCGACGATGCGGCGCGCGGGAACGCGATCAGCGATCTCGCCGCCCAGCTGAACCGCGCGGCGAGCGAGGGGTCGGTCGTCGATCTCGGCAATGGCGCGGTGATCGACAGCGTGATCACCGCCGCCGGTGGTTCGGGTACCGGGGCCGCCGTCTCCGATGCGGTCGGCGCAATCCAGGCCGCCACCCAGTTGAGCGGCATCTCCACGGCCCAGGCCCAGGCGCTCGACACCGTCGCGCCCGTCGCCCCGGTCAGCCTCTCGGCTGCCGCGTCGACCAACGACACGACGCCGACGATCCGCGTCGCGCTGAACGTATCGGCGACCAACGGCACCGCCGCCGTCGCGGGCGACATCGTCTCGCTGCGCGAGGCGGGGGTCGAGGTCGCGACGATCGTGCTCACGGCGCAACATATCGCCGCCGGCCATGTCGACCTCGCCCCCGCGGCGTCGCTGGCCGAGGGCAATCATTCCTTCACCGCGACGATCACCGATCAGGCCGGCAATGCCAGCCAGGTGTCCGCCGCCGTGACCGTCGCGATCGATTCCACCGCGCCGGCGGCGCCGGTGATCTCGCTCGTCGGTGGCGATGATGTCGTGAACGGCGCCGAGCAATCGGCTGTCATCTCCGGCACGGCCGAGGCCGGTGCGACCATCGAACTCAGCCTGGGCGGAGCTGTCCGTAGCGTCGTCGCGGGCAATGACGGCGCCTGGTCCTATGGCTTGACCGCGGGCGACATCACGGCGATGGGGCAGGGCGCGGAGACGCTCTCGGCCCGCGCGATCGACGCGGCCGGCAATGCGGGCGCGAGCACGACACGCGTGATCCAGGTCGATACGGTCGGTCCCAATCTCGTGACCGCGATCGACAGCGTGACCGACGACCAGCCGCCGGTGACCGGCCCGCTGCTCTCCGGCGCCACGACGGACGACCAGTCGCTCGCCCTGTCCGGATCGCTCGCACGTCAGCTCGAGGCCGGCGAGAGCGTCGTCGTGTTCGACGGCGACACGCGTCTTGGTCTCGCCGAGGTCAGCGGCAACGACTGGAGCTTCGCGACCCCGGTGCTCGGCAATGGCGCGCATGCGCTGAGCGTGCGCATCGAGGATTCGGCCGGCAATGCCGGTGCGGCCAGCGACGTCTTCGCGGTGACGGTCAACACGACCGTCCCGTCGGCGACCGCGAGCATCGCGCAGGGCAATCCGGCGCGCACCAACCAGACGACGCCGACGATCACGGGCACGGTGGCTGGCACGCTCGCGGATGGCGATCAGGTCGTCGTGTTCGACGGCGCGACGCGGCTCGGTGTCGCGCAGGTCGATGGCGCAACGTGGAGCTTCGCCTCGCCGGTGCTTGCGGCGGGAGCCCATACGCTGCGCGCCGCCGTCGAGAACGCGGCCGGCAAGGTCGGAACGCCCAGCGCCGCCTTCGACCTGACCATCGATCTCGGGGCGCCGACGGTGACGGTCTCCGACACCGCCGCCGCGACGGTCAATGGTGCGGTCACCTATACGATCGCGTTCAGCGAGACCGTGACCGGATTCGACGCCAG
>CAYSUY010000288.1:0-3231 GCA_964434345.1 uncultured Acetobacteraceae bacterium
TGTCGTCGTTCGGGTAGCGGTCGTTGGGGCCGTGGATCGTCAGCGCGAAGCCGTTGGGATAGCCGGCCTCGGCGAGCAGCTTGCGCGCGCCATCGAGGTCGAGGGCATCGGGCCTGAGCCGCGGCGAGGTGCCGAAGAACCCGTCCGGCAGGAACCCGCCGGCCGGGATCGCCGAGCCCTCGAACATGCGCTCGACGAGCGCCTGACGGTTGATCGCCTTGCTCAGCGCGCGGCGCACCCGCAGATCCTTGAGCGGGTTCGCGGCGAGCGCCTGGCCGGCCTTGTCCGTGGCGAAGGGGGTCTGGTCGCGCGCCTGGTCCATGGCGAGGTAGATCAGACGGTTCGAGGTGACCTGCTGCACCGCGACCTGCGGCGACGCCTTGAGCCGTGCGAGGTCGTTGGTGGGCACCGCCTCGATCATCGACACGTCGCCCGAGAGCATCGCCGCGGTGCGCGCCGCGTCGTTGACGATGATGCGCAGCGTCACCTTCTGCCAATGCGGCTTGGGGCCCCAATAGGCGTCGTTGCGCACCAGGGTGATGCGGTCGTTCGGGATGAACTCGACCAGCTTGAACGGCCCGGTGCCGACCGAGGCGCGGGCGGCGTTGAACTCGCCGGTCGGCGCCTCGACCATCTTGCGGTTGATGATCGCGACGGTCGCGAGGTCGTTGGGCAAAAGCGGCCACGGTGCGCGGGTCTTGAAGCGAATGGTCAGCGGATCGACGATCTCCGTCGAGACGATCGCGCGCGTGTAGAGGGTGAAGGGCGACGGCGAGTTGGGCACCCAGGGCACGCGCTTGAGCGTCGCGACGACGTCCTCCGCGCCGAATTCGCTGCCGTCGTGGAAGCGCACGCCGGGACGCAGCTTGAACTCCCAGGTCAGGTCGTCGATCGCCGTCCAGGACAGGGCGAGACCTGGTCCCATGCGCTGGCGCTCGTCATGATGGACGAGACGGTCATAGACATGCGCGGCCACGTTGCTGTTGGGCGACAGATTGTGGAAATGCGGGTCCATCGAGGTGACGTTGCCGCTGAGACCGATCGACAGGTCCTGGGCCTGGGCGGCCACCGGCAGGGCGGCGGAGGACAGCGCCGTGGCGACGACAGCGGCAAGGCGCAACGCGCTGCGCCGGGACGGGAGGGCATGGATCATGGGTGACGCTCCTTGGGGGGGAAGGAAGTTCGCGCTGCCCCGATAATGCGTCACGCGATCCGGCTGCGACAACCTTTCGGCGCAGGCCCCCCGCATCGGCGCCCTGGGCTCGACGCGAAGCTCCCCGGATCCGGTTCGCCGGACCGGATCCGGGGGGTGCGCAGGCGCCGCGCGCCCGTGCCTCAGCGCGCCTGGCGGCGGCGGAGGCTGGTGAGGCCGGCGAGACCCGCGGCCAGCAGGGCGAGCGTGGCCGGCTCCGGCACGTCGTTGCCGTTCGGGATCTCCGTCGCGTTCAGGATGTTGATGTTCCAGGCCGCGGCCATGGCGCCGGTCCAGTAGGAATAGCCGTTCCAGCTGCCATCGGGGTTCTGGGTCTGGACGAGATACTGGCTGTAGTCCTCCCACCAGTTCCAGACATCGGCCGGATCATCCTTCACCCGGGCGGCGGGGTCGTAGAAGAAGTTGGAGATCTGGGACCCGGTCAAACCGATCGTCGATTCCAGCCCCTTGTAGATGGACCACATCGCGTAGGGATGGCCGAAATTGCCGTCCCAGGTGCTGTTCGCGGTGCCGTCCCAGCGCGCGTCGAGAAAGGCGATCGCGCCGGCCTTGTCGCTGTTGTCGCCGGGTCCCGAGACCGAACCGGCATAGCCGGTGAAGGCAGTCTGGACGAGAAGTCCGCCCGTCTTCGATTCGTTGACGAGGCTGGTCGGCGAGTCATAACCGACGCCGCCATTGGTATTCTGGATGTAGTCCATCCAGAACTTGAGCTCGGTCTTCACGAAATTGGGAACGGTCACGCCGGGCACCGCCTGGGCGAAGAGCATCCCGATCGCCGGCCACTGGGCGGTGGAACCATCCGACTGCCCGTCTCCCGGCGTGTAGCGCCAACCGCCCCGCGCGCCCGGCCAGGCGGCGTTGTCGACGCGGGTCTGGCCGTTGGCGAAGGTGGCGACCGTATCCTGGATCACCTGCCCATAGGTCCGCCCGTCCACCGCCGGATTGCCGGTCCCGCCGATGACCGTGGCGGGCGTGATGCCGTTGATCCCCGCCGTCGCGCGCGCCAGTGCCGGCAGGACGAGGCCGGTCACGTAGGTGGACTCCCCGCCGCCCCAGATATAGCCGATCCCGCTGCCGCTGATGTTCGGGTTGTTGCCGTCGCCGCGGTTGTTCGGGACGGGGATCGTCGATGCATCCTTGAGGATGAAGGTGAGCGCGTTGCTTACATTGGCCGAGTAATCCGCCGCACCCCAGCCACCGGGCTTGTATTTCTGCTCGGTGAAGGCGAGCAGCGCGGCCGCGGTGTCGGCGGCGCAGAAGCCGGATCCGCACCAGCTTCCATTCGCCGCCTGCGTCGTCGCGAGCCAGGCGAGGCCATTGGCGATCGCCGCCTCCTTCTGGGCCTCGGTCGATGCAAAGGCCGTTCCCGCCGAAACCAGCGCGCCCGTGAGCGCCGCTGCATGGATCAGTCCTGTCGTGCGTGTCATCGCTGTCCTCCGCGTGAGATGCGCGGCCGGGATGCCGCCGGCGGTCGGTGGCCGTCGGGCGGATCTTCGCAAGCGCCGTGCCAGCGCGAATCTCCCAGTCTTTCCAGCAACGCCGCGGCCGACCGCACGCGCGACGCCAGATCGCCCGACACCGCCCTCCGATGAATTCCAGCCCCAAAAAATCGGATCCAGACAACCAAAGCCGGCGGCCGACACCGCGCGCGGCGGGCCTCGCAGGCGGGCCTCGCAGGCGGGACCGTCAGCGGGCCGGAAATAGTAATCTGGATCGGATTTTGGGCTAGTTTCGCGGCATGACCGTGCTCTTCACGCCAAGCGGCGCGCCCTGGCCGGCGCGCCTCGTTCCGAACCCCCGGGTCGACCGGGGTTCGGAGTATCCCGCCGCGCTGCGGCCGATCCTGTCGCTCGACGCGGAGGCCGCGGCGGCGCGGGAGATCGCGTCCTGGCCGGGCTATGCGCCCACGCCGCTGCGGGACCTGCCCGGCCTCGCGCACGCGCTGCGGATCGGCGCCGTGACGTTCAAGGAGGAGCAGCACCGCTTCGGGCTGCGCAGCTTCAAGGCGCTGGGCGGGG
>CAYSUY010000289.1:0-3190 GCA_964434345.1 uncultured Acetobacteraceae bacterium
CTGTTGCAGGAAACACCCGCCTGTTGAATTCCGGCAACAGGCCGCCCCCTGGGCGCAAACGCCCCTGGCGCGGAGGGCCACATGCGCGAAACTGCCACGCCGCCGCCGCGGTGGATGGGCCATGACCATGCCCGTAAGAGCGCCGAAACCGGCGCCTTTCGCGACAGGATACGGGCAGCAGATCGAATCCATCGCGTTGACCGGTCCCCTGTCCTGGGCAGGAGCTAGGCAGGCTCCTTGAGCGCGGCCGCGATCCCCGAGAGTACCGATTCAGGATGCGCGCAAAGCGCGGCGTTCTCGAACCGCAGCACGCGAATGCCCTGCCCCGCCAGCCACGCATCCCGCGCTGCATCGCGCGCGACCGCCACATCGGCGGCATGCACGGCACCATCGCGCTCGACCGCGAGCCGGGCCGACGGGCAATAGAAGTCGAGAACGAATGGACCGACCGCATGTTGGCGGCGAAACCGGACGCCCGATCGTCCTCCACGCAAAAGCCCCCAGAGAACGACCTCGGCCGGCGTCTGCGTGCGCCGCAGGCTGCGGCGGAATGTCAGCATGTCGAGCCGGTTGTGCAGACGCATGAGCGGAAGTGTCGCCGCGCGCACCGCGCCACGTCGGTGCGCATGTGCGGTATCGAGCGGTTCTGCCGAGAGTATGCCAATCGGCTAACGTCGCGCGGGATCTCGTCGGCGCGCGCAGGTCTCTTCAGCCACCCATGCCCTCCTGCCGCCGTGCTGGCGCACGGCGTCTGTCCTCCCAGCCGCGCTGCCGCGCGGCCAGGAGGACGGTGCCGATATTCACCCTCGCGTCGTCCTGCACATCGCGACCGTCCTCCCGTCCGCGCGGAGGCGCGGATGGGAGGACAGACAGCGCGCGTCAGCGCGCTGGCAGGAGGGCATGCGCGGCTCAGGGCGCGACGCCACGCCTGCCGCCGGGTGCGAGGTCGCCCACCGAGAGAAATCGGATCCAGACAACCATTCCCCTCGATCCGCCGCCTGGAGGGCCGCCGCTCCCCGGTGGTCGGGGCGGCACCGGCCGCGATGGTCAGGGACGCACGCCCGGGGTCTCGATCTCCATGCCGCGGGCGCGCTCCATGAGGAAGGATTCGAGCGCGATGTATTCGGCGGCCCCATAGGCGAAGGGCTCGGCGCGCACGCCGGTCAGGCAGCCACGGATGCGACGCTGCAGCGAGCCGATCGATTGCCATTCGAGCCGGTAGATCGGATAGCCCGTCGGATGCGCCTCGGGGATCGGCGCGCTGGCGAGCTTCTGCCCGGCATTGTCGTCATGGCATTGCGCGCAGGAGAGATCGAGCTGACCCAGCCGCTGGTGCCAGAGCGCGCGGCCGGCCTCGACCACCGGCGTCATGCGCGGATCGTCGCCCGGCGCTGCCGGCATCCCGCGCGCGCGATGCGCGACGAAGGCCGTGAGCGCAAGCAGCGTGCGGCTTTCGCGCGGCGGCGGCGCGTCGCCTTGTCGCTCGGCGCGGCACTGCACGATGCGTCCGGCAAGATCGATGGCCTCGCCCCGCCTCGTATCGAAGGCCGGATAGCGCGCCGCGACGCCGCGCATCGCCTCCGCGCCGCCGCCGTGGCAATCGGCGCAGCTGCGCCCGCTGGTGCCCGCCGGCTTCGCCCACAGCTCGGCGCCGTCGAGCACCGCAAGCATGCCGGGGTTCTCCATGTCGTCGCGCTGCATCGCCTGGGTCTCCGGGCTCATGAACATGAACCCCGAGCGGCGCGTGTCCTGGGCCGGCGCGATCGTCGCGGTCGCCGCGAGAGCCAGCGTCAGGGCCAGCGCGGCGCCGCGGCGGCGGCGGGTCATGTGACCTCGATCGTCGCGCGCTCCTCGCGCACGGCGCCGCGATCGTCGATCCAGCGGAACAGCATCTCGCCGCTCGACGTCGCGACGGTCCGGAAGGCGAGGTAGGGATTGGCGGAGATCGCGGGGTGCAGATCGGCGGCGAAGACCGTCTCGCCGTCATAGATGCACTCGAAGCGGCGCAGGATCAGCCGCGGCGCGAAGCCGCCATTGGGCAGCGGGCGGAACCCGGTCTCCATCTCGTGCTGGACCAGGGTACGGATCTGGATCACGTCGCCCTTGCGGGCCCTGGCGGGAACGTTGATCAGCGCGCGGCTCATGGCTCAGCCC
Source organism: uncultured Acetobacteraceae bacterium (assembly GCA_964434345.1). Taxonomy (GTDB): domain Bacteria; phylum Pseudomonadota; class Alphaproteobacteria; order CACIAM-22H2; family CACIAM-22H2; genus CAIOSQ01. Next base: position 2,155 of record CAYSUY010000289.1, read on the forward strand.
TCGATGCAGGCGGGAAGGGTCACGATCAGCTCGGCGCTGGCGGACCAGACGCTGCCGTCGTTCATGCGCGCCAGGGCATGGACGCTCTGCGTGTCGCCCAGCCGGATGCGCGTCGAGACCCAGGCCTGGCCGCAGCGCGGGCCGAGGGTGAAGCGCGCGATGTCGGGCAGCGGATTGCGCTCGTTGAACAGCGCGATCTCGACGACATGATCCGCCGCGGTCATCGGGCTGTCGACGATCACGGTGGTCGGGACGGCGTTGCCATTCTCGACCAGCGTCGGCATCTCCAGCCGCACGCGGCCGGGGCGCGGCGCGGCGCTCCCGGCGAAGGCCTGCATCGCGGCGCGCATCGCCTCGGGCGTGGCGCGTGCCGGGGAGACGGCGAGGAGGGCGAGGCCACCACCCAGGACGAGGCGGCGCGAGGCGGTCGGAAGATCCATGCGGGCGGGTCCCATCTGTCAGCGCAGGGTCTCGAGATAGGCGACGACGTCCTCTATTCCAGCCGCGTCGAGGATCGGCCGGTCGCGCCAGGCCGGCGCCACGCGCGCGAGCCCGTCGGTCCGGTGATAGGCCGGCATGATCGTGTCGGGGTTGAGCCGTGCGGCATCGACGATGCGCAGGCGCAGCTGCGCGGCGCTCCAGCGCGCGCCGGCACCGGCGAGATCCGGGGCGAGCGTGCCCATGAAGCGCAACTCGGGAAAGGGGCCGGAGTGGCAGAGGATGCAGAGACCCTTCTGCCGGTCGGCGACGATGGCGCGCCCACGGGCCGGATCACCGGACGCGCCGCCCAGCGGTTCGGGGATGCCGTCCTCGACGATCGTGTAGGGAACCACCTGCGCGCCGGCGGTGGCGCTCGCGAGCAGGGCCGCGAGAAGCGCCAGCACCGGCGGCCGTGCGAACACGGCCGCCGGGCGGCGGGCGCGACGGCGGCTGCCGGGCCGCCGTCGCATGGTCACGCCTTGCGCAGGTCGTGCTTGTTGAGCGGCAGGTCGCGGATGCGCTTGCCGGTCGCCGCGAAGATCGCGTTGAGCACGGC
>CAYSUY010000290.1:0-3163 GCA_964434345.1 uncultured Acetobacteraceae bacterium
AAGAGGTCTACAACTTCGAGCACACGCCGCACCCGATCGAGTACGCGATGTACTATTCGGTCTGATGCGCGTCCTCGAAGGAGGCGACATCGGGAAGGGCCGCGCCGCGAGGCGCGGCCCTTTTCCGTTTCAGCGCTCGGCGGGCGATGGCCGACGCTGACGCTCGCGGTGAAAGGTATAGAGACCGCTCGCGACGACCAGCGTGGCCCCGGCGGCGGTCCAGCCATCCGGCACGTCGCCGAATACCAGCCAGCCGAATATCGCGGCGTAGACGAGCAGCAGGTAGTTGAAGGGCTGAAGCGTCGAGGCGGGCGCGAGGCTGAAGGCGTGCGAATACACGATATGGCCCAGACCGCCCGTCAGGGCCGCGGCGATCAGCAGCCACCAGCCGGTCGCGTCCGGCGTCGTCCATACGAAGGCGCATGCGATCGACGAGGAGAGCGCGCCGATCACGGCCGTCCACAGCCCGGTCGTGGCGGCGGAGTCCACCCGTCCGACGACCTTCAAGATGATCTGGTAGAAGGCCCAGCAGGTCGTCCCCGCGACGACGTAGAGCATCGGCAGACGGAACTCGGCGAAGCCCGGACGCACGATGAGCACGACGCCCGCGAAGCCCACCATCACCGCGCTCCAGCGCCGCCATCCCACGCGCTCGCCGAGCAAGGGCACCGACAGCGCGGTGACGAGCAGCGGCGCCGAGGCGCCGATCGCCTGGACATCGGCAAGCGGGAGCGCCGCGAAGGCCGAGATGTAGAACCACATCTGGACCGGAAGGAGCAGGCTGCGGAAAACCTGCAGCCCTGGCATCCCGCTCCGCCAGACGAGGCCTTCGCCGCGCCGCATCGCGAGCGCGACGGCGACCGGCACGAAAAGCACGAAACGCACGCAGACCACCTGGATCGGCGACATGCGCTGGCCGAGAAGCTTGCTGCAGACGTCGACTGCGGCGAACAGGGTGATCGCGATCAGGGCCACGGCGATCCCGCGGCCCACCCCCGCTCCCACGCCACCGCCCGCGCCGGTCACGACCGCGCCGCCGCGCGCACGCGCTCGCGGTGGATGGTGTAGAGGCCGCTCGCGACGACCAGCGCGGCGCCGGCGAGGGTCCAGCGATCCGGGACGTCGCCGAACAGCAGCCAGCCGAACAGGGCAGCATAGACCAGCAGAAGATACGTGAAGGGTTGCAGCACGGAGGCCGGCGCCAGCGTGAAGGCCTTCGAGTAGACGATATGCCCGGCACCGCCGAGGAACGCCGCCACCACCAGCAGCATCCAGCCCTGGGCGTCCGGTGCGGTCCAGAAGAACGGCCCGACGGCAGACGCGCCGATGGCGCCGATCGCAGCCGTCCATACGCCCGTCGTCGCGGCGCTGTCATGGCGACCGACGATCTTGAGCAGGATCTGATAGACCGCCCAGAGCAGCGCGCCGGCGACCGCGTAGAGGATGGGCAGGGTCAACTCGGCGAAGCCAGGACGCAGGATCAGCATGATCCCGCCGAAGCCGACGCAGATCGCGGCCCATCGTCGCCATCCCACGCGCTCGCCGAGGAACGGAACCGACAGCGCGGTGACGAGAAGCGGCGCGAAGGCTCCGATCGCATGCGCGTCGGCGAGTGGGATCGCCGCGAAGGCCGACAGGAAGAACCACATCTCGATCAGGAGGACGACCGCACGGATCGCCTGCAGCGCCGGCGTCGCACTGCGCCAGACGATGCCCTGCCCCGGCCGCCAGGCGAGCGCGAGCGCGAAGGGCACGAAGAGCAGGAACCGGACCCAGATGATCTGCACCACCGACAGGCTCTGACCCAGGATCTTGCTGAGCACGTCGAGCACGGCGAACATCGTGATCCCGAGCAGCACGAGCAGGATTCCTGCGCGTGTCGCGGCGGCAGACCCCGCCGGCATCGTGGCCATGACCGGGCTCAGGCCGGATCGATCGGACGGGGCCGGCGATCGACCCCGATCGCGACATAGGTGAACGTCCCCTCGGTCACCTTGACGATCTCACCCCCGTCGCGACGGCGTACCCAGGTCTCGACCCGCACGGTCATCGAGGTCCGACCGACCCGCTCCATCGCGCAATAGCAACTCACCTCGTCGCCCACGAAGACCGGCAGGTGGAAGGTCATCGCGGTGACGGCGACGGTCGCGACCCGCCCGCGGGATCTTTGGCCGGCAAAGTTTCCGCCGGCGAGGTCCATCTGGGACAGGAGCCATCCGCCGAAGATGTCGCCGTTCGGGTTGGTATCGGCCGGCATGGCGATGGCCCGGAGGCTGGCCTCGCCCGCGGGCGGGCGGAGCGCCGCGCCGGATGGTGTCGTCTGGGGCATCGCGCAACCGCCGGGTCAGGAGAGCGGCCGCGAGCGGCCAGGTCGGGCCGATCCTAGCGGGTGCCGCGCCCGCGAGCGACAGCCATGCGCGACATCGCGACGTGGCACTTGATCCGGAGGAGTCGGCTGCCGCAGGGTCCAGCCTTCTCGGACGATTCGATTGGCAGACCATGGCAGATCTCTTCGGCGGCGGCTCCAAGGCGAAGGACCGCGACAAGAACCGGACGAAGGACAAGGACGGCGACACCGGAAAGGGCGTCGCTAGCGGCAGCTACACGGCCAAGGACATCGAGGTCCTGGAGGGGCTGGAACCGGTGCGCCGCCGGCCGGGCATGTATGTCGGCGGCACCGACGAGCGCGCACTGCATCACCTCGTCGCCGAGGTGTTGGACAACGCGATGGACGAGGCCGTCGCCGGGCACGCCGACCGTATCGAGGTCGAACTGGCATCGTCCGGGCGCTGCACCATCCGCGACAATGGCCGTGGGATCCCGATCGATCCGCATCCGAAATTCCGCGACAAGTCCGCGCTCGAGGTCATCCTCACCACGCTGCATTCCGGTGGAAAGTTCTCCGACAAGGTCTACTCGACCGCAGGCGGCCTCCATGGCGTCGGCATCTCGGTGGTGAACGCGCTCTCCGACGATCTCGTGGTCGAGGTCGCGCGCGAGAAGACCGTCTGGCAGCAATCCTACAGCCGCGGCGTCCCGCTCGGTCCGGTGCGCAAGATCGGCACGACGCCCAACCGCCGCGGCACCAGCGTCACCTTCCATCCCGACCCGGAGATCTTCGGCAAGGCCGCGCGGCTCAAGGCCGCGACGATCTTCCGCATGG
>CAYSUY010000291.1:0-3159 GCA_964434345.1 uncultured Acetobacteraceae bacterium
ACTAGACGCCGCCAAGCGGCGACGCAGCCGGATCTTTGCGGCGCTTGCCGTCGCCTGCGACGTGGAGGAAATTCGGGGCGATGCCGTGCACCGGCTGGTCAAGGAGGACCGCGAACCGGTCCCGCCGGGCGGCCAAGGAGGAACGCATGAAGAGACGTGAATTCGCGCGCATGGCGACCCTGGGCGTCGCCGCCGCCTCGATCGGCGCCGGCGCCTCGGCGCAGGCCCGCATGGTGCTCAAGGCCACCGACGTCCATCCCACGGGCTACCCGACCGTCGCGGCGGTCGAGGCGATGGGCAAGAAGATGGAGGCCGCGACCGGTGGCCGCATCTCGATCCAGATGTTCCCGTCGATGCAGCTCGGCGGCGAGAAGGAGATGATCGAGCAGGCGCAGATCGGCGCGCTGCAGATCGCGCGCATCTCGGTCGGCCCGATGGGCCCGCTGGTCCCCGAGATGAACGTCTTCAACCTGCCCTTCATGTTCCGCGACGCCGCGCACATGGAGAAGGTGATCGACGGCCCGATCGGCGACGAGCTGCTGAAGAAGCTCTCGGACCACCCGACGGCGAACCTGATCGGCCTGTGCTGGATGAATTCCGGCACGCGCAACGTCTACAACTCGAAGCGCCCGATCGAGAAGCTCGAGGACCTCAAGGGCCTCAAGATCCGCATGATGGGCAACCCGCTCTTCGTCGACACGATGAACGCGCTGGGCGGCAACGGCGTCGCCATGGGCTTCGACCAGCTCATCAACGCCATGCAGACCGGCGTCGTCGACGGCGCGGAGAACAACGAGCCGTCCTACGAGAGCGGCCAGCACTACCGCTACGCGAAGTACTATTCGCTGACCGGGCACCTCATGATCCCCGAGCTGCTGGTCTTCTCTAAGCGCAGCTTCAACGCGATGTCGAAGGACGACCAGGCGCTGCTCATGAAGGTCTCGCGCGAGGCCCAGCAGGAGCAGCGCAAGCTGTGGTACGAGCGCGAGCGCGAGTCGCTGGGCAAGCTGCGCGCCGCGGGCGTGGTGATCAACGAGGTCCCGAACAAGAAGGCGTTCCAGGACGCCGTGAAGCCCGTCTGGGACAAGTACGCGACCCAGCACAAGGCGCTCATCGACCGCATCCTGGCGGTGAACTGAGGCTGGCGGCCGGCCGCCCGGCGACGCGCGGCCGGCCGCCTCCCGACACGGGACCACGCATGACCAAGGCCTATTTCCGCGCCATGGACGCGGTCCACCGCGCGACGCTCTTCGTCGCCGGGGCGGCGCTGGTGGTGATCACGCTGATCATCCCCTGGGGCGTCTTCACCCGCTACGTGCTCAACAGCGCCTCGTCCTGGCCCGAGCCGCTGGCGATCCTGCTGATGATCTGGCTGTCCTTCCTGTCGGCGGTCATCTGCTACCGCGAGCACCTGCACATCGCGGTCGCCTGGATCCCGAACATGCTGCCGCCGCCGCTGCGCCTCGCGCTCGGCTTCGCGATCGAGGCCTGCCTGCTCGCCACGAACCTGTTCCTGCTGTGGTTCGGCACGAGCCTCGTGCAGGCGACCTGGTACCAGTCGATCGCCGAGTTCCCGATCGTCTCGGTGGGCGTCTCCTACCTGCCGGTGCCGCTCGGCGGCCTGGTGACCGTGCTCTACAGCCTCGAGCGCTTCCTCAAGCTCGACTTCTTCCCGCCGCCCCCCGAGGGCGACCGCATCGACGCCGTGTCGACCGAGTGAACGGACGGGGATAGCAGGACCATGGACGCCCTCGTGCTCATCGGCAGCTTCGCGCTGCTCTGCCTGGTCGGCATGCCGGTCGCCTACGCGCTGGGCCTCGCCGCGGTCGTCGCCGCGCTCTGGCTCGATTTCCCGCTCGAGGCGATCGCGCTCAAGACCTCGGACGGGATGGACGACTTCCCGCTGCTCGCGATCCCCTTCTTCATCCTCGCCGGCGCCATCATGGCCGAGGGCGGGATGGCGACGCGCATCATCAACCTCGCCAAGATCTTCGTCGGCTTCATCCGCGGCGGGCTCGCGCTCGTGAACATCCTCGCCTCGACGATGTTCGGCTGCATCTCCGGATCGTCGGTCGCCGACACCGCCTCGATCGGCTCGGTGATGATCCCGCAGATGATCAAGGCGGGCTACCCGCGGCTCTTCGCGGTCAACGTGACGATCTCCGGCGCGCTACAGCCGCTGCTGATCCCGCCCTCGCACAACATGGTGATCTACTCGCTGGCGGCGGGCGGCACCGTGTCGGTCGCGCACCTCTTCATCGGCGGGATCATCCCGGGGCTCCTGCTCGGCCTGTCGCTGATGGCGCTGTGCCTGATCATCGCCCACCGCCGGAATTTCCCGAAGGGCGAGCCGGTCACCCTGCGCCAGGCCGGCAGGATAGCGATCGAGGCCTTCTGGGGCCTCGTCACGGTGTTCATCATCCTCGGCGGCATCCTGTCCGGCATCTTCACGCCGACCGAGTCCGCCGCGATCGCCTGCGTCTGGGCGTTCTTCGTCACGGTCGTGATCTACCGCGACTACAAGCTCGCGGAGCTGCCGCACATGATCGGCCGGGTCGTGCGCACCGTCGGCATGGTCATGATCATGATCGGCTTCTCGGTCGCCTTCGGCTACATGATGGCGATCATGCGCATCCCCGCGCAGGCGACCGAGCTCTTCGTCGCGATCTCGCCGGACAAGTACACGTTCCTGTTCTACGTGAACGTGCTGCTGCTGGTGCTGGGCACCTTCATGGACCTCGCGCCCATGCTGCTGATCTGCACGCCGATCTTCATGCCGGTGATCGCGAAGTTCGGGATCGATCCCGTGCATTTCGGGATCGTCATGATCTTCAACCTCGGCATCGGGCTGCTGACGCCGCCGGTCGGGCCGACCCTCGCGGTCGGTTGCGCGATCGGCAAGGTCTCGATGGAGGCCGTGTCGCGCTCGATCATGGTGTTCTACGTGCCGATGCTCGTGGTGCTCGGCCTCGTGACCTACATCCCGGCGCTCACGCTCTGGCTGCCGCAGCTACTGCTTGGCCGCTGAGCGGCGCAGCGCCTCGAGGACGTGGACGCGCAGCGCGCTCGACAGGTTGCGCGTGCCGCGCCTCGCGTCGACCTCGCCGACCAGCGCGTTGAGGGACACGCCCCGCGCCGCCGCGATCGCGCGCAGCTCGG
>CAYSUY010000292.1:0-3125 GCA_964434345.1 uncultured Acetobacteraceae bacterium
CCGATCGCCTGGACGCCCAGCTGCTGACGGACCTGCAGCGCCGTCAGGGTCGCCGATTCCTTCGCGAGATCCGCGTCCACGAGCGCACCGAGACCGATGCGCACCATCTCCTCCGTCTGCTTCACGAACTCGGCCTGGGAATTGATCCGTGTGACATCGGCACCCAATTCGGCGAGAGCCGTGTCGAGCGTCGACTTGAAGGCGGCCAGTGCATCGAGATTGGCGCGCGCCTGCGCGTTGCCGCTCGCCTGGAAGGAACTGGGAACCAGTTTCGCCACGTCCTGATTGCGCAGGGTGATCGACGCCCCGTCTATGCCCGAGACGACCTGCAGATCCGCTCCTCCGGTGCCGAGCAGGTTCACCCCCGCGTAACTGGCGTTGTTGAGCATGCGGTTGACCTGGAACGCCAGCCCGGAAACGTCTGCGTTGTACGTGGACCGGCTCGCCGTGCTGAGGGATTCGTCGGCGAGTTGCACGAGCTTGGCTTTCATCGCCCCGAGACGTTCCCCGATCGCCTCGCCCGCCGAGAGAGCGACCTTCGCAGCCACCGTCGACCCCTGGAGGGCCGCCGCGACAGCCGTGTAGGCTTTGACATCGCCGCGGATCCCGGCGGCGACCGCGAAGCTCGAGGCGTCGTCGGTCACCGTCGAGACGCGCAGACCGCTCGACACCCGGTTCTGGGTGACCTGCATGTCGGCCGTGGTCGATCGCAGGAATTTCTGCGCGAGAATCGACCCGGCGTTGGTGTTGATGCTCACCATGGCAGGGCCAACTCAGGCGCCGACGGCGGCGATGGGCCACACCGAGGAGCACCGGGTGAACGGCGCAAATCCGCCCTGCCCCGCGGCCAGGACGGCCGCGTCACTGGAAAAGACCGAGCAGCGTCTGTGGCGCCGAATTCGCGATTCCGATCGCCTGGACGCCCAGTTGCTGACGGACCTGCAGCGCCGTCAGGGTCGCCGATTCCTTCGCGAGATCCGCGTCCACGAGCGCACCGAGGCCGATGCGCACCGGCTCCTCCGTCTGCTTCACGAATTCGATCTGTGTTTTGACTCGGTTGAGGTCAGAGCCGAGATTCGCGAGCGCCCCGTCGACCTGCCTCTTGAAGTTGGCGAGAATGCCAAGGGATGCCTCGGCCTGAACATGATTTTCAGGCTCGAAATCATCAGGATCCAAACCAAAGATTTCGTTGTCGCGAACGACCAAGGCAGACCCGTCGATCGCGGATACCACCGTCATGTCGGACCCGCCAACCCCGATCAGGTTCCTGCCGTTGTATTTTGCATGCTGGTCCAGGTAGCTGCTGATCTCTGACGCGATCGATCGCGCATCGACGATGTAGCTCGCACGGCTGGCGGTGCTCAGCGACGTGTCGAAAAGCTGGATGGTCTTGGCTTTGAGATCGCCGATACGCTTTGCCACCATCTCGCCTGCGGATATCGCAACGGAAATGGCGACGGTCGAACCCTGGAGTGCCGCCGCGACGGCGGTATAAGCCTTGATGTCGCCGCGGATCCCGGCGGCGACCGCGAAGCTCGAGGCGTCGTCGGTCACCGTCGAGACGCGCAGACCGCTCGACACCCGGTTCTGGGTGACCTGCATGTCGGCCGTGGTCGATCGCAGGAATTTCTGCGCGAGGATCGCCCCGGCGTTGGTGTTGATGCTGGTCATGCGCGTCCCCCCGTCAAGACACGGAAGGCGTATCCGCGACCGCCGGCGTCAGGCCGACGGTCGCGGCGCACGATCACTAGCGCTTACCGGAAGAGCCCGAGCAAGGTCTGCGGCGCGGAATTCGCGATCCCGATCGCCTGGACGCCGAGCTGCTGGCGGACCTGCAGCGATGTCAGGGTCGCCGACTCCTTGGCGAGATCCGCATCGACCAGGGCGCCAAGGCCGATCCGCACGGTTTCCTCGGTCTGCTTCACGAACTCGGTCTGCGCCCTGATGCGCGTCACGTCGGACCCGAGATTGGCCAGGGCGGTATCGAGCGTGCCCTTGAAGCTGTTCAGCGCCGTGATCGCGATCTGCGCCACCGAGTTGTTCGTGACGCCACCGGCCGCGAACGACAGGTCGGTCACGTTGTTGTCGCGGACGCTGACCGACGAGCCGTCGATGTTGGAGACGACGACCATGTCGCTGCCGCCGCTGCCCAGCAGGTTGCGGCCGTTATAGCTCGCCTGCTTGAGATAGGCGTTGACCTCGGTGACCATGGAGTTGAGGTCGGCCTGGTAGGTCGAGCGACTGGCCGTGCTGAGCGACTCGTCCGAGAGCTGGACGAGCTTGGCCTTGATGTCGCCGACGCGCGCGCTGATGGTTTCGCCGGCGGAGATGGCGACGCTCGCGGCAACGGTCGAGCCCTGCAGGGCTGCCGCCACAGCGGTATACGCCTTGACGTCGCCGCGGATCCCGGCGGCGACCGCGAAGCTCGAGGCATCGTCGGTCACCGTGGAGACACGCAGGCCGCTCGACACGCGGTTCTGCGTCGTCTGCATGTCGGCGGTGGTGGCACGCAGGAATTTCTGCGCGAGGATGGCACCCGTATTCGTGTTCACGCTGGTCATGGGAGATTTCCTTCAAGCTGGGCAGGACCGGTCCGCGACCGGCCCCTGCCCGATGGTCTGGACATGCACCTACGTCGCCGGGGCGGCAGAGCCGAAGCCCGTCCGCCGGCGCGTGATGGCTGCGGCTTACCGGAACAGGCCGAGCAGGGTCTGCGGCGCGGAATTCGCGATTCCGATCGCCTGGACGCCGAGCTGCTGGCGGACCTGGAGCGAAGTCAGGGTCGCCGATTCCTTGGCGAGATCCGCATCGACCAGGGCGCCAAGCCCGATCCGCACGGTTTCCTCGGTCTGCTTCACGAATTCCGTCTGCGCCGTGATGCGTGTCACGTCGGAGCCGAGATTTGCGAGCGCCGTGTCGAGCGTGCCCTTGAAGGTGTTGAGCGCGTTGATGGCGACCTGCGCCACCGAGTTGTTCGTGACGCCACCGGCCGCGAAAGACAGGTCGGTCACGTTGTTGTCGCGGACGCTGACCGACGAGCCGTCGATGTTCGAGACGACGACCATGTCGGTACCGCCGCTGCCCAGCAGGTTGCGGCCGTTATAGCTCGCCTGCTTGAGATAGGC
>CAYSUY010000293.1:0-1553 GCA_964434345.1 uncultured Acetobacteraceae bacterium
GCAGGACGAGGATCGCCGCCGAGGTCTTCTCCACGAAGCCGCGCTCCGGGCTGTCGGCCCACATGAAGATCTGCACCGGCAGCACCGTCGCCGCGTCCAGCGGCCCGGACGGTATGTCGACGATGAAGGCCACCATCCCGATCATCAGCAGGGGCGCGGTCTCGCCGAGCGCATGCGCCATGGACAGGATGGTTCCGGTCAGGATCCCGGGCATCGCGAGCGGCAGGACATGGTGGAGGACCATCTGCAGCCGCGAGGCGCCGAGACCGAGCGCGGCTTCGCGGATCGACGGCGGAACCGCCCGCAGCGCCGCGCGTGCCGCGATGATGATGATCGGCAGGCTCATCAGCGCCAGGACGCAGCCGCCGACGAGCGGTGCGGAACGCGGCATCCCGAAGGCATTGAGGAAAACGGCAAGCCCGAGAAGTCCGAAAACGATCGAGGGCACCGCCGCGAGATTGTTGATGTTGACCTCGATGAGATCCGTGAACCGGTTCTTCGGCGCGAATTCCTCGAGATAGATCGCCGCCATCACGCCAAGCGGAAAGGCCAGCGCCAGCGTGATCGCGAGGGTGTAGAGCGACCCGAGGATACCACCCCAGATCCCGACAAGCTCGGGGTAGCGGCTGTCCGCGCCCGTCAGGAACCGGGTGTTGAACGCGAGGCGCAAGGCGCCATCCTTCTGCAGCGCATCCATCCAGGCGAGCTGGCGATCATTGACACGTCGCGCCTCCTCTGCGACGCCGCGGTCGGCGTGACCCTTGACGATCATGTCGATGTCGGAGGCGGCGAGCACCCAGACCGTCCGCGTCTGGCCGATCAGTGACGGATCGGCGAGTACCATATCCATCAACTGACCCTGGGCGCCGGGGCTCACCAGCGCCTCGACAAGGCGAGAGCCGCGACGATCGCGCGCATCGGGGAACTTCGCCTGGAGGGACTCGCGCACGAGCCGGGCCCAGTCCGCCGCCCTGATCGCGCGCGCGTCTGTCTTGCCGTCCGTCGCGATGATGTCCCGGCTGAACACGATGTCGAGGCGCAGCTCGGTCTGACGGAAGGCCGTGAAGCCGTTGGAGAGGATGGTGAACAGCAGGAAACCGAGCGCGCTCACGCCAAAGAGCACAGCCGCCAGGCCCACGCGGCGAAAGCGGCGATCGGCCGCATACCGGCGACGAAGCCGCGCGCGGGCGGCATCGGTCATATGCACCGAATTCGCGTTGGCCGACGCGTTGGCGGGGCTGGTGTGCGGCGACGCCGCGAGGGACGCGTCAGTCATATTGCTCCCGATAGGCCTTGACGATCCGCAGACCGACGATGTTCAGGGTGAGCGTCACCACGAAGAGCACCAGCCCGAGGGCAAAGGCCGACAGCGTCTTGGGCGAGTCGAATTCCTGGTCGCCGACGAGCAGCGCGGCGATATGCACGGTCACCGTCGTGACCGCCGAGAGCGGGTTGACCGTCAGGTTGGCGGCAAGCCCCGCCGCCATCACGACGATCATCGTCTCCCCGAGCGCGCGGCTGAACGCCAGGATCACCGAGGCGGCGATGCCCGG
>CAYSUY010000293.1:1563-3097 GCA_964434345.1 uncultured Acetobacteraceae bacterium
CCGGCAGCGCCGCCGGCAGCAGGACGAGCCAGGCCGTCTCGGCGCGCGTGGCGCCCAGTGCGTAAGAGCCATCGCGCATCGCCTGCGGCACCGCCGTGATCACGTCGTCGGACAGCGACGAGACGAAAGGAATGATCATCACGCCCATGACGACGCCGGCGGCGAGCGCCGACTGGGCGGCGACATCGAGCCCCACGGCCTGCCCCGCATCCTGGATCATCGGCGCGATGGTGAGCGCGGCGAAGAAGCCATAGACGACGGTGGGGATGCCGGCGAGGATCTCCAGCACCGGCTTGGCGATGGCGCGGAAACGCGGTGTCGCGTACTCGGCCATGTAGACGGCCGACATCAGCCCGGTCGGCACCGCGACGATCATGGCGATGGCGGCGATCACAAGCGTTCCGACGAAAAGCGGCACGGCCCCGAAGGCGCCCGAGGCCCCGACCTGATCGGCGCGGATCGCGGTCTGCGGGCTCCAGGTGAGGCCGAACAGGAAATCCAGGGGCGGGATGCGCGCGAAGAAACGCGCGGATTCGAAGACCAGCGACGCCACGATCCCGATCGTCGTCAGGATCGCGAGCGTCGAGGCGACGATCAGCATGATGGTCAGGACGCGTTCGACCTTGTTGCGGGCACGGAATGTCGCGGAAACCTTGCCACGCGCATACGCAAGGCCGGCGACGGCCACGGCGAGCGCGAGGGCGGCGATGCACGCGTCGAAGATCGACTTCAAGGACGCGTAGCGCGCGGCCGCGGCCGCGATCTCGGGCCGGGGCGACGACGCCACCGTGCCGGCCGCGAGGTTGCGGATGTCGGAAACGACGAGGCTGAACTGGTCCGCCGGCAATGCGCGGAACTCCGCAGGCAAGGCGGCCGTGACCATCGACATGGCGATGCCGCCCTTGAACAGGGTCGTCGCCGCGAACACCGCGAGGGCCGGCAGGGCGCACCAGAGCGCGACGTAGAGCCCGTAATACCCGGGAAGGGAATGGAGCCTGGCGATCCGTCCCGCCGCGCCCGCAGCCTTCATCGACGCTGCACGCCCCAGCGCATAGCCACCGCTGGCGAGCACGCAAAGCAGGACGAAAGTGAGGCTGGGGGTCATCGTTTCGCTCCATCGCGACCGCCCCGGCCGCCAAGCTGGCGACCGGGGATGCCGCAGCGACGGCTCACATCGCCATCGGCGTCAGGTTCGTGGCGCTGCTGCGGACCTTCTCGCGCTCCGCCTTGGGCAGCGGGATGAGGCCCTTCTTCTCGAGATACCCGTTCTCGCCCATCGAGCGATCCGAGACGTACTCGGAGACGAACTCGCGCAGGCCCGGGATCACGCCGGCATGGGCATTCTTCACGTAGACGAACATCGAGCGGGACACGGGATATTGGCCCGAGGAGATGTTCTCGAAGCTGGGCTCCACGCCGTCGACATGCTTGGCCTGAAGCTTGTCGATGTTTTCCTCGAGGAAGGAGAAACCGAAGATGCCGATCGCGACGCCCTGGCCAGCGACCAGGCGCTGGACGATCAGGTTGTCGTTCT
>CAYSUY010000294.1:0-3036 GCA_964434345.1 uncultured Acetobacteraceae bacterium
TCCCCGAGCAGTTTCCGGCCCCGCGCGACGCACTCGTCGCGGTCGAGCCGGTCGGGAGCGCCGCGCAGCGCGAAACGATCATCGAGTTCCGGAATGCGGAGCCGTGCCGGATCGGCGCCCGCCTCGGCGAGCCCCGCGCCCAGCGACGTCAGCGCCGCGGGCTCGCCATGCACCAGGAACACCGCACGTGCACCGCGCGCCGCCGGCCCCGCCCAGGCGAGCAGATCGCCGCGATCCGCGTGACCCGAGAAGACGTCGAGCGACCGGATACGCGCGCGCACGGCGACTTCCTGGCCATGGATGCGCACGCGCTCCGCCCCGCTGCGGATGCGCTGGCCCAGCGTGCCCGGCGCCTGGTAGCCGACGAAGAGGACCGTGGCCTGCGGGCGCCAGAGATTGTCCTTGAGGTGGTGCTTGACGCGACCCGCGTCGCACATGCCCGACCCGGCGATCACGATCGCCCCGGACTGAACGCGCCCGATCGCCTTGCTCTGCTCCACCGTCTCGACGATGTGCAGGTTGGGGCCGTCGAAGGCCGTCTTGCCATCGCCTTCGATCTCGAGCTCCCGCGCATGACGGCGAAAGACGGCGGTCGCGCGATGGGCGAGCGGCGAGTCGAGGAAGATGCGCACCGGCGGGATCGTGCCCTTCCGCGACAGCACGAGCAGATCGTGAATCAGCTCCTGGCTGCGTTCGACGGCGAAGGACGGAATGATCAGGTTTCCGCCTGCAGCCATCGCGTCGCGCACCTCGGCGGCGAGCGCCGCGCGCCGTCCCGCCTCGTCGATCGCAGGTCGGTCGCGGTCGCCATAGGTGCTTTCCAGGACCAGCACGTCGACGGGGTCGAGCGGCGTGGGATCATGGGACAGCGTCTTGTCGCGCGGCCCGATGTCGCCGGACAGGGCAAGCCGCAAGGGCCGCTCGCCGGGCCGGCCGCCGATCTCCATCTCCACCCAGGCCGCACCCAGGATATGCCCGGCATGGCGCAGCCGCGCGCGCGTCCCCGGGACCGGCTCGAACCAGCGATCACGCTCCACCGGCGCCAGGCGCTTCAGGCTGCGTTCGGCGTCGGCGATGGTGTAGAGCGGCCGGACCTCCTCGCCCGCACCGCGCTTGCGGTTGCGGCGTTCGAGACGGTCCGCCTCGCTCTCGTGGATCGCCCCGGCATCGGTCAGGATCCATTCCAGCAGGTCGCAGGTCGCCGGTGTCGCCCAGGCGCGGCGATGGAAGCCGTCGCGCACCAGCTTGGGGAACATTCCGGCATGGTCGATATGGGCGTGGGTCAGGATTGCCGCGTCGAGCGTCGACGGGTCGACGGGCAGCGCCGCGTAGTTCAGCGCCTGCAACGCCTTCGGCCCCTGGAACATCCCGCAATCGACGATCAGCGTGCCGCCGGGCAAGCGCAGATGCACACACGACCCGGTCACCGTGTTGGCGGCGCCATGGAAGGTGATCTCCACCGGCGGCGCGCCGGCCGCGCCCGCCCCCTCGCCAGCGTCCGCGCGCGCCACCCCGTTCATGCGACGCCGCCGCGCAGCAACCGGCCCGGCAGCTTCCGGCCAGCCGGCCACGCCGCGCCCGGCGGTGGCAATTCGACGCCGTTGCAGAACACCGACGCGATGCCGCTCGGCATCGAGACGAGCCGGTCCGCGCCGGCCGGCAGGTCGTGGATGCGGTGCAGCGGTCCTGCACCGATGCGGTCGGCGTCGAACAGCACGATGTCGGCCGGCGCCCCGACCGCAAGACGGCCGCGGTCGGCAAGACCGTAGAGCGCCGCCGTACGGCCGGTGATCAGATGCACCCCGGCCTCCAGCGACAGCGCCTTCTTCTCGCGCACCCAGTGGCCCAGCAGATGGGTCGTATAGCACGCGTCGCAGAGCTGGCTCATATGGGCGCCACCATCGCCGAGCCCGATCACGACATGCGGATCGGTCACGAGTTCCTCGACCTCCGCCTCGTCGAAATTGACGATGGGCGTGCGGAACCGCGCCTTGAGGCCGCTCTCCAGCGCGAGGTCGAGCGCGAGATCGCAGGCATGGATGCCGCGCTCCAGCGCGACATGGAAGAGCCGCCGCCCCTCCAGCTCGGGATGCGCGGGGCAGAACGAGATCTCGGTCAGGGTGAAGGAGCGGCGACGCGACTCGCCCTCCAGCCTGCCGCCGGAGAACGCGGCGTCGCGCCCGCCGCGACCGGCGACCTCGTCCCGGAAGGCGGCACGGAAGGCCGGATCGGCGTAGATCGCGGCGATCGCCGCCTCGCCGTCGGCGCGGCGCACCGGCTCGAACAGCGCCCAGGTGTCGAGGATCACGGGCGTCGCGAAATTCCATTCGCTGACGATGGGGCGGCATGCGACCTGCGGCACGATCGCCAGCCCGTGGCGCGCATCCTCCGCCGCGCGGAGCAGAGACTTGCGGTGTCCGCCCGGCCCCAGCTGCCCGGAGAGCAGCGGCGTCCAGACCAGCGGCTTGCCCGAACGGCGATGGAGATCCTCGTGCAGGGCGAAGGCCGGCTCGCGGCTGCCATTGTAATGGAAGACGCCATGCGTACTGCCGGACAGGGCCGTCGCCATGGCCAGCAATTCGTCCTCCGCGGCGAGCCGGCTCGGGACCGGCTTGCCGGCATAGCCGACATGGATCGGCGAGGTCGAGGTCGCGAAGCCCAGGGCGCCGGCACGCATCGCCTCGGCCACGAGGGCCTGCATGCGGGCGACCTCGTCCGGCGTCGCCGCGCGCTCGACCGCGGCCTCGCCCATGACGTGCAGACGCACCGGCGTATGGCCCGACATGACGCCGATATTGATCGCGGTGCCGCGCCGCTCGATGGCGTCGAGATATTCGGGGAAGGTCTCGAACGGCCAGACCTCGCCCAGACCGGCCTCGAGCGCCGCGAGGCTCATCGCCTCGACCCGCTCGAGGATGCGCAGGATGACGCGGCGATGCTCCGGACGCGTCGGCGCGACACCGAAGCCGCAGGACCCGACCACGACGCTGGTCACGCCATGCCAGGGCGAGATCGTCATCATCGGATCCCACATGA
>CAYSUY010000295.1:0-2997 GCA_964434345.1 uncultured Acetobacteraceae bacterium
GAGGCGACCACGGGCCGCGAGCGCAGTCGCGTCGGCGAGGCCCAGGCGGCGCGCGATCCATCCCTCGGCGCCCTGATCGACCTCGATCGTCGCGTCGACCCGGTCGCCGCCCTCCGCCGGGGCGAACGTGGCGGCGAGCACGGCACGATCCGCCGGACGCGCGGCATGGCGCGCCTCCATCCGCAGCGCGCGGCGCGCCGGCGACCACTCGCCCGAAGCATCCACGCGCAGCTCCAGCGGCGCGCCGGCCAGGGCGGGGTCGATGTCGAGGCGGGCGATAGCGAGCGCCGTCACCACGATGCCGACCCCCTCCGGCAAGGCCGGCGCATCCGCGGGCGCCGCAGCGGGCCTCGCCACCGGCATGCGCGCCACCGCGACGCGGCGCGCGCGGATCTCGTCCAGGACGAGGCGCCGCTGCAGCAAGGCGCGCGGCGACCAGGCGAGTTCGGCGTCGTCGATCTCGAGCCACACACCCCGGTCGTCCGACAGGCGCAGCGTGGCGACGCGCAGCCGGTCGAGCGGGTCGCCCGCCAGACCCTCGATGGCGACCGCGCCGCCGCTGGCCGACTGGACGATCGCGGAGAGCCGCGCGCGGCCCGTGTCGCTGTCGAGCGCGAGGCGCAGCGCCACGAGGCCCAGCACGGGCGCGACGAGGCAGGCGGCCAGGGCGATCAGAAGCGGACGGATCAGACGGCGCATGGTCAGAACGCCTGCCCGATGCCGATATAGACGCCGAAGCGTCCGGTCGCGTCGTCGGAGCGCAGCGGCACGCCGAGATCCACGCGGATCGGACCGATGGGCGTGTAGTAGCGGACGCCGCCGCCGACGCCGACGCGCAGATCGGCCGACACGAGCGTGCGCGAGGCCGCGGCGCCACCCGCGTCGATGAACAGCGCCGCGCCCCAGGCCGCGCCGAAGCGCTGGCGCAGCTCCGCCGCGACCTCGGCCAGAGAGAGCCCGCCCGCGGCCTCGCCGCGCGCATCGCGCGGCCCGATCGACTGATAGGCATAGCCGCGCACCGACCCGCCACCGCCGGCATAGAGACGCCGGTCCGCCGGCACGTCGCTGCGATCCGCGGCCAGGATCGATCCCGCCGCGACGCGCAGCGCCAGCACGCTGCGCCCCGGGTCTGCGCCGAGATCGAAATAGCGCCGCGCGCCACCGCGCAGCGCGAGGAAGCCCGCATGGGTCTCGGCGAGGTCGCGCGTCGGCGCGGCCCGCGCATCCATCCGCCAGCCGCGCGTCGGCTCCAGATGGCTGTCGCGCGTGTCCCAGTCGAGCGTGACGGGCGCGGAAAGCAGCGTGTAGTCGTTCGCCTCGTCGCCCTGCACGACGTGGGAGCGTTCGGCGAAGAGGCCGAGGCCGAGCGTCGGCCCGGCCGCCAGGGACGTCTCGGCGGCGGCGCCCGCGAAGACCGCCTCGCGATCATAGGCATCGAGCCGCTCGCGCACCGCGCCGATATCGAGGCGCAGCGCGTAGCCGCGCGCGAGACCGTCGGGGATGCGCAGCTGCGCGTCGAGCCGTCCGGTGGGATCGGAGGCCGCCTCCAGCAGCAGCCGAGACGCCTCCGCCGACAGGCGCAGCTGCTCGCCGCCACCGAAGAGATTGCGATGCAGCCAGCGCAGCGCCAGCGTCGCCCCTTCGTCCGTGGCATATCCGGCGCCTGCCGAGAAGCTGCGCGCCGGGCGCTCGACGACGTCGAAGACAACCGGCAGGCGGCCCTCGGCATCCACCGCGAGGCCCTCGCGCGCGGTGACGCTGGCGAAGAGCCCGGTACCGCTCAATGCGTCGCGCGCGGCCGCGATGCGGCGCGGGTCGAAGCCGGCACCGGGCTCGAGCGCCATCCGGCGCCGCGCGAAATCCTCGTCGATCGTCGCGAGGCCACCGAGCGCGACCGCACCGAGCGCGAGCCGCGGTCCCGCATCCGCGACGAAGACGACGTCGACGGCCCGCGCCGCGTGATCGACGAGAAGCTCGCCGAACTCGACCCGCGCGAAAGCATGGCCGGCGTCGCGCAGCGCCTCGCGCAGAGCCGCACGCGCGGCGACGATGTCGCGCGCGCGCGCTGCCGCGCCGGCGGCGAGCGCCGGGCGCGGCCCGTCATCGTCGGGCAGCCCGTCGACCGCGATCCGGCGCAGGCGATAGACCGGGCCGGGGGCGATCGAGATGTCGACGGGAACCGGGCGCGCGGCCTCCACGGCGTCGAGCCGACCGGTCAGGGATGCCTCGTCGAGCGGCAGCCCGTCGATATGGATGTCGATCGCCGCGGCATGGAAGCCCAGGCTGCGCGCCGCGTCCTCGAGGCGCTCCGCATCGTCCCGCGCCCGCGCGACCAGGGCGAAGCCGTCGGGGATTTCCTCGGTCGCCAGGCGCATCAGCGCCGAGATCTGCGGCAGGGCGTCATCGAGTTCGGCGGCGCCGCTGGCGCCCGCATGGACTTCATAGGTCAAGGATGCCGCCGGCGCAGCGGGCATGGCGAGACCGGCCAGGAGCACCGCCGCGAAGATCGACGGATGCAGCACGCGCATGGACCATCTCATCGGCGTCGATCTTGCCAGGCTGGCGGTTTCGCGAGAGTTTGCCGGCCCGATCCTGACCGAGGCCGCGCCATGAAGATAACCGCCATCCGCACGCTCGTCGTCAACGCCGAGATGCGCAACTGGGTATTCGTCAAGGTCGAGACCGACCAGGACGGGCTGTATGGCTGGGGCGAAGCGACGCTCGAATGGAAGACGCGCGCGGTCGTCGGCTGCGTCGAGGATCTCGCGCCGCTCGTGATCGGCCTCGACCCGCGCGACATCGAGAACGCCGTGCGCACGATGACCAAGCACGGCTTCTGGAAGCTGGGCGTCATCGGGCGGTCGGCGATCGCGGGCATCGAACAGGCGCTGTGGGACATCTTCGGCAAGTCCGTCGGTCTGCCGGTCTGGCGCCTGCTCGGCGGCAAGACCCGCGACCGCGTGCCGGTCTACACCCATCTCGGCCTCGGCAACATGC
>CAYSUY010000296.1:0-2909 GCA_964434345.1 uncultured Acetobacteraceae bacterium
CGTTCTTGACCTGCTCGGTCACCTGCAGCGAGCCGCCGAGCGTGTTGAAGAAGATACGGATCTCGATGTCGCCGCGCGACTTGAACTGCGCGTATTGCTGGAGGGCGCGCATGCCGAGCGACATGCCGTCGGTCGCGGATTCCGCGGCGCCGACCGCGAACCGCAGATTGACCTTGGTCTGGGCGTCCGCCGCCCCGGCGATCGCGAACGTGGCCGCGGCCGCGATCAGTGCAGTCTTCAACATGGGGTTCCTCCTCGGTTTGCGTTCCTGGATCGGGCGCCCGCGTCCCGCTTTCGCGAAAGCGTTCCCTCGGGGCCGCAACTTGTCATAATAACTTCCCTGCGCCACGTCGTGACGTCAAGGGCGGCCTGTCCCGGTCCGGCGGCGCGTCCGCGGGAGGGAGGGCCATATGACCAGCGCACGGATGCGCATCGTCGCCAGCGGCGACTATCTCCACACGATGGGACGGGAGACGCCCGAAGCCATGGGCTTCGGCGCCTACGCGGCGGCGAGCGACAGGCTCGATCTGACCTTCCTGCCTGCCGGTCCGCAGACCGCCGCGGTTCCTGGCGCCGGCATGGCCGGAGCCGACGCGCTTCTGATGCTCGGCCAGTATCTGCGGCGACCGGACATCGAGAGTGCCGCCGCGACCCTCGCGCTCGTCGCCCGTGCGGGTGTCGGCGTCGACAAGATCGACATCGAGGCCTGCACCGACAATGGCGTGCTGCTGTTCAACGCGCCGGACGCCCTGACCGAGGGCACCGCGGCCGGAGCCCTGGCGCTGATGTTCGCGGTCAGCCGCCAGCTCGTCGCGATGGACAGGCTGACCCGCGAGGGCCGGTGGGACGATCGCGCCGCGCATCGCGGACGCGAGATCTACGGCAAGACGATCGGCATCGTCGGCCCGGGCCGGATCGGCGGCGAGTTGATCCGGCTGGTGGCGCCCTTCCGAATGCGCGTCCTCGCCTATTCGCCGCGCCTCACCCCGGCGCGCGCCGCCGAGAAGGGCGCGGAGGCCGTGCCGCTCGAGACGCTCATGCGCGAGAGCGATTTCGTCGTCGTCTGCTGCCCCCTGACCGAAGAGACGCGCGGCCTGCTGGGCGCGCGCGAGATCGCGTTGCTCAAGCAGACCGCCTTCCTGGTCAATGTCGGACGCGGCCCCGTCATCGACCAGGACGCGCTGGTGGAGGCCCTGGCCGCGCGCCGCTTCGCTGGCGCGGGTCTCGACGTGTTCTCGACCCAGCCGGTCACGGCGGACGATCCGATCACCCGGCTCGACAATGTCGTGCTGTGCCCGCACGCCGTGTGCGACACCTACGAATTGCGCCGCGACGTGCTGGCGACGACGGTCAGGGATCTGCTCGCCATCGCCGATGGCGGGCTGCCGCATGCGATGGTCAACCCGGGCGTCATCGACACGCCCCGCTTTCGCGGCAAGCGCGACGCGCTCGTCGCGCGGATGCGCCGCCCGGGCTGAGCCCCGTCACGCCTTGCGGACGAGGTGCTCGCGGTTGACGCAGTTGGCGATCGAACCGGTGTCGAGATACTCGAGCAGCGTCTCGATCGTCTTGCGTCGTAGATCGTCGTTCGCCGCCGGGCTGTAGAACGCGGCGTGCGGGCTGAGGGTGAAGCGACCCTCGAGCCACTCCTCGCGATCGAGGAAGGCGCGGATCAGCTTGTGGTCGGGATCGGCCGGCTCCTTGGGCAGGACGTCGAGCCCGGCCGCCGCGACCTGCCCGCTGCGGAGCGCGTCGTAGAGCGCGTCCAGGTCGACGATCGGACCGCGCGCCGTGTTGATGACGATCAGTCCCGGCTTTGCCGCCGCGAAGGCCTTGGCGCCGAGCAGCCCGGTCGTCTCGTCGCTGAGCGGCGTATGGACGCTGACGACGTCCGTCACCTTCAGCAGATCCTCGAGGCTGCGCGCCCGCTTCAGGCCGGTCGCCAGCTCGAAGCCGCTCGGCTGGTACGGATCGTAGAACACCACGTCCATGCCGAAACCCTGGGCCCGCCGCGCGGCCGCGAGGCCGATACGGCCGAGACCGACGACGCCGAAGGTCGAGGTGCGGAGCCGGCGCACCGTGGGCGCCACCGTATAGGTCCAGTTCTTGCGCGGATCGCGACGCATCGCGTCGTGATAGGCGGCGGTGCCCCGCGTCAGGGCCAGCATCAGCGCGATCGCGTGATCGGCGACCTCCGACGTGCCGTAATCCGGCACGTTGAAGACCGGTACGCCACGCGCCCCCCAGGCGACGCCGTCGATCGTGTCGTAGCCGACGCCGGAGCGCAGTACGCAGCGCACCTTCGGAAACGCGTCGAGCGGCAGGCCGATCTTCTGCACCGCCGAGTAGCTGATCAGCCCCTCGGCCGCGGCAGCGAGATCGGCCGGGATCTCCGACGGCTTTCCGCCGGCCGAGCGGATGATGTCGATATGCGCTCCGTGCTCGGCCGCGACCTTCCGCTCGAAGGCCTCGTCGGCATGGAGGTAGTTCACCAGCAACAGACGCCTGCCCATCTTGTCCTCGCTTTCCCGTTCACGCGACCGAGCCGTCCTTCACGCCACCGAACCGATGGTCTCGCCCATCTTCACGACCTCGCCGGCGCCGCGCAAATGCGGCCCGAGGCGACCGGACACCGGCGCCTCGATCTCGACGACCGCCTTGTCGGTTTCGACTTCGACGACGGTTTCCTTCGCCTGGACGGTGTCGCCCGGCTGCTTGAGCCAACGCACCAGCTTGCCCTCGCTGACCGTCAGGTCGCCGAACGGCATCTTGATCGCCGTGCCGGAGACCTGGACCTCCGCCACGGCCGGCGTCGCCGAGGCCGAGGCCTCGACGACCGCGGCCGGCGCGGGGGCCGCCACAGGCGCGACCGGTGCCGGCGCGGCGCGGTCGATCCCCGCCGCGCGTGG
>CAYSUY010000297.1:0-2880 GCA_964434345.1 uncultured Acetobacteraceae bacterium
GCACCTCACCGACGAAGCGCAGGTGCTCGAGGCCCGAGAGGCGCTCGAACAGGTCGCGACGCCAGTAGAGCAGGATCGTGGCCGAGAAGATCGGAAGGTCGAAGCGCTTGCCGCCGCTGACGCCCTGCGCGGTCGAGATCGGAAAGAAATCGTCGAACTCGTAGCTGGATGGCGTCAGGCTGGCATCGGCGAGGAAGGGATCGAGCGGCGCCAGCCAATCCGACTTGTGATAGGTCGGACGATTGAAGGGCGGGATCTGATAGACGTCGAAGGCGCTCGATCCCGTCGACAGCTCAAGCTGCTGCTTCTGGAGATTGTCGAGCGTGCCGAGCAGTTCGAAATTGACTCGGATGCCGGTCTGTTCCGTGAATGCCGGAACGAGGGTCCTGATCCCCGTGCTGAACAGGTAGTTCAGGCTGATGAAGTTGACGGTGGCGCCCTTGTAGGGCTGTCCCGGCCTGAGCACTTCTGCCCCTGGACGATCGGCCTGGCCGTAGGCTGCGGGCGCAAGCCCGGTCGCGGCTGCGGCGCCGGCGGACACGTTGACGAAGCTGCGACGAGAGATATCCACGACGTTCCTCCGTTTCCTGCGATCCGCTCCCTGACCGGCCGGTGATCTTCTGCCGCGCATGCCATCGGTGCCACCGATGATGGTCACCTGTGGACTGCGCGCGTCACCCTGAGTTCCGCCCATCACGCTAGACCCTTGGCCCGCTCGCGTAAAGAAATGGGAATGCGCGGACGACGAGCTTCCGCGTGCAAGGCGCCGCATCCTTTTTCCAATCTTGCCGCCATTCGCGTTAGGCTCTGCCGCGCGGAATGCCGCGGGGGAGAGAAGATGGATGCGGATATTCTGATCGTGGGCGGTGGCTCGGCGGGCAGCGTGCTGGCGGGGCGGCTGAGCGCGCGCGGCGATCGCCGGGTCGTGCTGGTGGAGGCGGGGCGCGATCTGCCGCCGGGGCGCGAGCCGGCGGCGATCCGCGACATCTATCCGATCCATGCCGCCTTCGATCCGCGCAACCATTGGTCCGGTCTGTCGGCCTGGCTGCAACCGGTGCCGCACAACGCGCCCGAGCGTCCGCCGCTGGTGCGCTACGAGCAGGCGCGGATCATGGGCGGCGGCTCCAGTATCAACGGGCAGATCGCGGTGCGCGGCACGCCCGACGACTATGATCGCTGGGCCGAGCTGGGCGCCGCGGGCTGGGGCTGGCGCGACGTGCTGCCGGTGTTCCGCCGCATGGAGCGCGACCTCGATTTCGGCGGGCCGGAGCATGGCGACAGCGGCCCGCTGGTCATCCACCGCGTGCCGCGCGAGCGCTGGCCCGGTTTCATCCACGCCGCGGCCCAGGCCTTCACAGCTGCGGGCCACGCGGATATCGGCGATCTCAACGGGCGCCACGACGACGGCTGGTTTCCCTTGCCGCTCACCAATGACGGCGAGAACCGGATGTCTGCGGCGCGCGCCTATCTGGACGACGTGGCCCGGCGGCGGCCCAATCTGCGCATCCTCGCCGACACCGCCGTGCGCGGTCTGGTCTTCGAGGGCGGCCGCGTGGCGGGCGTCGAGATCGACCGCGACGGCGTGGTCGAGACCTTGCGCGCCCGCGAGACGATCCTCTGCGCCGGGGCGATCCATTCGCCCACGCTGCTGCTGCGCGCCGGCATCGGTCCGGCGATGCATCTGAAATCGCGCGGGCTCGCGGTGCGCGCCGACCTGCCCGGTGTGGGCGAGAACCTGCAGGAGCATCCGCTGATCTCGGTCAGCGCCTATATCGACACCGGCGCGCGCCAGGGTACCGCGACGCGTCGGCATTGCACGCTGGGCCTGCGCTACAGCTCCGGCCATCCCGGTTGCGGCCCGCAGGACATGTTCATGACCGCCATGTCCAAGACCTTCTGGCACGCGATCGGACGGCGGCTGGGATCGCTGGTGGCCTGGGTCAACGAATCCTTCTCGACGGGCTGGGTGCGGCTGGCGGGGCCCGATCCGCGCACGATGCCGGAGGTCGCCTTCAACCTGCTGGGCGACGCGCGCGACATGGCGCGGATGATGGACGCGGTGCGGCGCATGGCGCGGCTGATGGCGAGCCCGCCGCTGGCGGCGATCGCGCATGATCCCTTCCCGTCGAGCTATGGAAAGCTGGCGCGGCTGGTCGCGCGCGACACGCTGCGCAACCGGCTGGCGACGATCCCGCCGGCGCTGGCGCTCGACGGACCGCCGGCGCTGCGGCGCTTCACCATCCGCAACCTGATCACGCGCGGCGTCGAGCTGGAGACGCTGCTGGCCGACGACGCAGCGCTCGCCGATTACCTGACGCGCCATGTGGTCGGCAACTGGCACGCCTCGGGCACGTGCCGCATGGGCCCCGCCAGCGACCGCGGAGCGGTCGTCGATCCGCGCGACGGGCGCGTCCACGGGATCGGCGGATTGAGCGTCGTCGACGCCTCGCTGATGCCCGCCGTACCACGCGCCAACACCAACCTGCCGACGATCATGATCGCCGAGAAGATGGCCGCCGCGATCGACGCGCGGCCCGCCGCGGCCTGAGCGGCGCGCCGTTCAGGCGCTTCGGCCGTCGCGGGCGGCCGCGCGGCGGGCGAGCCAGGTCGGCAGGACGAGGATCGCGGCGGCCATCAGCCAGAGGACGATCGAGATCGTGCTCTTGAAGAGGATCGCGGGATCGCCGCCGGACAGGGCGAGCGCGTTGCGCAGATTGGTCTCCAGCACGCGGCCGAGCACGAAGCCCAGGATGATCGGCGCCATGTCGAAGCCGAGCTTGCGCAGCGCCCAGCCCGCCACGCCGACGCCGAGCATGATCAGCACCGACAGGACGCTGGAATAGGCCGCGTAGACGCCGAGGACCGAGAGCAGCAGGATCG
>CAYSUY010000298.1:0-2870 GCA_964434345.1 uncultured Acetobacteraceae bacterium
TCGCGTTGCCGGTGAACTCGGTGCCGTTGTCGGAGACGATCATCGCCGGCTTGCCGCGCTCGGCGATCATCCGGTCGAGCTCGCGTGCCACGCGCCGCCCGCCCAGCGAGAAGTCAGCGACGATGCCGATGCAGCTCCGATCGAAGTCGTCGACCACGGTCAGCATCCGCAGCCGCCGGCCGTTGTCCAGCTGGTCCGCGACGAAGTCCATCGACCAGCGTTGATTGCGCGCCTGCGGCACCGGCGTCGGCGTCCGCGGCCCTGTCGCACGCTTGCGCCCGCGGCGCCGACGCACCGCCAGCTTCTCCTCGCGGTACAGCCGCAGCAGCTTCTTGGGGTTCATCGCGATGCCCTCGCGTGCCAGCAGGATTCCAAGGCGGCGATAGCCGAAGCGTCGGCGCAGCGCCGCATGCGCGTGCAAACGCTCCCGGATCGTCCGGTCATCCGGCCGCCGCGAACGGTAGCGATACGTCTTGGGATCCATCTCCAGCATCCGGCAGGCCCGCCGCTGGCTCAGGCCGTGGACGCGCATCGCGTGCGCCACAGCCTGACGCCGCGCGGCGGGCTTCAGAACTTTCCCGCCGCGATATCCTTCAGCGCCGCCAGGTCGAGATGCGCTTCGGCCAGCAACCGCTTCAGTCGCCGGTTCTCCTCCTCGAGACCCTTCAGCCGCTTCGCATCCGAAACCTGCATCCCGCCATACCGGGCCTTCCAGTTGTACAGCGTCGTCTCGCTGATCGCGTGCTGCCGACACAACTCGGCGGGCTTCGCGCCTGCCGCATGGAGCCGCAGGATCCCGATGATCTGCTCTTCCGTGAACCGCTTCCGTTTCATCGTCCGTCCCCTCAAACGGACCCAACCTTACAACGAGGGCATTTCAGGGGAGCAGGTCAATAGCAGGCAAGGGCACGGACGGCAGGACCCGCCGGCGTTGGAGCGCGGCGCGCAAGGCGGCGATCGTCGGGGAGCTGCATCAACCGGGCGCGACGCTGAGCTCGGTCGCGCGTCGGCACGCGCTGTCCCCCGGCCGCTGGCGCAGCGACTGGCCGCCCCAGCCTGGGTCGGTTCCGCCCCGGTTCGCGGAAGTCATCGTCGACGCCGTGCCGCCGCGCGACACGTCGATCGAGATCGAGACGCTTGGCCTGCGCCTGCGCGTGCCGGTCGCGACACGCGCCGAGACACTGGTCGCGATCCTCGGCGTTCTGCGCGGGTCGCGATGATCGCGCCATCGCCTGGCCTGCGCGTCATGGTCGCGCTCGACCCGGTCGATTTCCGCAAGGGCGCCGCAGGGCTCGCGGCGCTGGTGCAGACGGCGCTGGGCGAGGATGCGTTCTCGCGCACGATCTACGTGTTCCGCGCGCGCCGTTCCGACCGACTGAAGCTGGTGTTCTGGGACGGCACGGGGCTATGCCTCTTCGCCAAGACGCTCGATGCAGGCGCATTCCGTTGGCCGCGCGTGCAGGGCGGGACGATGCGCCTGTCCGCGGCGCAGCTGGCGGCGCTGATCGAGGGTCTGGACTGGACGCGCGTGCAGCCTGTCGATGCGCGTACGCCGCGCGCGATGGTGTGATCGCAATAAATTGCCGTCGCCATCTTGAGTCGACGAATTCGGATTCCATTTCGATTCGCGTGACGATCGACGCGACGAAACTTCCTCGGGATCCGGCAGCGCTGCGCGCGATGCTGTTGGCGGAGATCGCGCGGCGCGAGCGTGCCGAGGAACGTGCGGCCGCCGAAGCGCAGCGCGCCGCTGCGCAAGCCGAGCGTGCCGATGTCCTGGCGCAGGAGTCGCGCAGTCTGGTCATCGTGCGCGCAGAACTCGAGACCCGCATCGCACAGCTGGAGAGCATGCTCGCGGCGATGCGCCGCCATCGCTTCGGCGCGCGGTCGGAGACGCAGGATCCCGAGCAGTTGGCGCTCGCCTTCGAGGCGATCGAGCAGCAGATCGCCGCCATCAAGGCCCAGTTGGAGCCGCAGCCGGACCGGCCTGCGCGCACGAAGCCGCAGCGTGCGGCCAATCGCGGCAACCTGCCGAAGGATCTGCCGCGCGTGGAGCACGTCGTCGATCTCGCCGACAAGTCCTGTCCCTGCTGCAAGCGCGAGATGACCTGCATCGGCGAGGACCGCACCGAGCGTCTCGACATCGTGCCGGCGCAGCTGCGCGTCGCGGTGACGATCCGGCCCAAATACACCTGCCGCAGCTGCGACGAGGCGCCAGTGCAGGCGCCGGCGTCGGCCCATATCGTCGAAAGCGGTCTGCCGACCGATGCGCTGGTGGCGCAGATCGTGGTCGCCAAATACGCCGATCACTGCCCGCTCTACCGCCAGGTCGGGATCTTCGCCCGGCAGGGCGTCGAACTCGATCGTTCGACGCTGGCGGACTGGGTCGGGCGGGCGGCCTGGTATCTGACGCCGCTCTATGAGGCGCTGCGCGCCGACCTGATATCATCGACGGTCTTGTTCGCTGACGAGACGACCCTGCCGGTGCTCGATCCCGGGCGTGGCCGGACCAAGACGGGGCAGCTCTGGAGCTATGCGCGCGACATGCGCGGCTGG
Source organism: uncultured Acetobacteraceae bacterium (assembly GCA_964434345.1). Lineage (GTDB taxonomy): Bacteria > Pseudomonadota > Alphaproteobacteria > CACIAM-22H2 > CACIAM-22H2 > CAIOSQ01. The sequence goes on from CAYSUY010000298.1 coordinate 2,557, forward strand.
GCCGGTGGCGACCCGCCCGGGGTTGCCTATGTCTACGAGCCGGACCGCACGCATCGAAGACCGCTCTCGCATCTCGCCACCTTCTCGGGCGTCCTGCACTGCGACGGCTACGAGGCCTATGCCAGGATCGCGGCGAACCGGCCGGTTCGTCTTGCGTTTTGCTGGGTGCATGTCCGGCGCAAGTTATTCGAGGTCGCGGCGCAGGGGCCGGCGCCGATCGCCGAGGAGATGCTGCGCCGGATCACCGCCCTCTACGCGATCGAAGCCGAGATCCGCGGCCAGCCGGCCGACATCCGTCTTGCCGCATGCCGTCC
>CAYSUY010000299.1:0-2834 GCA_964434345.1 uncultured Acetobacteraceae bacterium
GGCGGGTGGCTTGTTCCTGCCGGTCCTGGCCGGCATCTCCACGTCGCTGTGGCAGCTGCAGGGCGGCCCCCTGCTCTTCTACGACCCCACGCTGGCGCTCGCGGTCGGCGCCACGGTGCTGGTCGCGATCCTGTCACGCAGCCGCATGGGCTTCGTCTGGCGCGCGATCCGCGAGGATCCGCAGGCGGCCGAGGCGCTGGGCGTGAACCTCTTCGCCGCGAAGATGAAGGTGATCCTGCTCTCGGCGGGCATGACCGCGGTCGCCGGACTGGTCAACGCGTTCTACTACCGGAACCTCTTCCCCGCGCAGAGCTTCGACATGGCGCGCTCCCTGGAGCTGATCCTGGCCCCGATCGTCGGAGGTCTCGGGACGGTCATGGGGCCGGTCGTCGGCGCGGCGCTGCTGACGCCGCTGGGCGAAGCTCTGATCGCGGCGACGCACGCCCTCGGCTTCGACGCGCCCGGCGCCAAGGCGATCGCCTATGGGGCGCTGCTGCTCGCGATCATCTGGCTGAAGCCCGACGGGATCTGGCCTTGGCTCGCACGGAAGCTGGGCCTGTGACCCTGCTCGCGGTCGATGCCGTTACCAAGCGCTTCCGCGGACTTGTTGCCGTGGACTCCGTCTCCTTCGACGTGGCCGCAGGCGAGATCTTCGCGGTCATCGGCCCGAACGGTGCGGGCAAGACGACGCTCTTCAACCTTCTGGCGGGGGTGCACGCTCCGGATTCCGGACGCATCGTGTTCGGCGGCGAACGCATCGAGGGTCTGCGTCCTGACGAGATCGCGCGTCGCGGCATCGGCCGCACCTTCCAGATCGTGCGCCCGTTCCCGAACATGACCGTGCTCGACAACGTGATCGTCGGCGGGCTGATCCGCGGCGCCTCGGTCGAGACGGCCCGCGCCGCCGCCCACGCGATCCTTACGCGGCTCGAACTCGACGACCAGCACGCCAAGCGCGCGGCCGAACTCACGCTGCCCGATCGCAAGCGGCTGGAGGTGGCGCGCGCCCTGGCCACGGAGCCGCGTCTGCTCCTGCTCGACGAGGTGATGGCGGGGCTGCGGCCCACCGAGGTCGATCGCATCGTCGCCATCCTGCGCGCGATCAACCGCGAGAGCGGCATGACGATCATCCTCATCGAACACGTGATGCGTGCGGTGATGGCGCTGGCGGCGCGCGTGCTCGTCCTGCATCACGGGGCGGTGATCGCCGCGGGCGCGCCCGAGGCGATCGTGCGCCATCCCGAGGTGATGCGCTCGTATCTCGGCACGGAGGCGTTGGGCTGATGCTCGAGATCGACGCGCTCGACGTCTTCCATGGCGACGCGCAGGCGCTCGACCAGGTCTCGCTCGCCGTGCCCGATGGCGCGATCGTCGCCATCGTCGGCGCCAACGGAGCCGGCAAGACGACGCTGATCCGCACGGTTGCCGGGATGCATGCGCCACGCGGCGGCCGCATCCTGTGGCGCGGGCAGGATATCGCCGGCCTGCCGTCGCACCGGATCTGCGAGCTCGGCATCGGCCAGGTTGCCGAGGGCCGCCAGGTGTTCCCGTCGCTCAGCGTCGCCGAGAACCTCGAGATGGGCGCCATGCTCGCGCGCGCGCGCCACTCGCGCGACGCCACGCGCGCACAGGTCCTGGACATGTTTCCGCGACTGGGCGAAAGGCTGCGCCAGCCCGCCGGCACGCTCTCGGGCGGCGAGCAGCAGATGCTGGCGATCGGCCGCTGCCTGATGGGCCGCCCCGAGATGATCCTGTTCGACGAACCCTCGCTGGGCCTTGCGCCGACGATCGTACGGCAGGTCATCGACACCATCGTCGCGCTCAATCGTCAGGGCATGACCTGCGTCCTGGTCGAGCAGAATGTCGCCATCTCGCTGGCGATCAGCACCAAGGCCTATGTGCTCGAGAACGGCCGCGTCACCCTTTCCGGCACAGGCGACGCGCTGCTCGCCGACGACCGCGTGCGCGCCGCCTATCTCGGGATGTAGGGCGCACCACACCGCCCCGCACGCGCGGGCCGACAAGCGGGACACGCATCCGGCGTCACGCCGTCAGCCGCTTCCTGAAGAAGACGCGCGCGAACCCGTCCTCCTCGCCGCGACCGGTCTCCTCCCAGCCGGCGCGCGCATACAGGGCGATGTTCTCGGTCATGAGCTGATGCGTATAGAGCCGAAGCTCGGCGTGGCCGCGGCGCCGCGCCTCGGCCTCGGCGAAGGCGATCAACATCCGGCCGATGCCCTTGCCTTGCGCATCCGGATCGACGGCCACGTTGTCCAGCAGGAGATGCCCCGGCGCCTCGAGCAGCACCACAACCCCATCCACCGGATCGCCCGCCACCCAGACGCTGCCGGAACGGATTCGCGCTGCGTAGTCATCGCCCATCGGCCCCGGCGGCTTGCCGATGCGCGGGATGTATCGCGCGTACGCGGCATGGAAGATGCGCTCGATACACGGCAGGTCGGCGGACAGGGCAGGTCGTAGCTGCATGGCGGACGCATACCACACATGAATGCCGGGCCCTGCCAATGGCGACGACGACTTGCGCCGCCCCGGCCAAACGCCCGCTGGCACGGGGCACCAGACAAGGCGGCGGTTGCCCGGCATCGCCGGATGGCGTCTGCTGCTCCGCCCAGCCTCCCGTCAACTCGCCTCGAGCCGGGAGTGGTCCTCGTTGGCGGGGCGCGTGCCCGACCGGAAGGCATGGAGATGAAGATCCTCGAACTCAAGGTCCCGCCTGTCGCCGTTCTGATCCTCTTCGCACTGGCGGTGCTCGCGGTGGCGCGCTGGCTTCCCTCCGGCAACCTGCCATTCGCCGGCAGCGGCGCGCTGGCGCT
>CAYSUY010000300.1:0-2791 GCA_964434345.1 uncultured Acetobacteraceae bacterium
ATCCGCGAGGGTGGCCGCACCGTCGGCGCCGGCGTCGTCGCGAAGATCATCGAGTAATTGGTCATTGCCGCTGGCCGGGGCGCGCGCTCGACGGCGCGCGCGACGGCAGGCGGCGGAGAAAATGTGATGGTCAATCAGAACATCAGAATCCGGCTCAAGGCCTTCGATCACCGCGTGCTCGATCAGTCGACCAGCGAGATCGTCAATACGGCCAAGCGTACCGGCGCGCAGGTGAGGGGCCCGATCCCTCTGCCGACGCGCATCGAACGGTTCACCGTGAACCGGAGCCCGCATATCGACAAGAAGAGCCGTGAACAGTTCGAAATTCGGACTCATCGGCGCCTTCTCGACATCGTCGACCCGACGCCGCAGACGGTCGACGCCCTTATGAAGCTCGACCTCGCCGCCGGCGTGGACGTCGAGATCAAGCTCTGAGGATCTGATCATGCCCAAGCGCACCGGTCTCATCGCGCGAAAGCTCGGCATGACCCGCCTGTTTGCCGAGGACGGGAGCCATGTTCCCGTCACCGTGCTGCAGCTCGACCAATGCCAGGTTGTCGGCGTCCGCACCAAGGACAAGGACGGCTACACGGCGGTCCAGCTCGGCGCCGGCAAGGCGAAGGTCAAGAACGTGACCAAGCCCGTACGCGGTCACTACGCCAAGGCGAAGGTCGAGCCCAAGAAGAAGCTCGTCGAATTCCGTGTCAGCGACGACGCGGTCCTCGATGTCGGCGCCGAGTTGACGGCGGGCCACTACGTGGCCGGTCAGTTCGTCGACGTCGCCGGCACGTCGATCGGCAAGGGCTTCGCGGGTGCCATGCGTCGCTGGAACTTCGCCGGCCTCGAGGCGTCTCACGGCGTGTCGATCAGCCATCGTTCGCATGGTTCGACGGGCGGTCGTCAGGACCCCGGCCGGACGTTCAAGAACAAGAAGATGGCGGGCCATTGGGGTGTCGATCGCGTGACCACGCAGAACCTGAAGGTGGTCGCAACCGATGCCGACAAGGGGCTCATCATGGTGTGCGGTTCCGTTCCAGGGCCTGAGGGCGGCTGGGTCGAGATCACCGATGCCGTCAAGCGCAAGCTGCCCAAGGAGGCTCCGCTTCCCGCGGGTCTCAAACAGGCTGCTGCCTGAACCGAGGTACGACGATGAAAGTCGCGGTCAAGACACTCGATAACACCGCCGCCGGCGAGATCGACCTCGCCGACAGCGTCTTCGGCCTTCCGGCCCGCGCCGACCTTCTGGCACGCGTGGTTCGTTGGCAGCTGGCGCGCCGGCAGCAGGGTACGCACGACACAAAGGAGATCGGCGAGATCTCCGGCGGTGGGCGCAAGCCGCGGCCGCAGAAGGGCTCCGGCCGTTCGCGGCACGGGTCGACCCGCAGCCCGCAATGGCGCAAGGGTGCCGTGATTTTCGGGCCGACCCCGCGCAGCCATGCGCATGAGTTGCCCAAGAAGGTCCGTGCACTCGGGTTGCGCACCGCGCTGTCGAGCAAGCTGTCCGAGGGCAAGCTCCTGGTCCTCGATCGTGCCGCGCTCGACGTCGCGAAGACGAAGGATATGGCGAACCGCTTCAAGGCCCTTGGTCTCGCGTCGGCGCTGATCATCGACGGCGAGGCGGTCGACGCGAATTTCGCGATGGCCGCTCGCAACCTGCCGGGGATCGACGTCCTGCCGCAGCAGGGCGCCAATGTGTACGACATCCTGCGTCGCGACGTGCTCGTGCTGACGCGCGCCGCGGTGGAGAAGCTGGAGGCGCGCCTGAAATGAGCTCCGTAAAGAAGAAGCCGCTCTCCAAGGAGAGGCTCTACGCCGTGCTCCTGTCGCCGCACGTCACCGAGAAGGCGACGGCCGGCTCCGAGCACAACCAGGTCGCCTTCAAGGTGGCGACGGATGCGACCAAGCCCGAGGTCAAGGCTGCGGTCGAACAATTGTTCAACGTCAAGGTCAAGGCGGTGAACACGGTCGTCGTCAAGGGTAAGACGAAGCGCTTCCGCGGGATCGAGTCGCGTCGGTCCGACTGGAAGAAGGCGATCGTGACCCTCGCCGAGGGCTCCACCATCGACGTCACGACCGGCATCTGAGGCAGGCGAGGCAGTTATGGCACTCAAGACCTTCAAGCCCGTCACGCCGAGTTCGCGCGAGCTGGTCCTCGTCGACCGCTCCGAACTCTGGAAGGGTGGTCCGCTCAAGAAGCTCGTGGAGGGCAAGTCCCGCATGGGCGGGCGCAATGCCCATGGGCACATCACGGTTCGTCACAAGGGCGGCGGCCACAAGAAGCTGTACCGGATCGTCGACTTCAAGCGCCGCAAGTTCGATGTCGACGGGATCGTCGAGCGTCTTGAATACGATCCGAACCGTACGGCCTGGCTGGCGCTGATCAAGTATACGGACGGAGATCACGCCTACATCCTGGCGCCGCAGCGTCTCGCTGTTGGCGACAAGGTCGTCGCCGGCGAGCGTGCGGACATCAAGCCGGGCAATGCGCTCCCCATCCGCAACATCCCGGTCGGCACGATCATCCACAATGTGGAACTGCAGCCCGGCAAGGGCGGCCAGATCGCGCGGTCCGCGGGCACATATGTGCAGCTGGTCGGCAAGGATCAGGGTTTTGCGCTGCTGCGCCTGGCTTCCGGAGAGACGCGGCGCGTGATGGCGGATTGCCTTGCGACCGTCGGCGCGGTGTCCAATCCGGACCACGCCAACCAGAACCTCGGCAAGGCTGGTCGTACGCGTTGGAAGGGCATCCGCCCGACCGTGCGCGGCATCGCGATGAACCCGGTCGACCACC
>CAYSUY010000301.1:0-2750 GCA_964434345.1 uncultured Acetobacteraceae bacterium
CACCACGTGCTGGGAGACGACCGCCTGTTAGAGCGGTTCCAATACCGGACAGATCACGCGCCGGAAAAGCGGACAACTCGCGAGCTAACGAGAGGGATATGCGTCGCGGCTTGTGTCGTGCGGCCGGCGGGACCAGAGTGCGGCTCCCCATGCTTGCGCTCGGCATAGATACCGGCGGCACCTTCACCGATGCCGTCCTCCTCGATGCGGCCGGCACCGTGCGCGCCGCGGCCAAGGCGCCGACGACCCGCCACGACCTCGCGGAGGGGATCGGTGCCGCGCTGGTCGAGGTGCTGCGGCTGTCGGGCTGCGCTGCCGAGGCGATCGGCCTCGTCGGCCTGTCGACCACGCTCGCGACCAACGCCATCGTCGAAGGGCAGGGCGGTGCGGCTGGCCTCGTCCTGATCGGCTTCGAGCCGGCCCAGCTGGAGCGCGCCGGACTCGGTCGCGCGCTCGGCGCCGATCCGGTCGCTTTCGTCGGCGGCGGGCACGATGCGCATGGCGACGTACGCGCTCCGCTCGACGTCGCGGCCCTCGAGGCGTTCCTCGACCGGACCATGGCGGAGGTCGATGCCTTCGCGGTCGCGGCCATGTTCTCGGTCCGCAATCCGGCGCATGAACTCCAGGCGATGGAGATCATCGCCGCGCGCTGCGGCAGGCCGGTGTCGGCCAGCCACCATCTGGCGTCGGCGCTGGACGGTCCGCGCCGCGCGCTGACCGCGCTGCTCAACGCGCGGCTGGTGCCGATCGTGAGCGACCTCATCGACCGCTGCGCCGCCGGTCTCGCCGCGGCCGGCATCCGCGCGCCCTTGATGGTGGTGCGCGGCAATGGCGCCTTGATGGCCGCGGCAGAGGCACGGCGCCGTCCGGTCGAGACCGTCCTGTCCGGTCCCGCCGCGAGCGCCGTCGGGGCGACCTTCCTGACCGGTCTTGCCGATGCCGTGGTCGCCGATATCGGCGGGACGACGACGGATGTCGGGATCGTCGCCGGCGGCCTGCCGGAGATCGACCCGCTCGGTGCCAGCGTCGGCGGCCATCGCACCATGGTCGAAGCGATCCGCATGGCGACCATCGGTCTGGGCGGCGACAGCGAGGTCCGGATCGACGACGAAAGCGGCGCGGCGGACGGGCTCGCGCTCGGCCCGCGTCGGCTGGTGCCGCTCGCGGTCCTCGCGCATCGTCATCCCGGGCCCGTCCACGCGGCGCTGGATCGCCAGTCGCGCCGCGTCGCCCCCGGCACCTGGGATGGTCGTTTCGCGCTGTCCTATCGATGCGATCCCGGCCGGATCCGCGACGATGCCGAGCACGCGCTGGCCGCGGTGCTGACGCATGCGGCGGGGCCTGTGGCGCTCGACGAGCTGCTCCGCGAGCGGGCGGCACAGGCGGCGCTGATGCGTCTCGTCGCGCGCGGCATGGTGGGCCTTGGCGGGTTCACGCCCACGGATGCGGCGCATGTGCTGGGGCGACATGCGGCGTGGGACGCGACCGCCAGCCGCAAGGGCGCTGATCTCTTCCTGCGGCGGCGCGACCGGCGCGGCGCGGCGCGCGCGCCGTCAGCCGAGGCCTTCGCCGCGCGCGTCCTCGACCTGCTCGTCGCGCGCTCGGCGGCCTTCGTGTTCGAGACCGTCGCCGCGCGCGACGGTCTGCCTGGCGAGGGGCTCGCCGCCCATCCGCTCGTGCGTCGCGCCTGGACCGGTGGCGGCGGTCTGGTCGAGGCCAGCATCCGCGTCGCCATGCCGGTCGTCGGTCTCGGCGCCGCGGCGCATCTGCATTATCCCGCGATCGCCGCCATGCTGGGCACCACGGCGGCCATCCCCGGACATGCCGGCGTCGCCAATGCGGTGGGTGCCGTGGTCGGCGTGGTGCGACGCGCGGCGGTGACGCGGATCACGCGGCCTGGATCCGGCGTATATCGCGTGCACGCCGGCGATGGCGTCGCGGATCACGCCGATTACGTGCCCGCGCGCGAGGCGGCCGAGGCGGCGGCGCGGGACCTTGTCGCGCGCGCGCTGGAGGCCGATGGCGCGGTGGATGCGGAGATCCGCGTGACCGTCGACGAACGCGTCGCCGAGGCGGGTGGCGAGCGCATCCTGATCGAGACCGAGATCCGCGCCGAAGGCGCCGGCCGACCGCGCCGCGGCGTGGGCTGACGCCGGACGCTGCGCGTCAGAACAAGCCTTCGATCCGGCCGTCCGCGTCGATGAAGATCCGCTCCGCGGACGGCGAACGCGGCAGCCCGGGCATGCGCATGATCTCGCCGCAGATCACGACCAGGAACCCGGCTCCTGCGGAAAGCGAGATCTCCCGGATCGGCACGACATGGCCGCTGGGTGCGCCGCGCGCGGCGGGGTCGGTGGAAAACGAATATTGCGTCTTCGCGACACAGATCGGCAGACGCCCGTGGCCCGCGGCCTCCAGTTCCTTGAACTGCTCGCGCACCCGCGCATCGGCCGTGATGTCGGCGGCGCCGTAGATCTGCGTCGCGATCATGCGCATCTTGTCCCAGAGCGGCATGTCGTCGGGGTAGAGCGGGCGGAAGCCGCCGCCCGTCGCCGCGTCGCCGTCGGCGAGTTCGACGACATGGCGGGCGAGCGCCTCGGTGCCGCGCGATCCCTCCGCCCAATGGCGGCAGGTGATGGCGGCCACGTTCAATTCGCCGGCGCAGAACGCCGCGATCGCTTCATGCTCCGCCGCCGTGTCGGACGCGAATTTTTTTGAGGCGACGACCACCGGGACGCCGAATTTGCGCA
>CAYSUY010000302.1:0-2740 GCA_964434345.1 uncultured Acetobacteraceae bacterium
CGCGCGCCGCGGGCAGGGGCAGGGAAACGGCAGCCTCGCCCTGGCCGATCACGGCGCGCACGCCGGCGGTGCCGGCCTCGATGCGGGCAGCAAGCGTGTTCATCGGCGGCGCGCCCATGAAGCGTGCGACGAACAGATTGGCCGGCCGGTTGTAGACCGTGTCGGGATCGGCGAATTGCTGTACCTCGCCCTGATGCATCACGGCGATGCGTGTCGCCATCGTCATCGCCTCGATCTGGTCGTGGGTCACGTAGACGATGGTGGACCGGATGCGCTGATGGAGTTGCTTGATCTCCAGGCGCATCTCGACGCGCAGCTTGGCGTCGAGATTGGAGAGCGGTTCGTCGAACAGGAACAGCAGCGGATCGCGCACCAGCGCGCGGCCCATCGCGACGCGCTGGCGCTGGCCGCCAGAGAGCTGCGAGGGCTTGCGGTCGAGCAGCGCCTCGATCTGGAGGAGCGCCGCGACCCGGGCCACGGCGGCGTCACGCGCCTGCCTGGGCACGTTCCGGCACTCCAGGCCGAAGGTGATGTTCTGGCGTACCGTCATCGACGGGTAGAGGGCGTAGGTCTGGAACACCATCGCGATGTTCCGGTCCTTGGGCGGGACGTCGTTGACGACCCGGCCACCGATCCGGACCGTGCCGCCGGTCGGCGGCTCGAGCCCTGCGATGATGTTCAGCAGGGTCGACTTGCCGCAGCCCGAGGGACCGACCAGAACGGTGAACTCGCCGTTCTCGATCTCCATGTCGATGCCCTTGAGCACGGGCGTCGACCCGAAGGCCTTGGTGATGCCGTTGAGGACGAGCGCCGACATGGGAGACTCCTACTTCACCGCGCCGGCCGTCAGGCCGCGCAGGAAATATTTTCCGCCGAACAGGTAGACGAGCAGCGTCGGCAGCGCCGCGAGGACGACGGCGGCGCTCTGCACGCCGTACTGGGGGACGTCGGCGACGGCTGCGTTGAGCCCGATCAGCGCTGCCGTCACGGGTTGCTGGTTGCCGGTCGTGAAGGTCACGCCGTAGAGGAACTCGTTCCAGATATGCGTGAACTGCCAGATCACCGTGACGATCAGGATCGGCGGCGAGAGCGGCAGCACGATGCGGAAGAAGGTGCGGAAGAACCCGGCACCGTCGATTCGCGCGGCCTTGATGAGGTCCTGCGGGATGGACACGTAGTAATTGCGGCAAAACAGCGTCGTGAAGCTCATGCCCTGGATGGTGTGGATCACCACGAGCCCGGTCAGCGTGTTGATGAGGCCGATGTCGCGCAGGACGAAGGTCCAGGGGATCAGCCGCATCTGCTGCGGCAGGAAGATGCCGAGCGTCACGATCCCGAAGATCCAGGTGTCGCCACGGAAGCGCCAGAGCGAGATCGCGTAGCCGGCGATCGCGCCCAGAAGGGTCGAGACGATGGTCGCGGGGATCGTCACCGCGGCCGAGTTCCACATGAAGGGCTGCAGACCCGTGCAGTTCTGCGCGACGCAGAATTGCGACCACGCCTCGGCGTAGTTCGCGAAGGCCCAGCTTTCCGGCCAGCCGATCATCGAGCCCTGCGCGATCTCCTGCGCCGTGCGCAGCGAGTTCAGCACCACGACGAGGAACGGCACCAGGAAGGCGAGGCCCAGCGCCCAGACCACCACATGCGCCAGCAGCCGCGCCCAGGCGGGCATCGTGTCCGGCATGGTCCGGTCAGACATGGCGCGCTCGCCTCCGCCGCGCGTATTTGAAGAGCGCGTGCGGCACGAGCACGCCGAGCAGGGTCAGCAGCATCAGCACCGCGGCGGCGGCACCGCGTCCGATCTGTCCGCGCTGGAACATGAAGTCGTAGACGACGAGGGCTGGAAGCTGCGTGGCGATGCCGGGCCCTCCGCCTGTCAGCGCGCGCACGAGGTCGAAGGTCGTGATGGCCATCTGCAGCAGGATGACGAGCACGGCGACCATGATGGGCCACAGCGTCGGCAGGATCACCCGCGCATACATGCGCAGCGGGCCCGCGCCGTCGATCTGCGCCGCCTTCACCAGGTCGGGTTCGACCGAGCGCAGCCCCGCCAGCAGCAGCGCCATTGCAAAACCCGCGGCCTGCCAGACTCCTGCGAGCACGATCGTCCAGATGGCCATCTCGCGATCGACGATCCAGTCGAACCGGAAGCCCGCCCAGCCCAGGTCGTTGACGAGCTTCTGGATCCCCATGCCCGGGTTCAGCAGCCAGGACCAGACGACGCCCGTGACGACGAAGGAGACCGCCATGGGATAGAGGAAGATCGACCGCAGCACGTTCTCGCCGCGGATACGCTGGTCGATCAGGATCGCAAGCAACAGCCCCGTGAGCATCGTGAACGCCACGAACCCGCCGCCGAAGATGAGCAGGTTGTCGAAGGCGATCTTCCAGTTCCGTGTCGCGAGCACGCTGGTGTAGTTGCGCAACCCGACGAAATCGTTCACCGGCATCAGCGTCGATGCGGTGAAGGAAATCCACACGGTCCAGGCCGCGAACACGACGATATGGGCCGCCGCGAGAAGCAGCGGTCCCCAGATCACCAGCCATTCCGGCGCCCGCCGCAACGCCGCCGCGAAGGCGGAGCGTTGCGGGAGCCCGTCGGCGGGGACTTGGAGGCGCGCGGTCAACGCGCGCTTTCCACCGCCTCGGCGAGACGCTTGACGGCCTGGTCCGGCGTGATGGCCTTGTTCTTCACGAACTCGGTCAGCACGTCGAGCATCGCCGCGGTGATGCCGTTTTC
>CAYSUY010000303.1:0-2724 GCA_964434345.1 uncultured Acetobacteraceae bacterium
TGCCGGCCGCAATACGCGCAGGTGCGCGACTGGCTCGCCGCGACGTCGCGCGAGGTCATGGAGACCAAGCGTCGCGAGGCGGAGTTCATCTTCCGCCGCACCGGCATCACCTTCGCGGTCTATACCGAGGGTGGCGATCCGGAGCGGCTGATCCCGTTCGACGTGATTCCGCGCATCCTCGACAGCCGGGAATGGGAGTTCCTGTCCCGCGGCCTGACCCAGCGCGTGCGCGCGCTCAACGCCTTCATCGCCGACATGTACGGCGCCCAGGAATTCCTGCGCGCAAGCCGGATCCCGGCGGACCTCGTGCTGCGCAACGCCGGATTCCTCGAGCAGATGCGCGGCCTGAAGGTCGCGCAGGACGTCTACACCCATGTCGCGGGCATCGACGTCGTGCGCGTCTCCGCCGACGAGTTCTACGTCCTCGAGGACAATTGCCGCACGCCGTCGGGCGTCTCCTACATGCTGGAGAACCGCGAGGTCACGACGCGGCTCTTCCCGGAGCTGCTGACGCGCTGCCGCGTCAAGCCGGTCTCGCATTATCCCGACCTGCTGCTCGACACGCTGCGGTCCGTCGCGCCGCCCAACTGCAAGGGCGATCCGGTCGTCGCGCTGCTCACCCCCGGACAGTTCAACAGCGCCTATTACGAGCATTCCTTCCTCGCCGACGAGATGGGCATCGAGCTGGTCGAAGGCGTCGACCTCGTCGTCCAGGACCTCGTCGTCTACATGCGCACGACGCGCGGCCTGCAGCGCGTCGACGTCCTTTATCGCCGCATCGACGACGCCTTCCTCGATCCGCAGGTCTTCCGTCCGGATTCGGTCCTCGGCGTGCCGGGCATCATGGCGGCCTATCGCGCGGGCAACGTGACCATTGCCAACGCGCCCGGCGCCGGGGTCAGCGACGACAAGGCCGTCTACACCTTCGTGCCCGACATGGTGCGCTTCTATCTCGGCGAGGAGCCGATCCTGAAGAACGTGCCCACCTGGCGCTGCAGCGAAGCCGAGGGGCTCGCCTACGCGCTCGACCATCTCGACGAACTGGTCGTCAAGGACGTCGCCGGCTCGGGCGGCTACGGCATGCTGGTCGGGCCGCACGCCTCGGCGGCCGAGCGCGCCGAATTCGCCGCGCGGCTGCGCGCCAACCCGTCGGGCTACATCGCGCAGCCGACGCTCGCGCTGTCGACCTGTCCGACCTTCGTCGCTTCCGGCGTGGCGCCGCGCCATGTCGACCTGCGGCCCTATCTGCTGGTCGGCAAGGAGATCCGCCTGGTGCCCGGCGCGCTCACCCGCGTGGCGCTGCGCGAGGGCTCGCTGGTCGTCAATTCCAGCCAGGGCGGCGGCACCAAGGACACCTGGGTCGTCGAGGCGTGAGGAGGCACCGATGCTGAGCCGCACCGCCGACAATCTCTACTGGCTCGCGCGCTACATCGAGCGCAGCGAGAATCTCGCCCGCCTGCTCGATGTCGGACTGCGCATGGCCAGCCTGTCGCAGGAGGCCGGCGGCGACGCGACCGAATGGCACTCGACCATCGTCGCCGCGGGATGCGAGGCGAGCTTCTACGCCGGCGGCCGCCAGCCGACGGCGCAGGCGGTGATCGACCATCTGACCCGCGATCCCGCCAACCCCGCCTCGATCCTCGCCTGCCTGGAGATGGCGCGGCGCAATGCGCGCACCGACCGCACCGGCATCACCACCGACATGTGGGAGGCGGTCAATTCGGCGTGGCTCGAGGCGCGCGCGCTGCGCGACGAGGATTTCGCGCTGGAAAACGTGCGCCGTTTCCTCGAATGGGTGAAGGAGCGCTCGTTGCGCTTCGGCGGCGCCGCGCTCGGCACGATGCTGCGCAACGACGCCTACTGGTTCACGCGGCTGGGCATGGCGATCGAGCGCGCCGACAGCACCGCGCGCATCCTCGACGTCAAGTACCATGTCCTGCTGCCGCGCGAGGACGGCGTCGGCGGCACGCGCGACTATTATCAATGGACCTCGATCCTGCGCTCGGTCTCCGCGCAGCGCGCCTATCACTGGGTCTATCGCGACCGGCTCAAGCCCTGGCTGGTCGCGGATCTCCTGATCCTGCGGCCGGAGATGCCGCGCTCGCTGGTCTCGTGCTGCTTCGACCTGTCGCGCCATCTCGACCTGCTCGCCGATTCCTACGGCCGGCGCGGCGAGTGCCATCGCCTCGCCGGCCAGATGCATGCCCGGCTGCGCTATGGCCGCATCGAGGACATCTTCAGCCAGGGTCTGCACGAATTCCTGACCGAATTCATCGACCGCAACATCGTCCTCGGCGATGAGATCTCGAAGCAGTATCTGAGCTGACGGCCACGCGCGTCGCGGCGCTTGCGGCGGCCGCGATCGTGTCCCAAGGTGCGCCGGACATCGCGACCAGGGACTTGGATCCGACATGACATACTGCGTCGGGCTGCGCCTCGCCGAAGGGCTGGTGCTGCTCTCCGACACCCGCACCAACGCGGGCGTCGACAACATCTCGACCTTCAACAAGATGCATGTCGTGGAGCAGCCCGGCGAGCGGCTGGTCTGCATGATGACGGCGGGCAATCTCTCGCTCAGCCAGATCGTGGTGAACATGGTGCAGGAGGGTTTCGCGAGCGAGACGCTCGACGGCACCTTCTCGCTCGCCACCACGCCCAGCATGTTCGCGACCGCGCAGCTCGTCGGCGAGGCGATCCGCAAGGCCTTCGCCGCGCATGGCGAGG
>CAYSUY010000304.1:0-2718 GCA_964434345.1 uncultured Acetobacteraceae bacterium
ATCCGCGAGGGTGGCCGCACCGTCGGCGCCGGCGTCGTCGCGAAGATCATCGAGTGACCTGCTGCGGCGCCGCTGCCTCTGGTGGCGGCGCGAAGAGGGTAGGAGCATAGCTCAATTGGTAGAGCACCGGTCTCCAAAACCGGGGGTTGGGGGTTCGAGCCCCTCTGCTCCTGCCATCGCAGGAACGGTCTTCAGTGGCTTCGCGGGAGTGGTTCCGGCGAAGAGCAAGTCGGTCACGGAGCACCTCGTCGAGTGGCGGGTGCGGCGGAACGGGTGATGAGCAACAACCAGACCAGTGGAACCGCCGGCGGCGGATCGTCTCCGCCCCGTGTCGCGATCGGCGATTTCTTCCGGCAGGTCCGGCAGGAGGCCAACAAGGTTTCCTGGCCGTCCCGAAAGGAGACGCTGATCACGACCGGCATGGTGTTCGCGATGTCGATCCTGGCCGCGCTTTTCTTCTTTCTGGTGGACTGGTTCATCAGCCACGCCGTCAAACTGATCCTTGGGCTCGGAGGCTGATATGCCGGCGCGCTGGTACGTGGTGCATGTCTATTCGGGCTTCGAAAAGAAGGTCGCGACGACCATCAAGGAGCAGGCGCAGGCCAAGGGCATGGCGGCGATGATCGAGGACGTCATGGTCCCGACCGATTCCGTCGTCGAGATGCGCAAGAACAAGAAGATCAACGCCGAGCGCAAGTTCTTCCCCGGCTATGTGCTGGTGAAGATGGAGATGACGGATCAGACCTGGCACCTGGTCAAGAACATCCCGAAAGTCACCGCATTCCTGGGCGACAAGACCAAGCCGCAGCCGATCACGGATCGCGAGGCTGAGCGTCTGATCAACCAGGTCAAGGAGGGCATCGAAAAGCCGAAGCCCGCCATCACCTTCGAGATCGGCGAGCAGGTGCGTGTCTCCGACGGCCCCTTCACGTCCTTCAACGGGACGGTCGAGGAGATCGACGAGGAGAAGTCGCGGCTCAAGGTTTCGGTCTCCATCTTCGGGCGCCCGACGCCTGTCGAACTCGAATATACCCAAGTGGAGAAGGTCTGAGACCTGACGAGATCCGATCCCGGCGGCGTCGTGGCGCCGACGGGAAGGGATGTGCAACCAACGAGGCGCATGACCGGTCCCAGGGCTCCACGCGACAGAAGCCCGCCGGCAGCCGCAAGGAAGGCAAGACATGGCGAAGAAAATCGTCGGCTACATCAAGCTGCAGGTGCCGGCCGGGAAGGCCAATCCCTCCCCGCCGATCGGGCCCGCGCTGGGCCAGCGCGGCCTGAACATCATGGAGTTCTGCAAGCAGTTCAACGCGCAGACCCAGAAGATCGACGCCGGGACCCCGATCCCCGTGGTCATCACGGCGTTCTCGGACCGTACCTTCTCCTTCGTGATGAGGACCCCGCCGGCCAGCTTCTTCCTGAAGCAGGCGGCCAAGCTGGAATCCGGCTCCAAGACGCCGGGTCGCGACGTCGCCGGCAAGGTGACGACCAGCCAGATCCGCGAGATCGCGGAGAAGAAGATGGTGGATCTCAACGCCCATGACATCGAGGCCGCGATGAAGATGATCGCCGGCTCCGCGCGTTCGATGGGCCTGCAAGTGGTGGAGGGCTGATCATGGCGTTCCATGGAAAGCGCGTTCGTAAGGCCTACGAGGGCATCGATCCCAACAAGACCTACGCCGTCGGCGATGCGGTGAAGCTCGTCAAGGCGCGCGCCACCGCGAAATTCGACGAGACCGTCGAATTGTCGCTGTCGCTCGGCGTCGACACGCGTCACGCGGACCAGAACGTGCGCGGCGTCGTCTCGCTGCCCTCCGGCACCGGCAAGACCGTCCGCGTCGCCGTGTTCGCCAAGGGGCCGCGGGCGCAGGACGCGCAGGCGGCTGGTGCAGATCTCGTCGGCGCCGAGGATCTCGCCGAGAAGGTTCTGGCCGGACAGATCGATTTCGATCGCGTCATCGCGGCGCCGGACATGATGGCGATCGTCGGCAAGCTGGGCAAGGTTCTGGGCCCCCGCGGGCTCATGCCGAACCCGAAGCTTGGAACGGTGACCCCGAACGTTGCGCAAGCCGTGCGTGACGTGAAGGGCGGCCAGGTCGAGTTCCGCGCCGACAAGGCCGGCATGGTCAATGTCGGCCTGGGCAAGGCCAGCTTCACCGAGGAGCAGATCGCGGCGAACCTGAAGGCCCTGTTTGATGCCGTCGGCCGCGCGCGGCCCTCGGGCGTGAAGGGGACCTATATCCGCAAGGCGACCCTCAGCTCGACCATGGGACCGGGGGTCAAGCTTGATCTCGCCGGTCTCGGCATGGCCGGGACCGCTTCGGCGTAAGTGAATTCCCGTCGGCGCGCCGGTCCCGGAAGGGCGGCGCGGCGGCGGGCAAGAGGTCCGGGCCGTCGCCTTGCAAGGGGCGTCTGCCCGGCCATCCTGTCCGAGACTGCAGGCGCCGTTCGCTCCTTCGGGGGCGGCCGGCTTAATCGATAGACCGGCCTGCATAGACAGAGGAAAGAACCGAGACGGATCCCGCCGGGGTCCGCAGCGGCTTGGACTTCTGGGGCAGGTTCGAGAGCGGGTCTCGAACGAGTCCGGTGTTTGGAACCGGGCGAGGCCCAGGTGAAACCGGCTCGACGGCAGGTGGCGCGACATGCGCGACCCGTCCGGCGAGCCAAACAGGAGACGATCCGTGGACCGTTCCGAGAAGGAGAAACTGGTCGCCTCGC
>CAYSUY010000305.1:0-2710 GCA_964434345.1 uncultured Acetobacteraceae bacterium
AATAGACCGGCATGATCGCCGAGACGTCGTTGATCGAGAACGAGCCCCAGCTGCCCAGATTGCTCGGGCTCTCGCCGCGCTGGTTGCGCTGCACGACCGCCTGGACCTGCAGCTGGCTGAGCTTGGCGCGAATCCCCACCGCGTTGAGGAAGCCCTGCACCGAGGCGCCCCATTGCGGCAGGACGTAGCTGACGATCTCGGTGTCGAAGCCGTTGGGATAGCCCGCCTCGGCGAGCAGGGCCTTCGCCTTCGCCGGGTCATAGGCGTATTTCACGGCCGCATCGCCGTCGCAACCGAACTGGGTCGGGAAGCACGGCGCGGGCGGCACGCGCGAGCCGCCCTGGACGAGCTGCTTGGCGATCTGCTCGCGGTCGATCGCGTGAAAGACCGCCTGGCGTACCTTGATGTTCTTGAACGGGCTGGAGTCGCCCGTCCGGCCCGCGGCGTCGAGACCCATGTAGCCGACGCGCATCGATTCCTGGCGCAGCGCCTGGAGATTGGGCATGCGGCCGATATTGTCGAACTGGTCGGGGTTGAAGTTCCAGATGAAGTCCGTGCGGCCCGCGAGGAGCTCCGTCATCTCGGTCGCGGCGTCCGGCACGAAGCGGATCTGCATCTTGCCGATCGCCGGCTTTCCGCGTGGGCTGTCGGCGTAATAATCGGCGAAGCGCTCGAGCTCGAGCGTCGCCGCGTCGACCTTGGTGAAGCGGTAGGGACCGGTGCCGACGGGCGCCTTGGAATAGCCTTCGGCGCCGACCCTCTCGCGATAGGCCTTCGGCCAGATCGGCACGACGAAGGCGAAATACTCGAAGGCGGCGGGCTGCGGACGCTTGAGATGGACCCGCACCTTGAAGTCGTCGAGCTTCTCGACACGGTCGATCCAGTTGACGTTGCTGGGCACCGACACCTTGGAGTCCGCCGCGCTGACGGTGTTGAGCGTATAGACCACGTCGTCGGCGGTGAACGCGTCGCCATTGTGGAACTTCACGCCCCTGCGCAGCTCGAACTCGATCGTCTTGTCGTCCACCAGCTTCCAGGACGTCGCCAGAAGCGGCTTGATCTGGAACGTGTCGGGATCGCGGTAGACCAGACCGTCCCAGGCCTGGTGGGAGATGACGACACCGGTGCGAAGCTGGTTGAAGTAGGGGTCGACATTGGTGACCGCGTCGCGGAAGACGACGCGCAGCGTGTCGGCGGATTTCTGCGCCATTGCGGGCGCGGCGACGAGGCTGGCGCCGAGCGCACAGGCAAGCAGGGCGGATCGGAAGGTCATGGATCGTCTCCGGCAGGACATGATCGGCAAGTCTAGTACCGCCGGCGCGCGCGGGATAGCCGCCGCGTGCTAGCGTCGCGGCGTCCATGAGGAGAGGCTCGTCCATGACCACGACCATCGCCGCCGCACCGCGTATCGCCGTGGGCGGGTTCATGCTGGAATCCAACAGCCACGCTCCGGTGTCGACGCGCGCCGAGTTCGAGGCGAATGTCCTGCTCGCCGGCGACGACCTCGCCGCGGATCTCGACGCCGCCGCGCCCCGCAGCCCGCGCACCATCCTCGGCTTCGCGCGCGGCATGGACGGCTCCGGGCCATGGACACGACTGCCCACCCTGCTCGCCGCAGTAGGCGCGAGCGGTCCCTGCGACCAGGCGTTCTTCGACTGGGTCCTCGCCGAGACGCTCGCGCGGTTGCGCGCGGCGGGACCGCTCGACGGCGTGTTCTTGTCGCTGCACGGCGCCGCCGACGCGACCGGTGACGTCGATCCCGACGGGACACTGCTCCGCGCCGTGCGCGCGCTCGTCGGTCCACGCGTTCCGATCGTCGCGACCCTCGACCTCCACGCCAATGTCGGCGCCGCGATGGTGCGCGAGGCGGATGTCCTCGTCGCCTATCGGACCAACCCGCATGTCGACATGTGGGAGCGCGGCGCCGACTGTGCCCGCCACATGCGCGCGATGCTCGCCGGGCTGCGCCCGCATGCGGCGTTCCGCAAGCTGCCCCTGGCGCCGCCCTCGGTCACGCAGGGCACCGATCCGGGGTCGCCCTATCGCGACATCATCGATTTCGGCCAGTCCTTCGTCGGGACCGGCGGCGTGATCGACGTGTCGGTGCTGTCGGGCTTCACGAGCGGCGACACGCCGAAGAACGGCATGTCGGTGATCGCGACGGCGGAGGATCCGGCGCGCGCCGAGGCGGTCGCACAGGCGGTCGCCGAGCACGCATGGAGCGAACGCGCGCGCTTCGTGCCCCGGCTGATCGACCTCGCGCGCGCGACGCAGCGCGCGCGCATGACCGGCGCCGATCCGGCCGCGCCGTCCCTGCTCTTCGCCGACGTCGCCGACAACCCGGGCGGCGGCGGACGCGGCAACACGACCTGGATCCTGGAGGCCTTCCACGCGGCGGGGGTCGAGGGCTGCGTGATCGGGCCGTTCTACGATCCGGCACTCGCGGCCGAGGCGCATGCGCTGGGCGTGGGCGCGACGTTCCAGGCACGGTTCAATCGCGACGAGACCCAGGAATTCTCGCGGCCCTTCGCCGCTCCCGGCCGCGTCGTCGCGCTCTGCGACGGCGTCGTCGTCGGGCGCCGCGGCATCGGGAAGGGCCGGACGCTGCGGCTCGGCCCCTCGGCGCTGGTCGCGGTCGGCGGCATCCAGGTGGTCGTCGGCTCGATCCGCCAGCAGGCCTCCGATCCCGGCTATTTCGAGATGCTGGGCG
>CAYSUY010000306.1:0-2707 GCA_964434345.1 uncultured Acetobacteraceae bacterium
CGCTCGACGTGACCATCCAGGAGCAGATCCTGGAACTGATGGTCGAACTCAAGGAGAAGCCCGGGACGGCGATCATGATGATCACCCACGACCTGGGCGTGGTCGCCGAGACGACGCAGCGCGTGATGGTCATGTACGCGGGCCGCAAAGTCGAGGAGGCGCCGGTCGACGAGCTCTTCGCCAACCCGCTTCATCCCTACACGGTCGGGCTGATGCGCGCGCGACCGCGGCTGGACATGGATGCGGAGGAGGCGGGACGTCGGCCCCGGCTTCAGGAGATCCCCGGGATCGTGCCGTCGCTCAATCGGCCGATCGTCGGCTGCGCCTTCGCGCCGCGCTGCGCCTTCGCGACCGATCGCTGCCGCGCCGAGCGACCGGAACTGGAGATGCGCCCCAATGGCCATCTCGTTGCCTGTTTCGAAGCCGACCGGGTGTCGTCATGACCGCCGCGCCGCCGCGCCAGCCGAGCCTCGAGGTCACCGATCTCGTCAAGCATTTCCCGATTCGAAAGGGCGTGTTCGGCCGTCAGGCCGGCGCGGTGCGCGCAGTCGACGGCGTGAGCTTCAAGATCGCGCCGGGAGAGACGCTGGGTCTGGTCGGCGAGTCCGGCTGCGGCAAGTCGACAGTCGGCCGCGCGGTGCTCAGGCTGGTCGAGCCGACCAGCGGACGGATCGTGGTCGCGGGCGAAGACATCACGGCGCTGAGCGCGTCGCGGATGTGGGCCCATCGGCGTCGGATCCAGACGGTGTTCCAGGATCCCTATTCCTCGCTCAATCCGCGCCTGTCGGCGGGTGCCATCGTCGGCGAGCCGATGGAAAATTTCGGGCTGTCGCGCGGCGCCGAGACCGAGCAGCGTGTGGCGCGCCTGTTCGAGCGCGTGGGCCTGCGGCCGGAGGCGATGCGGAAATTCCCGCATGAATTTTCCGGCGGTCAGCGCCAGCGCCTGGGGATCGCGCGAGCGCTCGCCGTGCAGCCGGAGATCATCGTCGCCGACGAGCCGGTCTCGGCGCTCGACGTGTCGGTGCAGGCGCAGGTGCTGAACCTGCTGATCGACCTGCAGGAGGAGTACGGGGTCGCGTTCCTGTTCATCTCCCACGACCTCGCGGTGATGCGGCATATCAGCCATCGCATCGCGGTGATGTATCTCGGCCGGATCGTCGAGATCACCGACAAGCGCACGCTGTTCCGCCAGCCGCTGCACCCCTATACCGAGGCACTGCTCTCCGCCGCGCCGATCCCGGATCCGTCGCGCAAGCGCCGGCGGGTCGTGCTTCAGGGGGACGTGCCGAGCCCGGCCAAGCCGCCGTCCGGCTGCCGCTTCCACACCCGCTGCCCGCACGCCATCGACCGGTGCCGGGTCGAGGACCCGCCGCTCGTCGAAGTGGCCCCGGGCCATGCGGTTGCCTGCCTGCGCCGCGAAATAGGTGCGCCGCCGGTCCCTCTCGGCCCGTGAAGGTGTAGACTCGACCGTCGCAACGGCGAGTCGGACATGCGCATCGAGATCATCTGCACGGGCGACGAAGTCCTCACGGGCAAGATCGTCAATTCGAATTTCAGCCATATCAGCCAGCGTCTGGAGGATGTCGGCCTCGACGTCGTCTGGGGCACGACGGTCGGAGACGACAGAACCCAGCTGCTCGACGCTTTCCAGCGCGCCGGCGCACGCGCCGACGCCGTGATCGTCAATGGCGGGTTGGGCCCGACGGTCGACGACCTGTCTCAGGAGATCGCGGCCAAGGCGGCGGGGCTGGATCTGGTCCTCGACGAGACCTGGCTCGTGCGCATGGAGGAGTTCTTCACGCGTCGCCAGCGGGTCATGCCGCCGAACAACCGCAAGCAGGCGATGCTCCCGCGCGGTGCTGAAATGCTGGACAATCCCGTCGGTACCGCCTGCGGTTTTGCTCTCGACATCGGCCAGGCGCGGTTCTTCTTCACGCCGGGCGTGCCGCGCGAGCTCAAGCGCATGCTCGAGGATCAGATCATTCCCCGCCTGCTGGCGCGTAGCGGCGCCCCTGGCGTGATCCGCCTCAAGCGGTTCCATTCCTACGGCATCGGCGAATCCCATGCGGACACGCTGCTCGACGGGATCGAGGCGATGGCCGAGGAGGGCTGCGCCAAGCTCGGCTTCCGCGCCCATTATCCGCAACTCGAGACCAAGCTGGTCGTGCGTGGCCGCGATGCCGACGATGTCGCGCGCAAGCTGGCCCCGCTTCAGGACGAGGTGCGCCGGCGCCTCGGCAACTTCATCCTCGCCGAGGACGATCAGACGCTCGAATCGGTCGTGCTGGCTGAACTCGCGCGGATCGAATCCAGCGTTGCCTTCGTGGAGACCTTTTCCGCGGGCCAGATGGCGGCGCGGATCGCGCATCTGCCCGGCGCCGAGGCCCTGTTCCGCCGGGGCGTGGTGGCCAGGTCGCCCGGGCTGCTGGGCCCGGCGCTGGGGCTCGATCTCCCCGATTTCGGTGGCGATGCCGCAGCCCGCTGCGCCGATGCGGTCCGCCGCCAGTCGGATGCCGCCATCGGCCTCGCGATGCTCGTCGATCTCGACGAAGGCGCTGACCGCATCGATCTCGGCGGAACGCTGCATATCGCGATCTCCACGCCTGCCGGCACAGTGACGCGCGAGGCGCGGATCCTCGGTGGTCGCGACTGGGTGCGCCTCGGGGCGATCGAGATGGGACTCGACTGTCTGCGACGCTTCCTCCAG
>CAYSUY010000307.1:0-2701 GCA_964434345.1 uncultured Acetobacteraceae bacterium
ATGGCCGCCGAGCCCGCGAAGATGACCGAGTTGAGGTGGTTCTTGCCGGGCTGCAGCACCTTGTAGAAGAGCTGTCCCTCGTCCCAGAAGCGGCGCTTCACGTAGTCGACCACGCCCTGGAACGTGTCGAAGTTGTAGAAGGCGTGGGGGGTCTGGACCATCGCCAGCCCCTCGTCGCGGAAGTAGCCGATCAAGCGCGTGATGAAGTGCCGCGACGGGACGTGGTCCGCGTCGAAGATGATGACGAACTCGCCGTCGGTCTTCTCGAGGGCGTTGTTGAGGTTGCCGGCCTTGGCGTGGAGGTTGTTGTCGCGCGTCATGTAGTGGACGCCGAGCTCCTCCGCGAGCGCCTTGACCTCGGCGCGCTTGCCGTCGTCGAGGATGTACGTGCGGTGCGGGTAGTCCATCGCGAGGCACGCCTGCAGGGTGCCGCGCAGCATCTGCACGTCCTCGTTGTAGGTCGGCACGAAGACGTCCACCGTGCGGCCCTCGAGCACCGGCTGCTGGGGCGGCTCCTCGAGTTCCCACACCTGCAGGAAGAAGAGCGCCATCGAGAGGCAGCCCCACAGCTCCGCAGCGTAGAGGATCGCGGAGGCCGCGATCGCGTAGGGGCTCTCGAGGTTCAACGTGAACAGCGCCCGGTACACGAGGTACGTGAGCGTGGTCGCGAGGGTCAGCAGCATCAGGGGCTGCCGGAAGCGGTTCTTGGTGGTCACGAGGTTGGTGGTGTTTCCGCGAGAATCCCCATGTGCAGGCGGCTCGCGGGGGTGAGCTGGCCTACGGGGAGGGTTCTTCCGTCGACCGAAGCATCCCCCGGGATCGAGGCGCGTGACGGGAAGTGGCGCGAACTCCTGCGCAATTCGGCGCAGGGTGGAAGTTCCTGCCGGAAGGGCTTTCCCGCGGCCCGCGCGGGCTCCCCCGGGACGCAGGGTTCAAGTCCCGGGGCCCGACGGCCGATCCACGGACGTCGTCCCCGTTTCCCGCGAGGCGGCCTACCCCCCAAAGAGCCGACTCCCTGGAGTTCACGATGTCGCTGTCCGATCCCCACCGAACCACGCCCGACCGCGCGCTCCCTGGAGAATTCTTGGGCGCGCTGGTCCTGCTGTGCATGGCGAGCGCCTGCCAGCAGGACGCCGACAGCGGCTCCGCGCCTCCGCCTCCCGCCTACTCGGGCAACTGGACGCGCCCGCGTCCGACCATCGAGGGACCCGACGCCGGCCGCGGCCCGCAGGCCTCGCTCGAGGACCTCAACCTTCCCACGGGCCGTCCCGTCCCCGCACCGGACGACTCCGATCGCGCTCGCCCCGTCCCGGCCCCGGGAACGTCCGGCAGCGGCCCCACGCCCGAGCCCGTCGCCAGCCAGACTCCCGTCACCAGCGCCTCTGCCGAGGTTCCGGTGCCGCCGCCCGGCCCCTCGTTCGACCTCGAGCGCGACATCCTGCTGCGCTCGGCCCGCAACTCGCTCAAGCTCGATCGCCGCGACGAGGCGATGGAGCAGTACGCCCGCATCCTGCAGGCCTACCCGTCGGACCGGGAATCGCTTTCCGAGTACGCCGGCCTGCTGCTCTCCGAAGACCGCATCGACGAGGCGCGTGCCAATTACCTCAAGCTCGTGCAGCTCGCGCCCTCGGACCTCGATGCGCGCCGCAAGCTCGCGACCTGCTGGATCGTCGGCGGCAGCTATGCGGAAGCCGGCGCCCAGCTCGAGCTCGTGCTGCGCCGCACGCCCAAGGACGCCGAGGTCGCGGCCCTGCTCGCCCGCGTGCGCGCCTGGGCGCGCGACTACGAGGGCGCTCGCACGATCTACCGCCAGTACCTGCAGACCCTCGACACGTCGCTCGAATCCACGCGGCGCCTCGTCGCGCCGGTCCTGCTCGACATGCAGCAGCCGCTCGACGCGCTGCCGCTGATCCAGACGCTCTCCGACGAGTTCCCCGGCGAGGTCGAGTGGTCGCTGCTCCTCGTGCGCTGTCAGGCGCAGATGGGGGATGCGGTCGAGGCCTCGCGCATCGCCGACGGGCTCGCCGAGATCGAGCCGTCGAATCTCGAGAAGCGCCTCGAGGTCTCCGACCAGCTCGTCACGATCGGGCACCTCAAGTCGGCCCGCACGCTCTACGACCAGGTGCTGGCGATCGACCCCGCCAACGAGCGCGCCAAGCTCGGCATCGCCGAGATCGCGCTCGAGGGCTACCAGTCGGGCGCGGCCCTGCGCACGCTCGCGGAGCTCGGCACGACGATGTCCGACAGCCGCACCTACCAGCGCGCGCTCGCGCGCTACCCCGGCGTGGTGGGCGAGTACGGCGTCGCGGCGACGCCCTGGGAGCAGATCCTGCGCCGCAACCCGGCCGATCACGACTCGCGCATCGCCTACGCGGAGATGCTGCGCCAGTCGGGCGAGCTCGAGCGCGCGGTGACGCAGCTCGAGAAGGTGCCCGAGAGCTCGCCCATGAGCGTGCGCGCCCGCATCGGCCTCGCGCGCGTGCTGCAGGACCAGGCGCGCTTCGATGAAGCCGTCACGATGTGCCAGTCGCTCTCGGGCAACGCGCGTCCTGACGCGGAAGTCCTGATCCTCCTGTGCCGCAACCTGCAGAAGATCGGCAACAGCGAGCAGGCCGAGCGCCTGTGTCGCAGCTGGCTCTCCGGCGCGACCGGAGACCAGATGGCCGCGATCCAAGTGCGGATCGCGCTCGGCCGCGCGCTG
>CAYSUY010000308.1:0-2683 GCA_964434345.1 uncultured Acetobacteraceae bacterium
CCGATCGCGACGCCCTGGCCAGCGACCAGGCGCTGGACGATCAGGTTGTCGTTCTCGCCGGCCTCGATGAACTTGCCATCCTCGCGGATCGCGGCGCAGGCCTGGGCGCGGGCGCGGGAATCGGCGATCGCCTTGATTTCAGCAAAGTCCTTGCAGCCGAAATCCATCACCATCTCGACGAAGGCGTCGCGCGTACCGGAGGTCGGGGGCGGGCCCATCACCTCGATGGCGATGTTCGGGAGCTTCGGATCGATGTCGCTCCAGCGCTGATTCGGGTTGGCGACCAGTTGCCCGTTCTTCGGCACCTGACGCGCGAGGGCGAGCCACACCTGCTGGCGGGTGACGTCGAATTTCGGCGCCCCCTTCTTGACCGCCAGAACGATGCCGTCGAAGCCGATCTTGACCTCGGTGATCGCGGTGACGCCGTTCTTCGTGCAGGTCTCGATCTCGGACTTCGTGATCGCGCGCGAGGCATTCGAAAGATCGGGATGCTGGGTGCCGACGCCGGCGCAGAACAGGCGGAAGCCGCCGCCAGTACCGGTCGATTCGACGATCGGCGCCTTCATCCCCGAGGTGCGCGCGAAGTTCTCGGCGACCGTTGTGGTGAACGGGAAGACCGTCGAGGAACCGACGGCGCGGATCTGGTCGCGGGCCTGCTGTGCGAGCGCCGGGCCGGCGGCGAGCACCGCGATGGCGGCGACGAGGATCGGGGTCTTCATGGGATCTCCTGCGCTGAGTTTTGGTACGCGACAGCTACCGCCTGAGCGCGACGATCCTGCTCCAGTTGCATGACAGTAGAATGACAGAAGTCATGATTGATCCGAGCCTGGCTTCGCATCGCCGCCCGATGCGACCTCCGCCGCCGGCAGCGAAACCGTGAAGACCGAGCCCTTGCCGATCTCGCTGTCGATGGTCAGGTGGCCGCGATGGCGCTTCACGATGTGTTTGACGATCGCGAGGCCGAGGCCGGTTCCGCCGAGGCGCCGGGAGCGTCCGGCATCGATCCGGTAGAAACGCTCCGTCAGACGCGCCAGATGGGTGCGCTCGATCCCCTCGCCATTATCCACGACGGAGATGTCGACCATCGGCGACGCCAGTCCCGGACGGTCGCCCGACCGCGCCACGATCCGGATCTCTGCCGGTGACCGCCCGTATTTTACGGCGTTGTCGACGAGGTTGTGCAGGACCTGCTGCAACTGGTCGGCGTCGCCGATGACCGCCGGCAGACCCGGGGCGAGCGTGACCGACAGCCGCGCGTCCCTGGCCCGAAGCGTCGCCGCCATGGCGTCGGTCACGCGGCCGATCAAGGGTTCCAGCGCGACGCTGTCCGTGGGCGCCGTGTGCTCCATCGCCTCGATCCGGGACAGCGACAGGAGATCGGCGACCAGGCGCGTCATGCGCTTCGCCTCCGTGTCCATGATCGCGAGAAACCGCAGCCGGGCCACCTCGTCATCGCGCGCCGGCCCCAGCAAGGTCTCCACGAATCCCGCGACCGCGGTCAGGGGGGTGCGCAGTTCGTGGCTCACATTGGCCACGAAATCGGCGCGGACGCGGTCGGCCCGGCGCAGCGCCGAGACATCGCGCAGCAGGACGGCCGCACGGCGGACCTGTCCCGCACCGGGATCGATCGCAAGGACGATCGCATCGAAATGCCGCTCGACCGGCGCCGTCAGCACGAAGGGGACGGTCGCGGTCTCCCGCCCGTCGAGCGCGTCGTCGATGCCGGCCAGGATGTCGGGATCGCGCAGCGCGGACAGAAGGGATCGCCCGGGAACGACGCCGAAGAGCTCGCGCGCCGCGCGATTGGCGCGCGTGATCCGCCGCTCCGGATCGACCTCGACGATCGCGTCGGGCAACGCGTCGAGGACCACCGCCGCCGCGCGCGCTTCGTCCTCCGCCGCCCGCACACGCGCCGATGCCGCGCGCTCGATCTCGGCCACCTGCGCGGAAAATCGCGTCTGCGCCTCGATCGCCGCCCGCCGCGGCGCGAGCATGAGGGCGATGATCGCAAGCGCCATGATTCCGGCGCCGCCGGTCGTGACCGCATCGCCATGCCAGAGCACCGCCGGCAGGGCGAGCGCGGCGAGACCGACGGGCAGCGACAGCACGCGCGGAGTGAAACCTGGGGACAGCATCGCCGCCATCAAGGCCTCCGCGCCGCCACGGCGTCAAGACGTCCCCGCTGGGGGCGCATTGACCCGGTGCGTCAACGCGTCCGTCATCAAACCGCGATATGCCGCACCTAGCGTTCCGCGCCGTTACACTTCGAAGGCAAGGCGATGATCCGCACGCAGGACGTGAAGCGAAGCTACAGGCGCTGGGCCCCCGTCTACGACATCGTGTTCGGGAAACTCTTCGCCCATCCCCGCCGCGAGGCGGCCGAGGCGGCCGCGCGGGTCGGCGGCCGCCTCCTCGAGGTCGGCGTCGGCACGGGGATCGCGCTCACGGCCTATGCGCCGTCGCTGAGCATCGTCGGGATCGACGTGTCGCGCGAGATGCTGGCACGCGCGCGGCTGCGTGTCGCATCCCTCGGCCTCGCGCATGTCGAGGATCTGATCGAGATGGACGCGCAGGACCTCGCCTTTCCGGATGGAAGCTTCGACGTCGTGATGGCGCAGTACGTCGTCAACACCGTCCCGGATCCCGACGCGGCACTCGACGAATTTGCGCGCGTCCTGCGACC
>CAYSUY010000309.1:0-2662 GCA_964434345.1 uncultured Acetobacteraceae bacterium
CTGGGAGTGGCGACAGCATTCGCGGGTGAAGCGTCGGCCATCCATGCGGTGCTGTCAGAAATGGATCTGGCCAGGTCCGGGCGCGCGGGTGCGGGAGTCTCACGATGACCACCGCAAATTCTCCCGTCACCGACGGACCGGATGAACAGACTGTCGTGCTGACGCCACTGCGTCTTGCGCCGTCAGTTGAGCTGTTGCGGGGCCTGCTGGTGCAGCTGCTGGCGATGAGTACGACGGCCCTGCTGATTTTCAGTCTGGTACCACAGCTGCACGCTTCAATTCGCCTGCTGATTGCAGCTCTGGTCCTGCTGACGCTGCGGCATGTCGGCGGCTTGCTGGTGCTGCTGTGCCTGCTGTTGCATCTGCTGCTGACGGAACCTCAGGTGCGAGGCCGGCTGGCAGCGGAAAACTCACTGGCATTCTGCCTTGCCTGCCTTGTGTTTCTGATGTTTCTCTGGCGGCAGCGACCGCTGCTGCAGGAGGCCGGAGGTCGCTCACTGGGTGCCGGTCTCAGGACGCTGGGTGGCGGTGATGCGGCAGCCGGACGGGGCGAGGAATCCGGGACGCAGGACGCAGACACGTCAGCCTCCCCGCCGGTGCAGCTGCGGGACCTGCTGCGGGGGGAATTCTGGTCCGTCAATGCCGAACGGCTGCTGCAGTGGCAGACTGCCGCGATTCGTGGAGTGCTGCTGCTGCTGGTGGCTGTGGCGGGTGGGTGCATCACCGTGGCGGTGCTGCCGCGCGGGCGGGGACTGACCGGGCAGTTTCGCGATGCGATTCAGGCGGAGCCGGAAATGCAGTCGGCGGCCCTGCTGATTACCGCGGTGATCGCCGTCATCGTGGTGTCAGCCGAGCTGGCACGCCGGCGGATGTCCGGGGCTGAGGCGCGGCAGCTTGCGAGGTCGCAGCATCTGGAATTGTGGTATGACGATTTCTGGCAGATTGTGAAACGCCGCATCGTGGCACGACAGAAACGGTTTGCCCGAAAACCGGTTTCAGCCGAGTCTTCGCCGGTGCCGGCTGGTGCTGCCGACGACTCAACTGGTCGGGAATCGAACTGATTCCCGCCGAATAGGTTTGATCGGTCAGTCAGAAACCGTCAGAATTCCCGGGGAATTCGCGCAACAGCCTGCCACGTGTACCCGGATTTCCCCGATTTCCCCCTGGATACTGGTCGTGTCAGCGAATACAGGGTGTTGTGTTGCGACTTGTGCGCAGGATTCTGCTGCACAGTGAATTCTTTGTTGTCTCCTTTCCGCAGGCCACTCAGCATGCACGTCCTCGGGCGATCACTGTTCCACTTCTGCAGCTCAGCAGCAGCTTTGACAGCAGCTTTCGCGCTCCTGGCAGTGCCTCTGCCGGCTGTTGCTCAGGAACTGACCGGGCCGGATATTTTTCCGCAGACGACGGCCATCTGCGTTGAGGTCACAGATCCACCGGCTCTGCTGGCCGCGCTGGTGCGGCATCCGCTCGTGGAACGTCTGCAGAACATCGACGGCATTCGCAAGGCGATGTCCAGCCCGGAAATGCAGCCGCTGCTGACAGGTCGAAACTTTTTTCAGCTGCAGCTGGGCATGCCGTGGCTGGAGGCGTTGCAGGCTGTTTCAGCAAAGGGGCTGTGGATTGCGGTGGACAGTCGGGATCAGTCAGCAGCACTGCTGATTCGCGGACGTGATGAACAGTTGATGCAGGATGTGCGATTGAAGCTGCTGGAACTGACTCGCCTGACGGCTGGTGGCAATGGCAAGCTGGACACATACCGGGACATTCCGGTGTATCGGCTGCCTCAGGGCGGAGCCGCGGTAGTGGGCCAGTGGTTGCTGGTGGTAAACAAAAACGAAGCCGGTCGACGCCTGCTGGACCGTCTGCTGGATCTGCAGTCTGCTGACGACCAGTCCTTGTCAGCGCTGCCGGCATGGCAGCAGTCGCGGGCGTCTCGACAGCCGCAGGCTGCTGCGTGGCTTTGGGCCGGCATGCAGGCGATTCGCGATGCAGCCGGCAATCGAGCGATATTTCAGAATCGGGCAGAAAACCCGGGTGTTGAGCTGCTGTTTGGAGGGCTGCAGACGGTACTGAATCATACGGACTGGATGCAGACGGAGTTGCTGGTCACGGACAGCAGTCTGCGGCTGGCACTGACCGCCCCCTTCAGTGCCGACTGGATGCCTGAAAGTCGCCAGTGGTACTTCGGGCCGGATGCGGCGGGGCAGGTGCCGGCGGTGCCTCAGGTTGCCGGTCTGCTCGGCAGCATCGGCATGTATCGCAACGTGTCGGAAATGTGGCAGCGGGCGGGCGATCTGTTTGACGCGGACATCAACGATCGGATGGCAGAAGCTGAAAGCAATCTGGGAACGGTTTTCGGCGGTCGTGATTTTGGAGACGAGGTTCTGGGAGCCTTTGGGCCGGAGCTGCTGCTGGTGGCAGCCCGACAGGATTTTTCTGCGGTCCGGACAGTGCCGGCAATCCAGCTGCCGGCATTCGCGCTCGTGCTGAGCCTGAAGGATGCTGAAACGATGCGTCCCGAGCTGCGGCGTGCCTTTCAAAGTGCGATTGGCTTCTTCAACATTACGGGAATTCAGGAGGGTCGACCGCAGCTGGACATGGATATGCAGAAGTCGGCGGATTCCGAACTGATCATTTCCCGCTATCTGCCACCACGCAG
>CAYSUY010000310.1:0-2623 GCA_964434345.1 uncultured Acetobacteraceae bacterium
CGTTCAATCCCGCGCTGCTCCGCGCGATGATCGATCCCTATTTCGCCTACTGCGCTAGCCCGGCCTGGCCGTTCAAATTCGCGGCCCACGACCTCGGCACCTATCCGAAGGCCAATGGCCAGACCTATCGCGGCTTCGACAAGAACCCGCAGCAGGACATCACGGACACCCAGATGCCGATCGAGGAATGCGGCAACATGCTCGTCCTCGTGGGCGCACTGGCGCGCGCCGACGGCGATTTCGACTATCCGCGTCGCCATTGGGCCATGCTCACCCAATGGGCCGCGTATCTGGTCGAGGCCGGGGTCGATTCCGGCGACCAGCTCTGCACCGACGATTTCTCGGGCGTGCTCGGGCATAACGTGAACCTGTCCGGCAAGGCGGCGATGGGCCTCGCCGCCTACGCGATGCTCGCGGAGCGCCTGGGCGAGACCGAGACCGCGACGACCTATCGCGCGCACGCGCAGGCCTTCGCGGACCACATCCTCGCCGCGGGGCGCGATGGCCGCGGCACGCGCCTTGCCTTCGACCAGCCCGGCTCCTGGAGCCTCAAATACAATCTCGTCTGGGACCGCCTCCTCGGCTTCGGCCTGTTCCCCCAGGAAGAAATGCGGCGCGAACTCGCCTTCTACCGGACGAAGGTCCAGCCCTACGGCGTACCGCTCGACAACCGCTCCACGCTGACCAAGCCCGAATGGATGCTCTGGGCGGCGTCGCTCACGAAGGACAGGAAGCTGTTCGAGGATTTCGTGGCGCGAATCCTGCGCTATGCCAACGACACACCCAACCGCGTGCCCCTCGCCGATCTCTATCTCACCGACAGCGGGCGCAAGCTCGCCTTCCACGCGCGCTCGGTCCTGGGCGGGTTCTTCGTCGGCTTCCTCTGGGATCAGGATCGCCTGCGCAAGTGACGCGCGGCACCGCGGTTCAGGCGAGCTCGCGGACCAGCTTGTTGAAGATCGCGTGGGCGAAATCCACGCGATCGCGCGCCGTCATCACGAAGGCGCCGGGGCCGCCGATCACGCTGTCCTCGTAATGGGCGCGCAGGTTGCGCGCGCCCATGAACGCGCTGGAGCCATCCGCCTGGATCGCGAGCGCGTTGATCGTGATGCCGGACATCACCGCCAGGTCGCGCGCAACCGCTGCGGGAACGGTGCTGCGCATGTCCGGTCCGTCGCCCGCAAGGTCGATGGTCGCGCGCGGCGCGCGGAAGGGCGCGGCCTGGATCCATGTGGTCGCCGAGGCCAGGGCGTCGCCGATGGCGTTCCAGGTCTGGGGCGGCCGCGGCGCCTCGACGATGCGGTCGGCGAATTCCGCCGCGTCCTGCGGCCCGGTGATCCGCGCCCAGGGCACGATCAACTGCGCCGCCCCGGGGGAACCCCACTCGCCATAGGCCAGCGCGATCGAGCGGGTCGGCAGCCGCGCCACCGCCTGAAGGATCTCGGGCCGCTCGACGGCTGCCGCAGTGCCTTCGCGCTGCAGCGCATATTCGTCTGCGTCGATCGATCCGGACCCGTCGTTGAGCAGGACGAGCAGCAGGTCGGTCTCCGCCGCCTGGGCGCGCGCGGCGCCGGCGAACGCGGTCCCGAGGAGGCCCGCGCCAAACGCGCGGCGCGACAGGTCGATTGGCGATGCCATGCGTCATGACATGGCGGCCACGACGCCGCCGACAAGGGCAAACCGCCGGCAAGACAGCCGCCCGCGGCTTCGGGTACATGTTCGCGACCAGGGCGGATGGGAGTGTGGACATGAGCGAACGACCGACGCAGACACCCGAGGCCTGGTGGCGGACGGGCATCGTCGACATGTCACCCGGGACGATCCGCTTCCGCGGCTACGCGATCCAGGACCTGATCGGCCGGATCGGTTTCGCGGAGATGATCTGGCTGATGACCCGCGGCGAGCTCCCCGACCCGCGCGCCGCGGCGCTGCTGGAGGCCGCGCTGGTCGCCGGCGTCGATCACGGACCGCAGGCGCCGTCGATCGCCATCGCGCGCATGGCGATGACCTGCGGCGTCGGAATCAATGGGGCCATGGCCTCGGCGATCAACGTCCTGGGCGACGTCCATGGCGGCGCGGGCGAGCAATGCGTCGCCATGTATCTCTCCGTCGCCGCACGTCTCGACGCGGGCGTAACGCTGGACGATGCGGTCACGGCGGAGATCGCAGCGCAGCGCGCGGCCGGGGTCACCCATCTTCCCGGCTTCGGTCATCGTTTCCATCCCGTCGATCCGCGCGCGCCACGGCTGCTCGCGCTCGTCGATGCCGCGCACGCCGACGGCATCGTCGGCGGACGTTTCTCCGCGATCGCCCGCGCGATGGAGGCCGCGATCGCCGCACGCCGTGGCGGTCGCGTCGTTCCGCTCAACATCGACGGCGCGACCGGCGTCATCTTCGCCGAGCTGGGCTTCGCGCCGCCGTTGTGCCGCGGTCTGTTCGTGCTCTCGCGCGCAGTCGGCACCCTCGCCCATGCCTGGGAGGAAAGCGGGGCGGGCCTGCGCAACAAGGGGCCGATCCCCCGGCATATGATCCCCGCCTATGACGGTCCGCCGCCCCGCGACGTACCGCCCCGCGCCTGATCAGACGATCGGCGCGACGACGACGCGGAACCCGTTGCCGCGCC
>CAYSUY010000311.1:0-337 GCA_964434345.1 uncultured Acetobacteraceae bacterium
CGCCTCCCGCCGCGAATCCGCTCCATCTCGGTCTCGGGACGCGCCAGCGTGTCGAGGCCATCGAGCCGGACCCGGCCGGTGACGTGCGCCCGGCGGCCAAGAAGCCGCATCGCCGCGAGCATCGTGACGCTCTTGCCGCAACCGCTCTCGCCGACGACGCCAAGCGTGCGACCCGCCGTCACCGACAGGTCGATGCCCCGCAGGACCTCCACCGGGCCGCCCGGCGCGTCGAAGGCGACGCGCAGATCCATGATATCGAGCCGGGACAAGCGGGTCAGCCCGTCACGACCGCGAAATTCGACGCGCGCAGGTCGATCACGAACGACGGCGCCGGGCG
>CAYSUY010000311.1:347-2601 GCA_964434345.1 uncultured Acetobacteraceae bacterium
CCACCTGATGTCCTTGCGCTTGCCGGTGAAGGTCGCGTTCTGGTGGATCACCGTGTAGGCGGGATCCTCGCGCTCCGCGATCTCCAGCATGCGGCGGAACACCGCCTTGCGATGGGGGCGATCGGTCGATGTCTCGAGTTCGCCGGACAGGCGATTGAACTCCTTGTTGGTCCATTCCCCGACCTGCTGTTGCTGGCCGCTCGGGCCGTGCTGATTGACGATCGAGCTGACGGGGTCGGCGAAGGGCGCGGAATTAGACCAGTCGCGCACGGCGCGCGGGCTGGAACGATCGAAGATCTGCTGCCAGTTCTCGCGCATCTGGATCTGGACATTGAGGCCGACCGCGTTCCACATCGCCGTGAGGGCCTGCGCCGTGGCGACCTGGTTCGTGTAGTAGTTGTTGAGCACCCGGAACGGGATCGGCTCGCCCTTGTATCCCGCCGCCCGCACGAGGTCGCGCGCGCGCGTGGGGTCGTAGGCCGGAACGCTCCAGTCGGCATGGAACATGTCGGCGTAGTAGTCCCATTGCAGTCCGTTGGGCAGCTTGGTGCGGCCGGCCCAGAGCGAATCGACGATCGCCTGGCGATCCATCGCATGCGTCAGCGCGCGGCGGATGCGCGCGTCGGCGAGCTGCGGATGGTTCTTGTCGAACACGATGAGGCGATGATTGCCGATCAGCCCGCCGACGACCTCGAAGCGCGGATTGCGCTCGATCCCCGGGATCTGGTCGGGAGGCAGGTCGCAGGCGAAATCGTATTGCCCGGCCAGCAGCCCGTTCACGCGGCTGGAGATCTCGGGCACGACCAGGAAGCGCACTTCGCGGATCGGCGGGCGACCGCCCCAATAGCCGTCGAACGCCTCGAGCACGAGCGACTGGTCTGGCTTGAATGCGCGCACGCGATACGGCCCGGTTCCCACGGGCTTCTGGACGAAGGCGAGCCAGTTCTCGGCGGCGAGGAAGGCGCGTTTCGAGACGATCTCGCTGCCGTAGCGCTGGATGCGGCCCTCGAGCGTGACGTCGGGGCGGCGATTGATGAAACGCACGGTGTAGCGGTCCACGGCCTCGACGCGCTCCAGCGCCGGCCACATGCGGCGGGCCACGGCCGGAACCTCCGGCGGCAGCCCGCCGCCGCGCGCGCCCGCGGTCTGGGTGAAGAGCGTGCCGGACGCCTGACCGGCCTCGGCGCTTCCGAACATGCGCTCGGGGCCGAAGGAGAAGACCACGTCCTCGGCGGTCAACTCGTCGCCGTTATGGAACAGCACGCCCCGACGCAGCGTGAGTTCGACGCTCCGGTCGTCGACGCGGCGCCATTCGGTGGCCAGTTGCGGCACCATCTCGCCGCGCCCCTGGTGGTTGCGTCCGATCAGCGTCTCGAAGAGGCTGGCGAAGACGCGCTCGCCGACATTGCTCTGCTCGCGCAGCGTGTCGAGCGCGTTCGCGTTGACGATCTGCTGCACGGCGATCGTGATGATCGGCCGGTCGTCGGCCTGCGCGGAGCTGCGGCCTGAAGCGAGGATGGCAGGCGCGCCGAGGGCGGCGACGAGCAGCGAGCGGCGTTCAATCCTTGGCATGGTCGGCCTCCTGGGCGTGGCTGGGCGTCTCGTTGGGATAGGGGCGTCGCTCGAGCCCGGCCGGCGTAGCGCGGAAATGCGTGAGCGTCCGGTCCGCATGGGTCAGACGCCAGCTCAGCATCTTCTGGGCGTAGTCGCGGACGATCCCGGCATAGGCGGGATCGTCGGCCCGGTTCACGAACTGTCCCGGATCTTCCTCGAGGTCGAAGAGCAGCGGGGGCAGGGCGGCGAAATGGACGTACTTGAACTCACGGTCCTGGATCACGGCCAGCGAGGCTGTGTCCATGCCCACGCCGAGCACCGATTCCGGTTGCGAATAGAAGATGTCGCGGAAATCGAACTCGTAATGCACTTCCTGGCGCCAATCCGCGGGCGGGGCGCCATGGCAGAAGGGCAGCAGCGAGCGGCCGTCGCATTGGCGCGGGACCGGCAGTCCGAGCCAGTCCAGGATCGTCGGCATGCAGTCGATTGTCTCGGTGAACGCGTCGACGACGCTGCCGCGCGTGCCGTCGGCCGTGCGGCGCGGATCGCGGACGATCATCGGGATCCGGAAGCTCTGGTCGAAATATCCGACCTTGCCGAGAAGGTGATGGTCACCGAGCTGCTCGCCGTGATCGCAGGTGAAGACGATCAGCGTGTCGTCCATCTGTCCGGTGGCTTCCAGGTGATCGAGCACGCGGCC
>CAYSUY010000312.1:0-2578 GCA_964434345.1 uncultured Acetobacteraceae bacterium
GGGTGCGCCACAAGAGCTACACCCAGACCGATGGCGAGCGCGCGCTCGTCGAGCATGTCGTCGGTCAGATGCGCGGTCTCGGCCTCGACGCCGCGCCCAGCCCGGTCGAGCCGGGGCGCTTCAACGCGATCGGCACCTGGCGCGGCACCGGCGGCGGCAAGAGCCTGCTGTTCAACGGCCATCTCGACACCAATCCCGCGACCGAGGGCTGGACGGTCGATCCCTGGGGCGGGCTGGTCGACGACCGCTTCGTCTATGGCATCGGCGTGTCGAACATGAAGGCGGGCGACGCGGCGTCGTTCTGCGCGGTCAAGACGCTGGTCGATGCCGGCGTGCGGCTCAAGGGCGATGTCGTGCTGACCTATGTCGTCGGCGAATTGCAGGGCGGCGTCGGCACGCTGGCCGCGATCCGCAACGGCTTCCGCGCCGATTATTTCATCAACAGCGAGCCCACCGACCTCGCGGCGATCACCATGCATGCCGCCGCCTTCACCTTCATCATCGAGCTCCAGGGCGTGACGCGCCACATGTCGAAGCGCGAAGAGGCTGTCGACGCGATCGTGGCGGCCTGCGACCTGGTTCCGCGCCTCAACGGCATGACATTCTCCGACGCGCCGGACGACGACCATCGCGCCATCAACCGCGTGCATGTCGGCGTGATGCGCGGCGCGCTGGGCCGCGAGTTCCACGAGTGGCGCCCGCCGCAGGTCGCCGACGTCGTGCGCCTCAAGGGCTCCGGCCGCTACGGGCCCGGACAGACCCAGGCCGCAGCGCTCGCCGATTTCCGCCGCGTGCTCGACGACCTGGAACGGCGTTTCCCCGGCCTCAAGGCGACCGTCGAGGCGGAGGACGTGAAGGGCCGACCGCTGATGCCGGCCTTCCGGGTGGATCGCGACGCACGCATCGTGAAGACCGTCAACGCCGCCTATCGCAAGGTGCGCGGCACCGACCAGCCGACCGGGGCGATCACGCCGCCGGGCTTCTACGGCACCGATGCCGGGCATTTCTACAAGGAGCTCGGCGCGGAGGGCATCGTGTGCGGTCCGGGCGGCCGCTACAACACGATGCCGGATGAGCGCGTCGACATCGCCGACTATCTCGACATGGTCCGCATCTACCTGCTCGCCATGCTCGACATCTGCGAACTCGACTGACCGGAGACGCGGCCATGCAGGAATACACGGCCGAGACGCGAAGCGGCCGGCAGGTGGCGCTGCGCTTCGCGGCGGACGAGCACGCGTCTCGCCTCGCGGCGACGCGTGCCGAACTGCGCCGACGCGGCTGCGCGGCGCTGCTCGTCTTCGCCCAGGAGAGCCACAACTACCTGACCGGCTTCGACACCGCCGGCTACGTCTTCTTCCAGGCGGGTATCGTGACCGCCGACGACAGGCCGACCGTACTGCTCACGCGGCGGCCCGATCAGCGCCAGGCCGAGACGTGCTCGCTCTACGACGACATCCGCATCTGGCTGAACGCCGAGGATGTGCGCCCCGAGCGCGAGCTGCGTGCGATCCTCGAGGAGCTGGGGCTGCGCGGCGAGACGGTCGCCGTCGAGTTCGCGACCTATGGGCTGACCGGCGCCAATGGCCGCGCGGTCGAAGCCGAACTCGCCGGGGTCTGCACGCTTGTCGACGGATCGGACATCGTGCGCACCCAGCGCCTCGTCAAGTCGCCGGCCGAACTCGCCTATGTCCGCAAGGCCGGCGAACTGGCCGACGCGGCGATCCATGCGATGCTCGCGGCGACGAAGCCGGGCGATCTCGACAGCCGCGTGACGGCTGCGGGCGTGGCCGCCATGCTCGCCGGTGGCGGCGACATGCCCGCGGGCGGTCCGCTGGTGAATTCAGGGCCGCGCGCGCTGTTCGGCCGCGGCATCGGCGCGCCAAGACGGCTGGAGGCACGCGACCAGTTGATGGTCGAACTGGGCGCCAGCTATTGCCGCTACCATGTCTGCATCGAGCACACGATCGCGATCGGCACGGTCGACCCGCGCCAGCGTGACATGGTCAAGGTCGCGGCCGCAGCCTTCGACGAGATCCTCGACGCCGCGCGGCCGGGCCGCGCCCTCGGCACGCTCGACGACATCCATCGCCGCGTCCTCGACGACGCCGGCTTCGCCAAGGCACGCTACGGCGCCTGCGGCTATTCGCTGGGCGCCACGTTCCGCCCCACCTGGATGGACGTGCCGCCGATGATCTATTCGGGCAACACGCTGCCGATGCGCGCGGGCATGGTGCTGTTCGTCCATATCATGGTGCCCGATTCCTCGACCGGCCTCGCCGCCGGCATCGGCCAGACCTTCGTCGTGCGCGACGGCCCGCCCGAAAGGCTGAGCACGATCCCGAACATCCTGCACGAGCGCTGAGGCGGGGTCGGCCCCGCAGGATCCTGCTCTCCACGCCCGACCGGGCAGCCACCGGCTCCGCTATCCGTCCTGCCGCTTCTCAGGCCGGTGCCTCGGCGAGTTCGGCGGCATGGGCATAGATCGCTGGCGCTCCGCCGGTGTTGACGAGGACGACGGTCGCACCGCGCGCGATCGCGCCCGTCGCGACGCGACGCAACAGGCACAGCGCCACCT
>CAYSUY010000313.1:0-2575 GCA_964434345.1 uncultured Acetobacteraceae bacterium
GTCCCCAGCCCCAGGGTCGGGAAGTCGACGCGCGTCGCCGCGGCGTCGGCCCAGCGGGCGTCGCCGCGCTCGGCCTGCGCCTGCGCGAGTTGCCCGATGACCGTGCCCAGGAGCGGTGCCTGCCGATCCGGCATCTGCAGCAGCGCGTCGAAGCGTGCGGCCAGCTCGGCCTGTCGGCGATCCCGGCCGGCGACATAGGCGTGTCCCTGGATGCGACCGGATGTCTGGACGATGCAGCGTGTCATCGTCATCTCGCCGAAATTGAAAGGCGCGCCGCCGCCGCCGCAGCGCGCGCGAACCATCACGAGCCCGGTCTCGGCCGGCTTGAGG
The DNA here is from genome assembly GCA_964434345.1 of uncultured Acetobacteraceae bacterium. Lineage (GTDB taxonomy): Bacteria > Pseudomonadota > Alphaproteobacteria > CACIAM-22H2 > CACIAM-22H2 > CAIOSQ01. The sequence goes on from CAYSUY010000313.1 coordinate 331, forward strand.
GTCGTGAAGGGCGGCGGATCCGCTACCTCCGACCATAGGCGCTCGAGCGTCTCCCGCGGTGCCCGCGCCAGGATCGCCATCCATTGGCGACGGTCGATCTTCGACTCGCTGCGCATCCAAACTCCGTCCCGTTGAAGCGCGCGAACACACCATCCGACGATGACGCTTCGCGGACAGCGACGTGAAGGATCGGCGGAAACGACATCGTGCAGCGTCACGGTCTCGTGGACGTAATGGCGCCGTCACAGGTTGCACGCTAAGCCGCGCGCTCAAGCCGAGGAGCGGGAATGATCGACAGTCTCACGACGACAAGATGTCTGCTGCCCGACGGCGTGATCGCGCCCGCCACCATCGCCTGGAACGCCGGCGCGATCGGCGCGGTTTCCGGCACCGCCATGGCCGCGCGGCTCGATGCCGGCGACATGCTCGTCATGCCGGGCCTGGTCGACCTGCACGGCGACGGGTTCGAGCGCCAGATCCTGCCCCGGCCGGGCGTGTCCTTCGCCATGGAGATCGCGCTGGCCGAGACGGACCGCCAGATGCTGGCGAACGGCATCACGACCGCCTTCCACGCCGTGACCTATTCCTTCGAACCCGGTCTGCGCGGCGCCGCGACCGTGCGCGCCTTCATGGCGGCGATGCGCGCGATGCGCGGCGCGCTCGGCTGCGACACGCGGATCCACCTCCGTCACGAGACCTACAATGTCGACGCGGTCGACGAGATCCTCGGGTGGATTGCTGCGGGCGAGGTCGACCTGTTGGCCTTCAACGACCACACGCCACCCTTGCTCGCGAAGGCGCGCGCCGGACAGTCGCTGGTGCGCTACATCGAGCGCAGCGGGCTCGATTCCGAGGCGTTCCGCGCCCTCCTGCTTGCCGCGGGTGAGCGCGAACCGGAGATCCCGGAGGCCAACCGCCGCCTCGCCGACGCCGCCCGCATGGCCGGGGTGCGGCTCGCCTCCCATGACGACGAGACGGTCGAGATGCGGGCCGCCTATCGCGAACTCGGCTGCACGATCTCCGACTTCCCGAAGGCGGCCGCGCCGGCCGCCGATGCGCGGATGCGGGGTGAGACGACGATTTTGGGTGCGCCCAATGTCGTGCGTGGCGGCAGCCAGTCCGGCGGGATCACGGCCGCCGATGCGATCCGCGACGGTCTCTGCGACGCGCTGGCCTCCGACTATTACTATCCGTCGCTTCTCCAGGCGCCGTTCCGGCTCGCCGCCGAAGGCGTGATGCCGCTCGCGTCCGCCTGGGCGCTCGTCTCGTCCGGGCCCGCCGCGGCCGCCTGCCTCATGGATCGCGGCAGCCTCGCTCCGGGCAAGCGTGCCGACCTCGTCGTCGTCGACGACCGCGTGCCCGACCTGCCCCGCGCCGTGGCCGTCATCGCGAATGGGCGGCCGCTGCTGCTCGACGCCGGATCGCTGACGATGCGAGGTTGATCCGCGCGACGGCGATCAGAGCGCGCGCCGGCGAAGCCAGGCGCTGGCCTGCTCCACGGCCACGACCAGCACGAGGATGGCCAGGATGATGGTCACCGCCTCGTCGTAGCGGAACATGTCCATCGAGACCTGCAGTTCGATGCCGATCCCGCCGGCGCCGACCAGTCCCAGCACCACCGAGGATCGCGTCGCCTTCTCGAGCGAAAACAGGGCCGCGTTGATGAGGCCCGGCGTGGCCGCCGGGATCACGGCGCCCAGGATCACGGCGGGACGTGTGGCCCCGAGGGCACGCAGCGCCTCCTGCGGACGGCGATCGGCTTCCTCCATCGCCTCGGCGAAAAAGCGTCCGCAGAATCCGATCTTGTCAACGACGCTCGCCAGCACGCCCGCGAACGGACCGAGGCCGACGATCGCCACGAAGAGCAGGGCCCAGACCAGATCGGGCACCGTGCGACAGACCGCGATCAGGATCCGCGACGCGTGATAGACGATCGGGTGCGGGCAGAGATGCCGTGTGGCGAGCACCGCGAGGGGCAGGCTGAGCGCGCAACCGATCGCGGTTCCGGCCACGGCCATCTGGAACGTCTGGAGCAGGGATACGCAGACGGGGCCAAGCCGGTCGAGGCTGGGCGGGACCATCTCGCCGAGGATGCGCAGCGCTTGTGGGCCGCCGCGCGCCAACTCTCCGAGCGACACCTCCGTGGCCTGGAGCGACGAGATCAGGAAGGCGATGGCCGCGACCCCGATCGCGAAGGGGATCGCGCCCGGGCGCGCGAAGCGGACTGGCGCGGTCGTAGGCTGGG
>CAYSUY010000314.1:0-2565 GCA_964434345.1 uncultured Acetobacteraceae bacterium
CCGTGCGACAGCGCATGGACCTCGACGCCGTCGAGGCCGCCCTCGCGCGCGTAGCGCGCCGACAGCCGGTAGCCCTCGATGATCTCCTTGATGTCCGCGACGGTCATCACATGCGGCATCTCGCGATAGACCGCGCAGGGGATCGAGGACGGCGCCCAGACCGGCAGCCCGTTGGTGACCGAGCTGGTCTCGCGGCCGCGATGCCAGGGCTGGCACAGGATCTTCGCGCCATGCGCATGCACCGCATCGGCGATCTTGCGATATTCGGGCACCATGCGCGGGTCGAAGGCGAAGGCCTTGCCCTTGTAGGGCTGGGTGGTCGGATGGACGGCCATCGCCTCCATCGTGATCACGCCGACGCCGTGGCGCGCGCGCTCCGCGTAGTAGTCGAGATGCGCCTGGGTGAAGAGATGGTCCTTCACCAGCAGCGTCGCGTGCGCCGCCATCCACACGCGATTGCGGATCGTATGCTTGCCCAGCCGGATCGGGCTGAACAGGGTCGGGTAGTGGACGGACATGTCAGGCCTCACGCGCGCGTGCCGGCGCCCTGGTTGAGTTCGTCGATGCGGATGCAGGCGGCCTGGCCACCGCCGGGAAGCGGACGCAGCTCCGGCTTCGCCGCGCGGCACGCGTCGATCGCCGCATGGCAGCGGCTGGCGAAGGGACAGCCGGGCGGCAGCGAGATCGGGCTCGGGATCTCGCCTTCGAGGCGGATGCGCTCGGGCCGGTGGCGCGGATCGGCGGAGAGATGCGCGGAGATCAGCGCCCGCGTGTAGGGATGCGCCGGCGCCTCGAAGATGCGCGCGGTCGGCGCGCGTTCCATCACCGAGCCGAGATAGAGCACGACGACCTCGTCGCTGATCAGCTTCAGCGTGCCGAGATCATGGGTGATGAAGAGCATGCCCGCCCCCGTCGCCGCGCGGATCTCCGCGAGCAGCTCGAGGATGCCGGCGCGCACCGACAGGTCGAGGGAGCTGGTCGGCTCGTCGAGCACGATCAGCTTGGGATCGGTGGCGATCGCGCGGGCGACGCAGATGCGCTGCAGCTGGCCGCCCGACAGCTCCGACGGCAGGCGATCGAGCATCGCGCGGTCGAGATGCACGCGCTCCGCAAGCGCCTCGGCGCGCGCGCGGCGCTCCGCCGCGCCGAGCTTCGCGTGCAGCAGCAGCGGCTCCTCGATCAGGCGCCGCGCGCTGTGGCGCGGATTGAGCGAGCTCCAGGGGTCCTGGAAGACCATCTGCATGCGCGCGCGCAGGGCCCGGCAGCCGGACTCGGAAAGGCTGGTGATGTCCTGGCCGTCGAAGACGATGCGTCCGGCGCTCGGCTCCAGCAGGCGCAGCACCGTGCGACCGATCGTCGACTTGCCCGAGCCGCTCTCGCCGACCAGTCCCACCGTCTGGCCGGGACGGATCTCGAAGCTGACGTCGTTCACGGCGTGGACGCTCTGGCCCTTGCCGATGGGAAAACGCTTGCCCAGCCGTTCGACGGAGAGGATCGGGGCGGCGGTCATCGCGACTCCAGGTGATGGCAGCGCGTCATCCGGCCGCCCGTGCCGGCAATCCAGGGCGGCGGCGCGGCGCAGGCACCGGTCGCGCGCGGACAGCGCAGGCGGTAATGGCACCCCTCCGGCAGGGCGAAGAGATTGGGCGGCGCGCCGCCGAAGACGCGGCCCGAGCCGATCTTCAGGCGCTCCGGCGTCGAATCGACGAGATTGATCGTATAGGGATGGCGCGGGTCGGCCAGGACGTCGCGCGTCGCGCCCTGCTCGACGATGCTGCCCGCGTACATGACCGCGATGTCGTCGCAGTAATGCGCGACGACGCCGAGATCGTGGGTGATGACGATCGCGCCCAGGCTGCGCGCGCGCACCATGCCCTGGATCAGGTCCAGGATCTGGGCCTGGACCGTGACGTCGAGCCCGGTGGTCGGCTCGTCGGCGATCACCAGCTGCGGCTCGTTGATCAGCGCCATCGCGATCAGCACGCGCTGGGCCATGCCGCCGGACAGCTCGTGCGGCCAGGACCGGGCGCGGCGCTCGGGATCCGGCAGGCCGACCGCGGCCAGCATCTCGACGGCGCGGCGTTGCGCCGTGGCGGTGTCGGCCTTGCGATGGGCGCGGTGGACGCGGGCGAGCTGCTCGCCGATCCGCGCCAGCGGATCGAGCGACGCGCGCGGGTTCTGGACGATCAGCGCCAGCCGGTCGCCACGCAGCCGGTTGAGCTCCTCCGGCGGCATGGCGGCAAGGTCGCGGCCCTCGAAATCGATGCGCCCCTCGACGATGCGCGCCGGCGGCTTGAGCAGCCCCATGATCGACAGCGCCGTCAGGGACTTGCCCGCCCCGGTCTCGCCGACCAGGCCGAGGATGCGGCCGCGCTCCAGCGAGAAGCCGACACCGTTGAGCGCGCGCGCCACGCGGATCTCGTTGTCGAGCGAGCGCGACACGAAATGCGTATGCAGGTTCTCGACCGTGAGAAGGGTCATTTGCCGGTCTTGCGTTGCGGGTCGAGGAGGTCCTGCGCGCCGTCGCCGAACATGTTGAAGCCGAGCACGAGCAGGATCAGCGCA
>CAYSUY010000315.1:0-2539 GCA_964434345.1 uncultured Acetobacteraceae bacterium
GCCGCCGCACCGGCGCGAGGTGGCGATGGTGTTCCAGAGCTACGCGCTCTACCCGCAGAAGAACGTCTTCGAGAACATCGCCTTCGGGCTCAAGCTGCGCGGCATGCCGGCCGACGAGATCGCGCGGCGTGTACGCGGTGCCGCCGAACAGCTGGAGATCACGCATCTGCTGGAGCGCCGCCCGAGCCAGCTTTCGGGCGGGCAGCGCCAGCGCGTCGCCCTGGGCCGGGCGATCGTGCGGCAACCGCGCGTCTTCCTGATGGACGAGCCGCTGTCGAACCTTGACGCCGCGCTGCGCGTGTCGATGCGCACGCTGATCAAGAAGCTGCACCGACAGGTCGCGACAACGGTCGTCTACGTCACCCATGACCAGGCCGAGGCGATGACACTGGCCGACCGCATCACCGTGATGCGCGGCGGCGTCGTGCAGCAGATCGACACGCCTGCCGGCATCTACGACCGGCCGCGCAACCGTTTCGTCGCCGGCTTTCTCGGCGCGCCCCAGATGAACTTCCTGACCGGCGAGGTCGGACCGTCCGGTGACAGCTTCCGGCGCGGCGATCTGTCCGTCGCGCTGGCCGGGCGCTTCGCGCCCGGGCACAAGACGATCCTCGGCGTGAGGCCGGAGGATTGCGCACCGGCCGAGGGCGCAGCCGCCGACATCGAAGGGCGCGTCACCCTCGTCTCGCCGCTCGGATCGGAGCAGCACGTGAACCTCGCCGTGGGGGACACCGAACTCGTCTTCCGTCTCGACAAGGGGCTGCGCGTCGCACCCGGCGACAGGCTCGGGCTGTGCATCCCGCGCGACCGGCTGCATCTCTTCGACGCCGCCAGCGAGGAGCGCCTGGACGGCGCACGCCCGTGAGCGGTCACCGCATCCTCGGGACCTCGCCGCTCCGCGTCGAGGACGAGCGATTGCTGCGCGGCCAGGGCCGGTTCGTCGACGACATCGAGACGCCGCGCGCGCTGCATCTCGTCTTCCTGCGCAGTCCGCACGCCCATGCCGGGATCGCGGCGTTGTCGACGGACACCGCCAGATCCATGCCGGGCGTCGCCGCGATCTGGACCGGAGCCGATTTCGCCAGCCGGGCGACGACGCTGCGCATGGCACCGCCGATCGAGGGGCTGCATCCGGTCGACACGCCCCCCTTTCCCGTCGACCGCGTGCGCTTCGTCGGCGATCCGGTGGCCGCGATCGTGGCAGAGACGCACGAAGCGGCGCTCGACGCCGCGGAGGCGATCGAGATCGACTACCGGCCGCTGCCCGCCTGCGCCTCCATCGACGCCGCGCGCGCGGCGGATGCGCCGCGCGTCGATCCGACGCTCGCCTCCAACCGCATCGCACGCCAGGACTTCGCCGCCGGCGAGGTCGATGCCGCCTTCGCGACGGCGCATCGCGTGGTCGAGGCGCGCTTTTCCCAGCACCGGCAGACGCATATGCCGCTCGAGCCGCGCGGCTGCATCGCCAGCTGGGATCCAGGCCGGCGGCACCTGACGTTTCAGACCGGCGCGCAGGCGCCGCACCCGCTGCGCTCCGCGCTCGCCGCGCGGCTGCGCCTGTCGGAATCCCAGGTGACCGTGATCTCCGAGGATGTCGGCGGCGGGTTCGGCCAGAAGATCGCCCTGCTGCGCGAGGAGCTGGCCTGCGCGGCGATGTCGATCGCGCTCTGCCGGCCGGTGCGGTGGCGCGAGGAGCGCGGCGAGAACCTGATCGCGGCGCTCCACGCGCGCGAGGAGACGGCCTCGCTGCGCGCCGCGGTGACGGCGGATGGGCGGCTGCTGGCGCTCGATGCCCATTTCGAGGCCGATTTCGGCGCCTATTGCTTCTTCCCGGCGAACTACATGATCGCCGTCGTGGCGATGATCCTGCCCGGCCCCTACCGCGTGAAAACCTATCGCTACGCGCTCGACGCGTGGCTCACGCATAAATGTCCGGCGGGGCCGATGCGCGCGCCGATGGCGAGCGCATCCTGGTTCATGGACGGGCTCATGGACCGGATCGCGGAGGCGCTCGGCCTCGATCCGCTCGAAGTCCGGCGCGTCAATACGATCGCCGCCTCCGAACAGCCCTGGACCACCGCGACCGGCGAGATGCTGGTCGACGTGACGCCGGCCGAGACGCTGGAAGCCGTGGCGTCAGCGATCGGCCACGACGCGTTCCGGCATCGCCAGCGCGCGGCCCGCGCGCGTGGCGAATTGCTCGGCCTGGGCTACTGCGCGGTGATCGAGTCCACGACCTATGGTTCGGCCTTCTACCGCAAGGCCGGCATCCCGGGCTCCGGCCACGAGACAGCCACCATCCGCATCGAACCCTCGGGCGCCGTGCTCGCCTCCTGCGGCCTCGGCGGCACGGGCCAGGGCTACGAGACGACGCTGGCGCAATGCGTCGCCGAGGGGCTGGGCTGCCGCCTCGCCGACATCGCGATCCGCATCGGCAACAGCGACGTCGCGCCCTATGGCATGGGCAGCCGCGGCAGCCGCGGCGCGGCGGCGGGCGGCGGCGCGCTGCTGCGCGCGGCGCGGCGCCTGCGCGACAAGG
>CAYSUY010000316.1:0-2535 GCA_964434345.1 uncultured Acetobacteraceae bacterium
CGATGAACACGCCATCGTCCGCACGAACGGTGAACTCGCTGAGGTCGAAGACGTCGGTGCCGGTACCGCCGACATAGGTCGTCGATGTAGCGGCAGTCAGGTCCCCGTCCATCTCGAAATTGTCGTTGAACCTCGAACCGATCACCACCTCGATCCCCTCGAGGGAATCCAGGAAATTCCCGGACACGTCGGCGACGCCCTGAACCCGCAACCGCGATGAATCGAGGAAATCGCGGCTCACCGAAATCCCCTCGGTCGATCCGAGATAACTGACGATATCGATCCCCGTACCACCGCGATACGCCGCGCCGCTCGCACTCTCCGCAAGCAGGAGATCATCGCCGTTTCCGCCTTCGACGATCTGCGCGTCACCCCGCGAAATGATGTCGTCGCCATCGCCGCCGAGCGCATCGAACCCATTGACGCCGACAAGCAGGTCGCCAAAGGCAGAGCCCACATGGCTGGTCGCGACCTGCTTGAGATCCGGCACGTGGTCGGTATCAAAGGAGACAAACTCGATCCGCGCCGATGTCGTGGGACTGAACTGGCCCTCCAGGGTTACCTGTCCGACCTCCGACGCGAAACTCAGCGAGCGGCGCGTTATGACGAGGTCGCTGCTGGATATGTCCATCGACGCGATGTTGACTGCGCCGAGTTGCAGCGCGAAGGACTCGCCCAGTCCAATTATGTCCGCGCCATGGACATCCCGAATGGTCACGGACGTGGCGATGCTTGCTACGCCGTAGAAATCGTCACCGGTCCCGCCGATCAGCGTCCCCCCTACGATGACTTCAAGTTCGTCGTTGCCCTCGCCGCCATCGAGGGTGTCGTTGAACCCGAGCCCCACGAGAACATCGTCGCCACGGCCGCCGGACAAGAAGCCGGGGCCTTGCAGATTGTCGTCACCATCGTCGCCGCTGAGATGGTCGATGCCGGCGCCCGCTTGGTTGCCGTAGATGGCGTCATCTCCCGCAAACCCGCGGATCGTGTCGTTCCCGCCCGTGCCCAGGATCATGTCGTTTCCGGACCCGCCGTGCGTGGGGGTCTCCCCCTGCTGCAGGGCGTAGACGACCGTCACGCCATTGCGCTGGAAGGCAACCTCCTCGATCGGATTGCCCTCGAAATGCCCGGTGATCTGTCCGCTGACGAACCCGTCGAAGCCATCCGGTCCTGCACTGAAACCGAGATGGGGTTGGACGCCCAGTCGCCCAAACGAGACATGCGCAGGGGCAACCTCCCGCGATTCCGGGAGCAGGAAATGAAGACGATCGATCCCGGCGCTGTCCGAGATGGTAACGCCCGTCGAGGTCGAGATGATGTAGGTGTCGTTGCCGGCGCCGCCCGCAAGCGTATTGTGGAAACCCGAGCCGGGATCCAGCGTGTTCGCCCCCGCATCACCCGTGAGCGTGTCGCCGTTCGATGCACCGATAAGGTTTTCGATGCCGATCAGAATATCGGTGACGCCGACATTGCTCGATGTCTCGACCCAAGAGGCGCGCCCTGTCTCGAGGGAGGCGATGATCCGACGCCCGTGACCTCCCGCGTAGCTGACCGTATCGCTGCCATCCCCACCGACAAGGGTGATCCCAGGTTGAGCAGTGGTCGCGGCGGAAAAGGCCGGTGCGATGGCGCGGATGATGAGATCGTCGCCGGTGCCTCCATCCGCCAAGACGACGGGGAATGTCTCCGGCCCCTGGAAGGTCTGGCGATTGACAAGGATCACATCGTCGCCGCCACCGCCGCTGAGCGTCGTCGCCGACGGGGAGAAGAAGGCACCTAGGATCAACTCGTTCTGCGCACCGCCGGTCGCCGCCCCGGTCACGGACAGGACCTTGGTCGATCCGCCAGCCACGAAGGCGATCTCCTCGACCGTCGGTGCCATCACGAGCGACGGCCCATGCAGGACCAACTGGCTTCCGATGTGTTCGAACCGCAGGTCGATTGCGGAGCCATTCGTGCCGCCAGAAATCAGGCGCGAGCTACCGAGGATCTCGATCCGGTCGATACCCGATCCGGTCGCGTCGTCCGTGACGGTCACCGAGAAGTAATCATCAGCATTCACTCGGAACGTGTCGCTTCCGTCGCCGCCCTCCATCGCGCCGCCATCGACGACAAACAGGATGTCGTTACCGGCACCGCCGAACAACCGATCGCCGAATTGCGACAGCGAGACGTCACCCAAGCCCCCTCCGACCAGGATGTCATCCCCCTCCCCGCCATGGATCACATCTTCTCCGCGACCGCCCCAGATCGCATCATTGCTAGCGCCGCCATCGAGCGTGACGTTCCCCGTCCCACCGACGAGCCAGGTAGAGCCGAACCCGTAGACAATGCCGGTCGCATCGGACAGATGTTCGACCGCACCGCTTCCAAGCTGGTCACGGATCAGGACGCCCAAAACCTCACCGATCGAGTCGACTGAGGGAATCGCGAAGTTGGTGATAACCAGGTCCTTGCGGCCATCGAGATCGACCGGCACCAGTTCCATGTCGAGATCGACGAGGCTGAAGGCGCGCGTGGTGATGACCAGCGAAT
>CAYSUY010000317.1:0-2529 GCA_964434345.1 uncultured Acetobacteraceae bacterium
GGCGAAGGCCAGCCGCTCGCCACGGTGGAAGAGCGGCTTGAAGATGAAGATGTCCGGCAGATGCATGCCGCCGTCGAAGGGGTCGTTCATGCTGAAGACGTCGCCCTCGGCGATGTCGTCGCCGAAATGGCGCATGATCGACGCCATCGCGGTCGGGACCGAACCGAGATGGCCAGGCAGCGTGAGCCCCTGCGCGACCAGCTTGCCATCGGCGTCGGCGAAGCCGGTGGAGAAGTCCATGTTGTCCTTGAGCACGCCGGAATAGGTCGTCCGCACGACGGTGAGCGCCATCTCGTCGGCGATCGAGAAGATCGCGTTCTTGAAGAGCTCGAAGGTGATCGGATCGACCTTCCGGGATACGGGCTGTTCGGTCATGCGCTGCGCTCCGCGTTGAGGCACCGATGTTGCGCGCAACCGGCACGCGCCGACAAGCCCGGCCTGCCGCGGCTCAGGAACCCGTCGCAGCCACGGCGCGCGATGCCACCCGGGCGATCGCGGCGGCGAGGTCGCCCTGCCGTACCGGCTTGGACAGGAATCCGGTGATCCCGGACGCGGCGGCCAGGTCCCGATCGGACGCCTGGGTGAAGGCCGACAGCGCCAGGATCGGAACCCGGCCGCCATGGGCGCCCGCCGCGCGGATGCGCCGCGCGGCCTCGTAGCCGTCCATCACCGGCATCTGGATGTCGAGGATCACCAGGTCGAAGCGATCGTCGCCGAACCGGCTCACAGCCTGCGCCCCGTCCCCCACGAGATGGACCCTGTGTCCCAGCCCTTCGAGCATCAACCGCACGACGAGCTGGTTTGTCGGCGTGTCCTCCGCGACGAGGACACAGAGCGGCCCGGACGCCTCCGTCGCGACCGGACCGTCTTGCGCGACGTTTTCCGGCGACGCGACCGCGAGCGGCAATGTGAGAACGAAGCACGCACCGCGCTCCGCCTTCGGCGCGAGCGTGATGTCGCCGCCCATCAGCCGCGCGAGGCCGCGGCTGATGGACAGGCCAAGCCCGGTTCCGGCATGCGGGCGCAGGCGCTCGGAACGGCCTTGCGTGAAGGGTTCGAAGATCTGGGCGCGCAGTTCGTCGGGGACACCCGGACCGTCGTCGTGGACCGCGAAACGCAACATCGGCTTCGCCGCATCGGCGGCATCGACGCCGATATCGAGGCGCACCGCACCGTCGCGCGTGAACTTGACGGCGTTGCCCATGAGGTTGGTCAGGATCTGCATCAACCGGGCCTCGTCGGCGACGATCCTCGCTGGCACGTCCGCGGAGATCGCGCCCGAGACATGGAGTCGCGCGGCGTTCGGCAGGCCGTTGACGATCAGCAGCAGGCGATCCATGAAGCTGCGCAAGGCGACGGGGCCGCTGACGAGTTCGACCCGGCCGGCCTGGATGCGCGAAAAATCCAGCACGTCGTTGACGACCTGCAGCAACTGACCACCCGCCGCCTCCATCGTCTCGACGAAATGGCGCTGCTGCGGTGCGAGGCTCGTATTGCCCAGGAGGTTGGACAGGCCGATCACCGCATTGAGCGGGGTCCGGATTTCGTGGCTCATCGTCGCCAGGAAATCGCTCTTCGCGCGGTTCGCCTCCTCGGCGGCTGCGCGCGCGGCCTGCGCGTTGCGCAGACTCTGCTCGCGCGCGCGCAGGAAGAACAAGGTGGCGACGATTCCGACGACGAAGCAGGCGAAGGAAACCGCGACGCTGGTGTCGAGGACATGGAGCAGGTCGCGCTCGGCCTGCGCCTCGCGCCGCAGGAAGATCAGCGAGACGTCGCGCAGGACGAGCGCCGCGGCGGAAATCCGTTCCGCGAGAAGCCGCACGCTGTCCAGCCCCCAATCGGGCATGTTCCGCGGATCGATCGCGGGTTCGATCGTGTCGATGCGCGCCAGCAGCGCGCGCCCGTCGCCGGTCGCGGAGAGCGCCTCGTTGACGACACCGGAGCGAAAGAGCTCGAGCCGACTGACGAAGATGTCGAAGCGGAACGCGGCGTCCGCCAGGGCGTCAGGTGCGGTGCCGCCAGTCGCGACGGCACGCAGAAGGGCGTTCGAGTAGCGCGCCAGTTCGACCTCGGCCTGGGTCGAGACCCAGAGCAGGTTCTCCTTGGTGACGTAGTAGCCGGAAAACAGCGCATGCACGTAGTACAGCGAGCCGGCGATCCCCAGCACCGAGAGCAGCACCGCGACCTGAACCAGCGGCGCGCGGCGCAGCCGATCGGTCGCGATGATGGCGAGCGCCTTGTCCATGACGGGGCCCGCGTCCCGGCTCCGCCGCCTACTTGACCCGGATCTCCTTGACCTGCCATGCCCATTTGCCCTGGACCTCCTTGGTCCTGAGCGCGCGGAAATCGTCTTGCGGATAGACGATCCAGAGCGGTCCCTTGTCGCGGATACGCAACGCCTCGCCATTCATCCGGTAGGCGAGGATGACCGGCCAGCGCGCGAAGTCCGAGACCGGGATCTCGACCTTGTAGTCGTTGAGGGCGACGACCTCGACGCGTTCGCCGAACGCGCCGACCCGCTCGAGCAAT
>CAYSUY010000318.1:0-2523 GCA_964434345.1 uncultured Acetobacteraceae bacterium
TGGCCAAGCCGTCGGGCGAGATCATCGAGACCCCGATCATCTCGAACTTCAAGGAAGGTCTGACCGTGCTCGAGTACTTCAACTCGACGCATGGCGCGCGTAAGGGTCTGGCCGACACGGCGCTCAAGACGGCGAATTCGGGCTATCTCACTCGCCGTCTCGTCGACGTTGCCCAGGACGTCATCATCGTTCAGGACGATTGCGGGACCGAAGACGGTCTCACCGTCCGCGCGGTAGTCGAGGGTGGCGAGGTCATCTCGCCGCTCGGGGAGCGCATTCTCGGCCGCACTGCGGCCGTGGATGTCGTCGATCCTCTCGACAACACCGTCCTCGTCAAGGCGCGCGAACTGATCCAGGAACCCGATGTCGAGCGCATCGAGAAGATCGGCCTGGAATCGGTCAAGATCCGGTCCGTTCTGACCTGTCAGTCGACGGGCGGCGTCTGCGCCCGTTGCTACGGTCGCGACCTCGCACGCGGCACGCCGGTCAATGTCGGGGAGGCGGTGGGCATCATCGCCGCGCAGTCGATCGGCGAGCCGGGCACGCAGCTGACGATGCGCACCTTCCACATCGGTGGCGCGGCGCAGGTCAAGCTCGAGAACTCCGTCGAGGCGGCCTTCGATACCAAGGTCACGATCCGCAACCGCGCAGTGGTCGTGAACTCGGCGGGCGAGCGGATCGTCATGGGGCGCAACGTCGAGATCGTGCTGGTCGATGCGGCTGGCCGTGAACGCGCGCGCCATCGTCTACCCTATGGGTCGCGGTTGCTCGCCGATGAAGGCGATACGGTCACCAAGGGACAGAAGCTGGCCGAGTGGGATCCGTACACCCTTCCGATCATCACCGAGAAGGAAGGTGTCGCCCATTACGTCGACCTGGTGGAGGGGCTCTCCGTGCGCGAGGTCGTCGACGAGGCGACCGGCATCACCAGCAAGAGCGTCATCGATTGGCGTCAGCAGCCTCGCGGTGCCGATCTGCGGCCACGCATCGTCCTGCGCGACGAGCGCGGCGAGCAGATCCTGCTCGCGAACGGCCTGGAGGCACGCTACTTCCTTCCGGTCGAGGCGATCCTGTCGGTCGGGAACGGCGACCGCGTGAAGGCCGGCGACATCCTCGCTCGCATCTCGCGCGAATCGTCGAAGACCCGCGACATCACGGGCGGTCTGCCGCGCGTCGCCGAGTTGTTCGAAGCGCGCCGTCCGAAGGATTTCGCGATCATCAGCGAGGTCGATGGACGCGTCGAATTCGGCAAGGACTACAAGTCGAAGCGGCGCGTACTCGTGCGCACGGCAGACGAGAGCCAGGCCCCGGTCGAGTATCTCATCCCCAAGGGCAAGCATATCGGTGTGCAGGAAGGCGATCTGGTGCAGCGCGGCGATACTCTCGTCGACGGGCATCGCGTCCCGCATGACATCCTGCGGGTCCTCGGGGTCGAGGAACTGGCGAGCTATCTCGTGAACGAGATCCAGGACGTCTACCGGTTGCAGGGCGTGAAGATCAACGACAAGCACATCGAAGTGATCGTCCGGCAGATGCTGCAGAAGGTGGAGATCGTCGATCCAGGCGAGACGACCTTCCTTGCCGGCGAGCAGGTCGACCGCGACGAGTTCGACGACGTCAACAACAAGGCGGCCGCGCAGAACCTGCGCAGCGCGACGTGCCAGCCCGTTCTTCAGGGCATCACCAAGGCGTCGCTCCAGACGAGGTCGTTCATTTCCGCGGCATCGTTCCAGGAGACCACGCGCGTCCTTACCGAGGCATCCGTCATCGGCAAGACCGACAGCCTGATCGGGCTGAAGGAGAACGTGATCGTCGGCCGCCTGATCCCGGCGGGCACCGGTGCCGTGATGAACCGCCTGCGCCAGATCGCTGCAGATCGCGATCGGGAATTGTTGGCGCAACAGGAGCAGCGCGAAGCCGAATCGGCCGATGCGGTGGTCACCGCTGGGGCCCCGGCGGAGGAAGGCGAGGGGGACCGGGCGCCGCGCGAACGCCGCGCCGGTGCCCCGGCAAGGCGCCGGCCGCGCGCCTGACGTCACGCCATCGGGTGAACGTCCAGGACGCCGTCGCGGGCAACCGCGGCGGCGTTTCCATGCCGGCACCACGTCGTCACGAGCCTTTTTACAGGGCAGCACGCCCTACCTGGATTTGCGCAAAACCGCGTGACCTACCCCCCAGGGATTGGGGGCGCAGAGGAGCGACGAAAAGCGACGTAAAACTTTCCGGCTAAGCTTGACGCTGTCTGTCGCAAGCGCGTATAAGCCCAGCCGCATCGTTGGACTCGGTCGTCGGTCAACCGAAACACGGGTCTGCGGTGCGAAAATTCCAGTGAGCCGTCCTCGAACGGCCCCGTCGGCGAGCAAGCTCGCCGATCACAAGCCTGCGGGAGCGCCAAGCTCGGCGTCCTGCGGGCATTTCGTTTCGCCCGCGTGCCGGATGGGCCGGTGCGCGGAAATGGTCCCGTATCAGGCGGGCCGATGAGGGAAGTTGGATGCCGACGATCAACCAGCTGATCGCCAAGGG